>CAYMEO010000019.1:0-33244 GCA_964389705.1 uncultured Spirochaetia bacterium
ATGAAGAATGAAAGCGGCATATTAGACTACTGGCAAATTATATATTCTCCCCTAGTGTTAGGGAAATAAGGCCAGTTTCTGTTTGCAATTGCGAATAAAAACCTTGACAACCCCTTCTATTTACATTAGAATCTTACTAACGGAGGATGAAAACTATTAGGCCCCATGAAAGCGTATGATTTTGATTATTCAGCAAAAAATGGGCTATTTACCCCCCCAAGCTGTTGGTCTTTTGGAACTAATCGGCCGATAAGACAGTCTAAACCAATATGTAAGCACTTGCGAAGCCAAAATCACCATTTAAAATTGAAAAAATCTTTTTCAACAAGCAGTGTTATTACAAAATCTCAAAAAAGGGAGGAAAAATACTATGGGGCTTAACAGGGAGTATATAGGCCTAGAGTCTCCACCTGTTGTTTATGAGGTTACTAAGGAGGCAATTGAGAAATACGCTTGGGCAATCGGCGCACGCAATCTGAGCTACTACAGTTTTAACGGAGCCAAACCCAGCTTTACTAATATCAATCCTATGGCCCCTCCGAGCTTTGCAGTTGTTCATGAATTACTGCTAGCTGAGAAAATATGGTCCGATGAGGGTCTCCATGGAGGCCCTGAGCAGCTTGCTTATAACCTGCTTATGCTCGTTCATGGAGAACAGGATATGCGGTTTTATAAGCCCATTAAGCCTGGAGATAAAATCATCTCTAGAGCAAAGATAAAAAATATAGAGGACAGAGGAAGTGGAGAGCTTCTTACTATTAAAGTCATTTCCGATAATGAGAAAGGAGAGAGAGTCGTAGAATCCGATTGGGGAATCTTTATAAGAGGGGCAGGAAGCGGGCAGCAGAAAAGAAAGGAAGGGAAAAAGGAAGAACAGGATCAAGTAGGTATTGAGACTCAACCGATATTTAGAAAAGTCATAAGAGTACCTAAGGATATTACGTATCGCTATGCAGAGGCCTCGGGAGATACAAATCCAATCCACATAGATGAGAAAGTAGCAAAATCGGCAGGTCTTAAAGGAATAATAGTACACGGACTTTGTACGCTCTCTATGACGATGAGAGCCATCATAGAGTGCTATCTTGATGGCGATCCGGGAAAATTAAAGAGGCTCGGCTGCCGGTTTGCAAGTCCTGTTTACCCTGGAGATACACTCATTGCAGATGGCTGGGAAGTAGATCAGCAGGATGGAAGAATAGTGCTCGGCTTTGAGGTTACACGGCGCGAAGATAATGTTAAAGTCCTAAAGAGAGGGATAAGCGAGGTGGAGATTTAGCTCTATATTAACTATCATCTAGAGGTCAATAATCAGCCAACATTACAGATATTGATACCACAAAAGGCCTAAAAAATTAACTTTAGGCCTTTATTTTTTCTATTGAATCAGGTACTGTTTCTCTTTGTTCTTGAGAGCCAAGCCAATCAAATTCGAAATCCAACCTTTCTAAGAAATCCCTCAATGTTTCTTTATTAAGCGCAGAGATAAAAGGAGCATTATACGTTCTCTTTAACCTCTCAATTACTTCGGTAGGAGTAGCATCTATTTTGTTGAATGTAATAAATCGGGGAATAGAACCGTAACCCACCAAATTGAGTATCTTTTCTACGGACTCTATCCTCTCTTCCACGAGTGGATCACTTGAATCAGCGACGTGGATAAGAAGAGAAGACTCACCTAGCTCTTCAAGTGTCGCGCGGAATGCATCTAAAAGCTCCTTGGGCAGATTTCTAATGAAGCCTACAGTATCCGTAAGAAGTATATCCCTTCTACTGGGCAAGGTAAGCCTTCTTGTAGTCGGGTTTAGAGTAGAAAAGAGCTTATTCTCAACTACTACCCCACTCTTTGTGAGTGCATTAAATAGAGTTGATTTTCCAACATTTGTATAGCCGACAAGGGTAGCCGTAGGCATACCCATTTCTCTTCTATGCTTTCTTGTATGCTCACGTCTTTTACTGAGTTCTTTGATTTGGTTCTCAAGCTGCCCTATTCTTTCTCTGAGTCTCCTTCTTTTCTCCTCGAGTTTTTGCTCGCCTGGGCCTCTTGTTCCTATGCCGCCTCCGAGTTGAGATAATTCAACTCCGCGACCCGTGAGCCTGGGAAGCATATATCGCAGCTCCGCAAGTTGAACCTGGATTTTCCCTTCGCTTGTTTTAGCGCGTTCGGCAAATATTTGAAGTATCAATTGAGTCCTGTCCATCACACGAAGGTTTGTCTCTTCGGAGATCGCTCTTACTTGAGCCGGAGTCAATTCCACATCAAAAATGAGCGTATCGGCTCCGAGTTGTTTGGCTCTAAGGATTATCTCCTCAAGTTTTCCTTTTCCTATTAGATACCTAGGCTCAATTTGGCTTCTAATCTGAATGGTTTTATCAAGTACCACTTTGCCTGCTGAACGGGCAAGCTCTTTTAGCTCCTCTACTGACTCCTCAGCCTCAACCCTAGATCTTGTAGAGAATCCTATAAGAAAAACTCCTTCTTTTTCCCTCCTTCCCCCGAAATCAAAGTAGGTTCTTTCAGATTCATTTTCAATATCTCTTATTAGTTCTTCAAAATTTATGTCCACCCTACCTAAGTCACTGTAGTTTAATATCTTCCACATTTCCCCCTGAGGGTTAGGAGGAAGAATATGGGCCACCTGAAACCTACCCGGAATTCCCCCCTCCTTTATCTCAAGCACGCCTATTAAGTCTAGCCTTTCGTTAATGAGCGTTACTAGATCGGGATGGGTAAGATTTGGGTTCTTAACATGTGTATGGATAAGTCGGTAGCCTCTTAACCTATATTTTGCCTCTCTCGATCTTTCAATAATCTCATCGAACGGTACTTCGTATGAGTCCCCTACGAACACCACTTGGACCTTCCCTTTTCTATCTATAAGGAGGGTTATGCTCTTTCTAAGATCATATGATAGTTGTGAGAGCGTTCTTCCAAGCTCTAGGGTTATTATCTCTCTTACTGGAATCCTTCTTTTATAAAGCCTTGAGAGGTTATGAATCTCGCTGGGTTTAAGTCCTGAAATTCGTCCGTGAACCTTCTCTATATATCTTTACCTCCGTAGATATTTATTCAGCCTCAAAGTCACTAATGGGGATTATATTCTTTTTTCCCTCTTCTCAGGATAACAGATAGCAATTTACACTGCTTTTCTTTTAGAACACCTGATATTATATTAGATAGATTATAACTCTCTTTTTTTCTAAGCTCAAGGAAAAAACGGAACTCTACCCAAAGTTAGTAAGACCATATTTTCTGATTATATTCATATATAATCTCTCTTTTCTTCTGCCTTTAAATTAGTCAATAGTACCATAGGATCTTTTCCAAATCCTCTGACTACTACTAACTGGACAGGCTTTTCTACACCATCTATCCCAATTGAGACTGACCCAAAATCTATACTGACAAGTCCATATATGTGGATTTGTCTATTCTTTATCCACATCATCAGTTTGTGTCCCCAGTATACAATCCAAAGCCTCAACGAGGAGTTTGTCTCATCTCAATTTCCGGGTAAAGTCCATGTTTCCCATACCAGGAGGAACAAGGTTACTGCTTTCCTGCTATTCCATAGCTCGCTCGGTTAAGTTCTATCATCTGCTCCTTTAGGCAACTTCTCCTGTCATCGCCAACGTGAGTGCCAGGATAAATAAACCAGGCTGCCGAAGTGAGTTTTAACCATAGTGCCATTTCAGATTCTTAAAGAAGATACTATAATGGAAATGGCACCAATCCCACTTCAATACATTACGGGACCCGCCAATAAAATATAAGATGCTTTAATTCTTAAGGATCAGCATCCCCAGAATAAGTAATGTCAACTTTTAATTTCTCTTTTTTAATCTCTTATCCAATTCTTCAAAATTGCAGTCTATGAGCCAGCAGTAGGAGGTGTCATATGTCTTAAATTCTGACGGATTAAGCCATCTTTAATGGAAGAGGTTCGTCTATGCAATTCTTATACTTTAATAATAAATAATATGCACTAAAATTATTGGCATAAAGCTTGCCTTAAGACAAAAAGAAAAAAGTATTTACACGATGACTTCTTATAGAAACAGCAAGAGAGATGAGAAAAAAAAAGAAAAAGGGTACTCCGACCTAATTGAATTTCTTCTAAATCCCTCTTCTTACCCGCATAAACCAAGGGATGTAAGACACATACAGACCCATGCGTCTCACGTCTTTATAGCACCCCCGTATGTTTATAAAATAAAGAAGCCCGTGAATTTTGGTTTTTTAGATTTTTCAACCCTTGATAAGAGAAAGTATTATTGTGAAAGAGAGGTAGAATTGAACAGTAGGCTTTGTGACGCATACATAGGAGTTAAAGAAATTTCTATTAGAAATGGCAATTTCATCTTTGGAGAAGGCGATAAGACCATTGAGTACGCCGTAAAGATGAGAAAGCTGCCTGATAGGTATTTTCTTAAGAATCTCCTTTCAAGAGGCAGAATTACCAATTGTGATTTAATTAGGATTATAGAAAAGCTAGTTGAGTTCTATAATGGACAGGTGGTGAAGAAAGAGATAAGTGAATACGGGAGACCGGAGAGGATTAGGATAAACGTTGATGAAAATTTTTCACTTTCAGAGCGTTTTGTTGGAAAAACAATTTCAAAAGCCGCATATGATGCAATTAAGTTCTATAACTATACATTCTTTAGGGAGAAATCCAGTCTCTTTGAAGAGAGAATTAAAAGGGGTTTAATTAAAGACTGCCACGGCGATCTTCATATTGAGCACATAAATCTAAACCCTCAAGATGTTTGTATCTATGACTGCATAGAGTTTAACGATAGGCTTAGATACATTGATATTGCTTCGGATATAGGTTTTTTAGCAATGGACTTGGATTTCAACGGCTATAGCAATTTTGCAAATTTTATTGTGTCTGAAATATCCAAAAGAATGGGAGACGACACGATTTTTGATGTAATTGATTTTTACAAATGCTATAGAGCCTATGTAAGAGGTAAAGTAGAGAGCATAAGAAGTGAAGAGGCGGAGATTCCCGACAAACAGAGGCAATCTTCTGAGAAAAGAGCAAAGAGGTATTTTAAGCTTGCTCTAAGGTACGCCCTTTTTGGCTCGAAGCCCGCACTCATTGTGGTCTTTGGTCTTATAGGAACGGGAAAAAGCACACTTTCCCATGCGCTTTCTAATGAGCTTTCTTGTAAGGTTATATCTTCTGATAGAGTGAGAAAAGAGGTTATGGGCATAAAGCCAAATGAAAAGAGATATGAGGAGTATGATAAAGGGATTTATTCAAGAGATATTACTGAAATAACATATCGTGAGATTCTAAATAGAGGAAGAAGGGTTGTAGAGGAGGGAGGAATAGTAATTCTCGATGCCAGTTTTTCAAAGAGAGAGTTTAGAGAATTGATTCTTCATGAGGCTGAGGCTTTGGGAATACCTTTCTACTTTATTGAAACGAAGGCCAGTGAGAAACATATTAAGAGAAGACTCATTGAAAGAGAGAAAAGAGGAGGATCCATCTCTGATGGAAGGTGGGAGATATTTAAGAGATTTAGAGATGAGTTTGAGGAACCAAATGAGCTCCCAAAAGACAAATATCTAGTTGTAACTACAGATAAAACTATAGAGGAGACACTAACCCAAATTTTGAGCAGAATAATAGAAAGAGAGAGTAAACGTGTACCCCAATAACAGTCTTAATATTATTCAATCTTCTTTGTACCGTAGGAAAAGCAAAGGAGGTAGTAGCCGACAATTCTACCATTTCACATCAAGAGCAATATATTTAATATCTCCGATTGGTCTGTCTACAGAACGTGGAGTGCAGCGGGCATTATTCATCATGTTACAGAAGTTATAGGGGCTATTCCCGTTACAGGATGAAATACCTCCGCTGAGTCCGAGGTCTTTGAGTTTGGCGTTAGCCATACTTAGGATAACTCCGAATCGGATTTGCGGTCATCTTTATCAGTTAATTATGGTAAGCCTTCGCACATATTATTTCCCCTGGCTTTTACTAACCAAATCAAGAAATTGCTTATTTGCTACTGTTTGGCATTGAATCTGAAAATTTATATTCTGGTTTTTATACTTTTGTTGGCATTGCTGATAGATACAAGCCGCTACTTGGTTTCCGCCCTCCTTATGATAAGACTTATAACATTTATGCCCAATTGACTTATCAGACCGGGCTATGACTTGAGTTGAAAAAGGAACAGCAAAAGCCACAATAGCAAGAAACAAAAGTTTCCTCATCCCTTCACCCTCCATACAATTACTTAATTTGGCTGATAATTCTATCTCAATTATATGCCGATATGTGTTGATTTGTCTAGGTTCATTTAGGTATGTGTACTGACATGGGCTAAATATCCTTTCTCTCAAAAATATAAATAGCCACAACAAGTGGAATTAAAAACCAGACAAGAAGAACGGTTAAAGAAAGTATAATACCCGTTGAAGTTCCAAAGGTTTTGTTAAGTACTGCCCCTGCAGGTCCCACAAGAGCGGCATTTCCAATAGAGACTAGAAGAACCGTTCTTACAAGATCAGCAGGATTTAAAAACAGAAGCACAATAATTACCTCCCTGAGAGCTAGAGTTAAACCTATAAAGAAAAAATCGTATATAACTACAAACCAAAACCAGAGTATAAAACTGATTCCAATAGACCTTGCCTTTTCTCCTAAAACTACTGAAGTAAGGGAGGCAATTGATAGAAAAATAAGAGAGAGCAGAACAGAAAGAAAAATTAGAAATAAAAAGCGTGAGATCCCACTGTATCCTATGTTGAGAATAAGAACCACCCCGGCAAAGCCGAAACCGAGGAGAATGGTTGCGGTGATGACTGTTCCGAGACCGATGTATTTTCCCAGTATTGCCTCTTTTCGGCTTATGGGTTGGATTAGAAGCAATTCCCACGATTCTTTAGCCCCTGTAAAACTATTTGCCCCCATTATAAGCGCTATAAGAGGGACGAGAATCAAAACGAGATTTAGCAGGCTTACGGCAGGCTTGAGGAAAGTATTGTCTCCACCACTTACTATTCCGGAATATGAAACGGTTAAGTCCAGAATAATAAAAAGAACGGCAAAAAAGAAAAGCCATCTGTTTCTTACGGCATCTAGAAACTCCCTTTTAGCGATTAAGTAAATTGGGCTTATATCAGTGCTCATATCTCGATTTCCAGTTTATCTTGGATACGGACTCGAATTGCAAAACTCTACCCCTAGTTGTACCTGCAAATTCCTTGGCTTTGATAGGGTCTTTAAAGGCTATAATCCCATACCCCATCGGCGTATGAATCTCAGGAGAGATAACAAAATTGGCTTCTTCTGCTTCAATCCAAATTGTAGTATCAAAGTCGGCTACCCAGAAACTAGCCTTTTCATGGCTCAGGTTATTAACTTGGGCATAGGCGAGCATGCACCCGATGTCGTCAAACTTGTGGACTTTTCTTTTTTCAATAATCTCAGCAGTATAGTGAAAATCACCTATTATCATCCGACAGTACTCGCACATCTCTACCCCCTTGTCTATGGGAACGGGGGAGTTTTGGAACTGGCAACCGACGATAAACAGCAATAAAGACAAATAGATTCCTACTCTAAGAATCGAAATTACCCTCCGTATATTTGATAAAGATCTCTTCAAGCGACGGGTTTTCAGTCCAAAAATCCACTATATTAAACCCGTTATTTATTAGAGTCTTAATTACCCTTATTTTATCTTCAGAGTGTACAAATAATCTTATGTTCTTCCCATTAATCTCAGCACCCTTTACTCCTAAATTCTCGACGAGTTTAATTGCATACGGATCGAGGTTTTCAATTACTATCTCGAGAATCGAGTTAAGTCCGAGCTTATTTCGTAATCCCGGCAGTGTATCAAGTGCCACAAGCTTTCCATAAACGAGTATGGCTATCTTATCGGCTAACTCTTCTATATAACTAAGGATATGAGATGAGAGTAGAATCGTCTTTCCTTTTTTCTTCTCCTCTCTGATAAGCCTCTTAAAAGCTATTCTTCCTTCGGGATCTAAGCTAATTGTAGGCTCGTCAAGGATAAGAATCGGTGGATCGGCTATAATGGCTTGGGCAAGGGCAAGCCTCTGAAGCATCCCTCCCGATAAGGTTCGGATATTCTTGTCTCTTTGTTCCAACATACCTACAGTACCTAGAGCTTTCTCCAAATTAGTACCACTTATCCCTCTGAGCGCACCATAAAATCCGATAGATTCAAATACGCTTAAGTTTTCATGAAATGATATTCTCTGTGGGACGTATCCAATTCTCTTTTTTACCTCCTTCGGACTCTCACTTAATTCAATATTATCAACTACTATTCTTCCGGCACTTGGGTGTATCAACCCAAGAATGGAGTTAAGCAAAGTGGTTTTTCCAGCACCATTTGGACCGATTATGGCAAATGTTTCACCTTTTTGTACATCAAAAGAAACCCCCTGCAGGGCCTTTACATCTCCATAGTTTTTCACTAGGTTCTCTATTTTAATCATTTTGAATACCCCTCGATTCGAACCGGATTCATCAGCGGATATGGATCTTCTATTTCCACGGGATTTAGCACCGGAATAACCCTTTCGGCAAACTCAAGCGCCTTAAGTCCCGGACTCCCTGAGAAGACTGTAAGATCGGGATAGCGTTTCATTAGGTATGAAAGGAGCTTTACAGGCTTATAGGGAATGTCTCCGATTCCGTCTCCATTTAAATCATATCCGTTATACCCTCTGTAGTCACTCCAGTAATTACCTGTTGAATCCTTGAAGAATCGGTTTGTTGTTCGCTCTGTATCTGTCATTACCTGATATGTGTTATCCAAAAAGTCATTTGCATATAGAATGTTATCGCTAGAGCTAGAGAATAGATCAATTGCCCATCCGTTTTGTGAAAAAATATTCTTGGTAAACACATCTCTATTTGCATCATCCATGAAAATCCCTACGGTGTTATTAGAGATTATATTTTCCTCGGCAGTGCTATCGGTTAGAGACTTAAGAAGAATTCCAAATCCGTTTGGACCAATATTATCTTTAAAGTTATTTTTTCTGAGAACGATATTTCTAGAATACATAAGCGCACTTCCGGTTCCATTCCGCTCAAATATGTTTCCTTCAAATGTATTGCCGTCTGAATACATATAGTGGAGACCGTACCTCACGTTTCTTTCACAGTGGTTATTCATTATAGAGTTGCCAGGTGAGAACTCCACATATATGCCGTCTCTGTGCTTTATGATATGGTTTCCCTCTATTATGTTATTTGGTGACTTCCAGAGATGAATTCCGTTACCATTCGATTCCTCTGTTGTGTAATCGGCCCTTCCATATGATGTGTTATTTTTAATCGTATTGCCGCCGGATGCATAAAGATAGATACCAATTAATACATCCTGAAGCTGATTGCCTTCGATTATAACCCCTTCTGAATTCACCACCTTTATGCCACTTTCGTCCTTGAGTAGGTCGCTTCCACTTTTTCTTATAATAAAATCCTTAATCAGGACATTATCTGCCTCGATTCTTACAACATCATCTCGATAGTCGCCGTCGATGACAGATTGATTTTCACCGATGAGTCGTATTTTCTTGTTTATAACTACATTCTCTCTATAAACTCCCCCTTTGACCACTATTGTGTCTCCTTCGGTTGATCTCTGAATGGCTTCCATGATTGAAGAATAGGCCGCTTCTTTCCCTACGATGATTTCCTTACCAAAAGATTTCACACACAAGCCGACAGTTGTAATAAAACACACAATTAAGATAATTGCCGTCTTCGTTGCCTTGATTCGAGCCATAGTACCACCGGTCCAAGGATTGCCGCAAATCCCATAAGTATCGCGCCAGAGCCTGGAAGGCTTATAACCTTAAAATTTGCAAGCTGCTTCCATCCAATAAGAGGCGGCATATATGGGTCTATTTTTATAGCGGCCTCCGGATTAAGGTTATGCCCATACTCATAAAGCCATCTGTAAAAATCCCCAATCATAAGGAAACCAAATAATATAAATAAAACCCATCCTGCCGTAGCAAAATGCCATTTCCCTAAGATTGCTGATAGAAGTGCGAGTATACTGAAGGCAATAATGGCTAAAGGAAGCCATCGAAACTCCTTGAATTCATCAGGTTTTATCTCGTGCATCCCTATATAGTGGTTAAGACCATTAATCATTCTGGGAGTATTACTCGTCATACCAGTTTCCGGGTTATATTCCGTCAGCTTGTTCGCATATATAGACATCTTTATTCCTAACGGATACTGAGGAGCTACGAGTCTTATTGTCCATATAGGAAGAAATATCGCCGGGATAATTAAAAGGGCCGCAATAAGAATAAGGATTCGCCCTCGCTTTGATAGGCGAATGGGAATTTCATAGCTTTTGCCTGTACGATTATCAATAACGGTTAATGTCTCCTTAGCCATGGCATTATCCCAACTTTAGAAAGAGGATGAATTATCTTTAATACCTCAAATTACAAAGAAGGGGAAGGACAAGCAATGCCTCTCCCTTTTTCTTTTAGTTTTTACTGAGAGAGCCTTTAGCGGCTACCTCAATATACCCCTGCATCTCCTGGTGAAGCGCTGAGCAGAAGTTTGTGCAGTAAAACGGATATATACCCGGCTTTTGAGGTATCCATTCAACTGTTTTTGTCTCACCTGGATCAACCTGCATATCTACACTGGAAAAACTGATGCCGAACCCGTGGGTAATATCTACGTCTTGTTCCAGATTAGTTACATGGAAGTAAACGGTATCGCCCTCCTGAACTTTAATAATATCCGGGGTAAAATGACTCCTTATTGCAATCATATAGACATCCACCCTATTACCGTTTCGCTCCACACGGGTTTTGTCTGCGCTCTTAGTTGCATAAGGATTGTTGTTTTGATCAAGCGGGTACACAAGCTCCGGCTTTATGAGGGAGGCATCAATTATCTGAGCATAATGGGGCTCTACCTGAGTTGGGAAATCAAGCAGCATCTCCATCTTTTTGCCGGATATATCAATAAGCTGTGCGCTCTCTGGATGTGAAGGACCTACAGGCAGATACCTCCCCTTGGCAATCTTATTCAAGGCAAGGAGAAACTTACCCCTTGGCTTGACCGTATCTCCATGGACGGCGGCAAGGTGACCGATGTTGTAATAAACTGGTATCTTATCCACTACTTCCCATGTCCCTAGTTTCCACTTGGCAATTGCTGAGTCTACAAAAAGGGATGTATAGGCATACCCCTGGTCATCAAATTGAGTGTGAAGCGGACCGAGACCCACTGGAACCTCTGCAACTCTGACAGATTCATATTTTAGGATTGGTATTCCCATAGCATCTCCGTCAAAATCGCCCTTTTTGATGGCTTCCCGCATCTTTTCAAAACTATGTACGCAAGCTACTGCGGCAAGCTTTCCGCCGCCGACTATATATCTTCCATCCGGAGAAACATCGGCTCCGTGCGGGCTCTTAGGTGTGGGCAGAAAATAGACAATACCTTTTACCTCTCTTGGATCAATGACTTTAACGCCGTTTATCTCTTTGTATTTTCCCTGTTTAATCGCCTCTTCCGCCGCTTTCCAGTTTACAGCGGCTATGAAGTCTCTGTCTTTCTGTGAGGCTTCGACCTCTAGGTTCTTGTATGCCTCTTCTGTGTTGTATGAGCTGAAGAATGCCCATCCGTAGCTCACCAGTTTACCAGCATCACCTAGATCATAATCAAATGGGGGCATCAGGATTTGAAAGGCGTTCTGCATGTGTCCTGTGTCTTTATCCACACTCACAAAAGCTATTACTCCATTGAAATTTTCTTTGTAGCTTTCTACTGGAACATCACGATTCGGTACGGGGACAGAGAACCTAGTTGCGCCAATCAGATACTCCGTATTGGGCGTGACAAATGGGCTTGCGTGGTTCCCAGCAACATTAGGAATTTGGATTATCTCTTCTGTACGGAACGTCTTCAGATTTATACGGGCTATACGAGCGTTTGGATTGTCATTTATAAACAGCCATCTGCCGTCATAATCGCCGTTAGTCTCTGAGAGTGCTGGGTGATGAGCATCCCCCCACGTATATCCTCCCATTATCTTTTTGCTCTCTTCGTCAACCCCCCATCCTATAGCCATATCAGGGGCAAAAACGGGTATCTGTCTCAGTAGCCTTCCTGAAGGAAGCCCGAATACCTGTACCTGACCCGAGTGACCGCCGGAGAGAAAAGCATAATAACTATCATACTTCCCGGGCGGTATATAAACCTTTTCAGCCGGGCTTTCCTTTCCTTTGCAAGCAAAGAAAAGACCAGTTAAAGCAAATAAGAGGAAAAAAAACAAAAATCCCTTTCCGTAGTTTATGAGTCTCATTTTATTTACCTCCTTTTTTACAAAGGATTTATTTTTGTTCTCTATGTTCGGATTCTTTCTTTGTTTCGGAATCCTTTTCTCTAAGATACATAATGACTGCCTCTGCCTGTTCCCTTGTGAGATTTTGGTTAGGCATCCTTACAAGATAAGTCGCTAAGAGTTCCCTAGCTATTGGATCCCTCTCCAGCATCACTTCGGGATGGAGAATCCAGTTTTGGATCCATTCAAGGCTCCGTCTTTTTGTAACCCCCGCAAGATCCGGACCTGTGAGCCTCCCTTTTCCAATTGTGTGGCATCCTGAGCACCCCTTGGTCTTGAATATCTCTTCTCCTTTCTCCGCAAGCTCATGATTAATCGGAAGGAGCGCTTTTGTTTTGTCTTGTTCCGTTTGAATTATCTCCTTTTTTGTTTCATAAACCTTTGATCTTGATTCTTCCTGTTCCTTGCCTTTACACGATACAAGCATCAATAGAAAACCCACCAAAGCCATTGTTGAGATTCTTCTTCCCATCTCTTACCTCCTTTTCGGTTAGTTCTGGTATCGCAACATGTATACCAATTGATAAGACTTTGTAATCGTTGACTTCTATTAATCTAAGAGTGTGTAAGATGTCAGAGAATCGGACATTAAACTAATAAAAACAGAAAGCAGTATACAACTATGGGTGTGTTCCTCTCTCACTCTTATTAAATAACTCCCTAGCTAAGCATCACAGCACAGGTAATTACCAAAATCCCCAAAATGACATTTACCCTTGCAAGCCATGACACAAATCTCCGGTACTTCTTTATTCTTTGAAGGGATTCGGGATTTGATACACCAACACTCATAATATCAACCATTTTAGGCCCCAAAAAGAAATCATGTATAGCGCTTAAAACCAACATAATAAGAACGAGCACTACTTTTACTGTGAGTATCGTTCCAAAATTGGATAAGAAAATTTTGCCAGTTGAGATCATCTCTGTTGTAACACCATGATTTATTGCGTTAATCACCCCGGTTATCAATAAAACCGATACGGCTATCCAGCTTATTCTCCGAAACCTCCTGGCGGTATCAGAAAGTAGTTCAATGCGTTTTTCAAGTGGTTCCAGTTTTCTTAGCGTCGGAACCGCGACGAGTGCTATAAAAAACATCCCCCCTAACCATATAAAGGCCGCGAGAACGTGAATTACAATAATTGAGATGCGAAAAAAATACATTGCTGTTTTGTGAAACCCTTTATCCAAAACTACTTCCCGGTATTTAAACGAATTCTTCTAAAACACTCGTATTGATATTCCTCATGTTTAACCAATCTTCTAAAAAGCCCCGGGTTTGCTGCACCAAATCTCTTTTCCTGGTCTTTAAGAACATCTATAAACTTTTTGAAAAACCCTATATTTACCCTTAGAAACAAGGCCTTGGGAATAAGGAAGGAGAGTAAAGCTAAAACAAAAGCGAAAAAAGCTAGTATAGATCTGTCCTCTATATTTACGTTATATTTTTTAAGTTCATCTTTAATAAGGACCGCTTGTTCTTTCTCCCGTTCTGAAAGCTCTTTAAACTGTGCTTTTAATCTTCTATCAAAGAAAAACCTTTCGAGCCACATATACCAGACCTGGCCAAAGTACTCTCCCCAGTAGTCCTTCTTTAAAGTCTCGATAAGCTCCTTTTCCATCAGTGTTCGGTGTTATTGTGCTTTTCCCTCGTGGAATACAGCAGGATTTGGTGGCCCTTCGACTATCAGAAAACCCATCAGGCCACGTTCCATCCGTGAGATAGCATGATCTACCAAGATATAACGACCCGGAACCTCTAGTTTGAACTCTACTATTACGGCCCCACCAGGTGGAACTACTGTGGTCTGTACATTGGTAAGGGGTGCGGAAGTAAGAGAAGCCTGATTATAGACTCTGTCGAAAATCTCCCCAATCATATGGAGAGATGATGTAAGGTTTGGTCCTCCAACACCAAAGAAAATACGCACGGTCTCACCAACCTTTGCCTTTAGAGGATGTTCCTGAGTAAGTGCTCCTATTGCCCCATTAAAAACAAGGTACTCCGGCGTTTCAGCCAAGAGTTTTTCTACACTGAACTCCTGGTGGCCCCGATGTCCAAACGGCTCTTTGGTGTAGAGTTCTCCCTGCATCACATAGAACTCTCGATCTACGGGGGGTAACCCTCCTTCGAGTTCCACGAGGATTAATCCGTACATCCCGTTGCTTATATGATTTGCCACCATAGGTGTCGCACAGTGGTAAACGAAGAGCCCAGGATTTAGAGCCTTAAATGTGAATACCTTCTCATCCCCGGGTGATACTTGTGTAAACACAGTACCCCCACCTGGGCCTGTCACTGCATGGAAGTCCACAGAGTGAAGCATCACGCTGTTTTTATTATTTCTAATGTGAACCTCTACAGTATCGCCCACGCGGATACGGATAAATGGACCCGGAACCTTACCATTAAATGTCCAGTACGTATAGGTTGCCCCGTCTGATAGCTTTCCCTCTGTTTCTACAGTCTCAAGGTCTACCCTAACCAGCTTCGGTGAGCGTTTCTCTATAGGTGGCGGTATATCCGCAGGATCCCTAGAGATACTCACCGCCAGCGGTGGTGTAATCGCTATTTCTCTTTTGACGAGAATCTTCCCTTCCATTCCTGCCTCACGGTGCCCGGGAAGGGTGCAATAGTATATGAATTCTCCTTCCTTACCAGCACGAAAAACAATTACACTGCTTGCCCCCTTTCCAACCACATGGTCTGAAACCACATTGAAATCAGGAAATGCAATATTATGCTCAGCCCCCTCGCCATTAATCAGGATTATTTGAACCACATCCCCTAACTTTACTTGTAAATCCGGATTACTCTTTCCATCAATAGTTCCACCCTTACCGATGAAGGCAAGGCGTCCCTCAGCGATACCGGTCTGTAGAATAAAGGTGACATTGGGAACAAGGACAGTAGAGCTTTTCTCCTTTTCAATTTCATAGTTTGATACCTTCGGACTACCAGATACGGCAATTAAGAAAACTCCAAGAAGTCCGATAAACACAAATAGAAGAATCCGAATTTCCTTTTTATTCTTTTTCATCATTGTGCCCTCTACAATAATACGCCATTTAAAAAGATTCGGCGCGCGTAATCCACTACAAGAACGAGCACAAATCTAATTTAGCTAGATATCATCTTCCATTGTGTCAACGGCTGCGATTGAGTACGAACATGGTCCAGATAATCTGCTAGCTTGGTCTTCTGTCGATCTGAAAAACGCTCAATAATTATAGAAAGACCATCGCAACTAGTCACATGCATAAATAAACCAACAAGCTTCTTGAGTACCTCTTCTCTATGTGCTGAAAGCCAAGCCTCATCACCAATGTATTTTTTGAAGTTATACAATACTTCCACAGCCTCTTGATGTTCGCTAAGAAGGTTCTGGATGTTTTCCTGGCCTAGATATTCGGTAAGCATTGGATATAATGCCTCTTCCTCAACGCGAAAGTGAGGCCCCATGATGCTATCTAATCTCTCTACTATTTCTGATGCTTGCTTTGTGTCTATTTTCCGAATTGCCTCCCTCAGTGCCAGTAGTCCATCTAGGATCCGCTGGTGTTCTTGCTTGAATGCCTTGATAAATTTCTCTTGAATGTTCATACAACCACCTCCCCAATAAAAGTTAATCTTTTTCTATACATTTCTAATCTGCTCTTCCAATTGAATGGTTTTAGGAAAGAGGATATTATTCTCAAGATGAACATGTATCTTCGTGTTTTTGTCAAACTCTTTTAGATAGGAATACAAAACCTGATAGGTACTACAATCATCCTTAGGCGGTGTAAAGTTATTGCTTAGGACTTTAATCTGTGTCAGATAATCGCCAGTGGCTTTATGCTCTAGCTCTATCTCCTGAATAAGCCGATAAGCAGAACCGAAGATAGGAGGCTTTAGCATCGCTCCCTCTTTTTTAGTCCTTGCTAATTGTTTGATATAGGGAAAGAACAGGAGTTCTTCTTTTTGCATATGCTTGGCTAAATCACCACTGAGTTTGTACCATAGGTGTGCAATTTTATATGTCTCTGGACGTTTCTCACCATGCATCCTAATCACCCTCTCGGTAAGCTCCCGTAGCTTGGGAATCATATCCTTTGTGTAGGTGTGATATTGATTTATGATGTAATCAGCTAAAAAGTCAGGCTCCCACTTATCATACTGGTTAAATACATCTCTGTTTTCCTCGGCCCTCTGTTCAATCTCCTTTGTTACTTTCTCTACACTGATCTTTCTTTCCTCACAGGCCTGCCGAACCGTTTTTTGACCATCACAGCAGAAGTCGATTCCGTATTTTTCGAAGATCTCAGCCATGTGATAGTCCGCTGCAACTATTTCACCGATTGTCTTTTGATCCAATCCAATATGCACCCGTTGTTGATCTACCATTTGTAATTCCTCCTATTTTATCTCTCCTTCCCGTGCGCCGGAGAAAGCCCTATCTTATCTTTAAAAAAGCTCACATTTTTATCCCTATACCACTTCCACTTTTCAGGAAGTTCATCCTCATGGAATATGGCGTCCACCGGACAAGGATCAACGCAGGCCCCACAATCAATGCATTCATCGGGATTTATGTAAAGCTGGTCTTCCCCATCATAGATACAGTCCACGGGACAAGCATCTACACATGCTCTGTCTTTTACTCCTATACACGGCTCTGCAATTACGTATGCCATCTACTGCCTCCTTTTATTATATCGCTTAGTAATATATTTATTTAACTCCGTTAAAAATTCATCAATATTTACCGAGTGCATCCTGCATGCCATCTCAAGTGGTATAGTTTTTCCAACTGTTCTACGGAGTATCGGATTTGTAATATCTTTAAATCCAAACTCAAGGAACACCCCCTCAATTTGAGGATAAAAATCTAGTATTTCTCCGACTTTCATCCACCTTTCGATCTTCTTCGGGGGTTCTTTAAGTAGAACAATTTGCTTCTGGCGTCTTATCCCTTCGTTTGCTGTGCTCCAGGTATCATAAACCCATATAGAAAATCCCATAACCTGAATGAATCCACTTGATGCAAGAAAAACCGTATTCCAAACCATGAGTGAACCATCTATGATCCCTTCAAAATCACCTAAAATCTGAGAGATGACCCTCATGGAATTTCCCATATTGATCAGAACAAAAGGAACTATAAGGGAGTCCTTATGCTCAATACCCGACATTATTGGTGTTACTCTGCTTGCCACACCCATAATCATGAGGCTTATAAAACCCACCGTAAGGGAGTGTCGAAAGGCACCAAAGTAGTTATGCGAAAACATGCCATGGACAAAATGGCTGTAAAACGGAAGAAAAAGGAGAAGTAGCATCGAGACGATAAGCCAGATGTATGCAGCCCTTATAAATTTAAGGCTTCTCGATGTGTCCTTTGCCCTTCCGAAGATTCCTATATTTAAAATCACTCCGATAGATGCGATAAAGAACCCCAAATAGGGGATTAAAATAAACGGTCTTAAGAACTCAAGCTTATAAATGCGGATAAGGAGGTGCATAGAAACAGCCAGAAGTAAAGAGAAAAGAAATATATAGAATAAAAAATCTCCTAACCGCCTGGATGGTTCTTTAGTATTAAAAACAAAGGGTACAAACCTCTGGCTTACACCAAATATCATCATTACGATAAAACCAAATATCTGAATATCCTGATAAGGGGCTACGAATCCAGCAACCCTCTCGATTAGCAGAGACATATTAGATTTTAAAGACGCCTCCCCTACAAGGTAAAATAGAATGGGATTAAAGAGGGCTTGAATTAGGAAAAACACGAGTGCCGTAAAAACATACTTTTCCCAGAACTGCCTTTTCTCTACCGCTCGGTTCATTGTCTTTAAGATAACTATAAAGAAAATCATGATGGCTATAAGCTCTCCGATTGAGCCAAATATTCCAAGTATAAAGAACGGAGTGGATGGAAGGAGTGCCCACGATAGTGTAGTCAACGAGATACTGAAAATAATTATCCAAATAGAAAGATTTGCGAGACGGGGATTCCAAAGAGAAACGAACTTGAATCTAGGAAAGGCCTGGTAGGCAAAACCCATAACAAAAAGCCCTACCCAGCCGAGAATCTGTATATGGGTATGGGAAAAAATAAGTGGAATTGGAAGCTTAAAGTAAGAGCGCTTAAATGCGATATAGGCTAAATTTACGGCTCCGAATGTCCAGCCAATAGAGCCAAAAACAATACCAAACTTGAAGAATCTCCTCCAGAGAATCTCACCTATACTTCCTCTGAGAACTGTGGCTTTAGTTGAAGACGATTTACGGGAGGCTTCATTTAGTTCGACAAGGATCTTCTCAAGGTCTATTTGATGGGCCCGTGAAAAGAACTCAAGTGTTTCTCTGGGTATAATTTCATCGCTACAAACTCCATACCTTACAAATACCTCTGTCGTGGAAGGGAATTGTTCTATAATATCCGTTATTAACATCTCTTTTTTAATCAAACCGTTTTCCATACTTTTAACCAACGGAGCTTAACTCCTTAAAGACAGGATGGCCAGGTTTCTAAAATCCTCATTAATCTGTGGGTATGAAGAAGCTCCGCCCCATTCATCGTCTCTAGAACCATTGGGAAAAGAACTTTCTCTTCCATCTCAACGTGATGGGAAAGAAACTCACCAAATAGTTGAGTCCTTACAGATAACCTTTTGATTATATGCTCTCTGGCTTCATCTTTCCCCTCAGATCTATCCAATGTATCCATTATCTCATGAATCTCCCTTGCCATTCTCTCAAGCTCGTAGTGTTCTATAATAAAAGGGGATAGATTCCATAACTCATCTTCATCTTCCATCATAACCGGGAAAAGTCCCTCTTCTTCCTTTCTCATATGAAGCAGGAGTTCTGATTCTATTAACAAGAAAAGGTCTCTTACTTTTTGATATGTTTCTTGAAAACCCATACCTTGGACGACTTTTAGATCCCTTATTGCCCCCTTGAGTTCTTCGAGTTTTTTCCTCTCTTCATCGTGCTCACGCCTTAGCATAGAGAGTGGCTCCGGAAATCCGTCAATCATGATTTATACCTCTTTATATCCTCCAATCTAAGGGGGCCGTTTTAATTCCCTTCTTTATCAACCTCATAACAATAAAAAAATCATCTTGCATCCAGCACCCTAAATGAAGCCTCAATAACCTCTGAAATGACCTGCTTATAATCCTGGGTGATAAGTCCGGTATTAAGAAACAGAATAACCCTCGTTATCATCCCTATTACCAATGCAGCCCCAAGCTCTTCATCTACATTTCTAAATTCTCCTTTTCTTATACCTTCTTGGATCACCTCTACGAATATATCCTTGGGTTTTAGTCTTTCCCTAGGAATTTTGCTTAACTCCGTATGGTGACCAATCATTATATAGGAGTAAGCCTTTGGCTCCTCCTTTGCAAAAGCAAAAAAGGCCTCAATTAGGGCCTTCAACTTATCCCTAGGGCTCGAATGTCTAACTATGCTTTCTCTAAGCCTATTTCTAAATGAATCCATATGGCTTAAGAAGAGCTTAAAGGCAAGGTCATTTTTGCTCTTAAAGTGTTTATAAATCGTACCTTCGGCGATTCCTGCTCTCTTGGCTATTTCTCTTGTGGTCGTACCCTTTATTCCTCTTTTTATAAAGAGGTCGAGAGCAACATTACTTATCCGTGTTTTAGAATTGACTATATTCCTATTCATCTTATTCTGGCAAGTGAGTAATCACTCACCATTATTTTAAATCTGTTATCTTATATTGTCAAGGGAAATTTATGTATAAATTCCAACTATTTTACTTCCCTCATAAATTGTCCGACACTCTAACATAAGACACGGTTTCTTAGATTTTAAGTTTAGGAGTAATGGTTTATTAACCTAAATCCACTTACCAAGTGATGCACTTTTATAATATTTTCAACGTGTGAGGTCTTTCCAAGCGTTTTTCACCGATTTCCGCTGGAATGTAAAACAATAAAGCATCGTAGATATTTATAGACCCCCTTTTTAAGGAGATTATGGATTACACAAAGCTCAAGGGGTAAATGATTAATCTCCGTTAATCTATATGTGTGGTCAGGTCTGCTTACCTACAGGACGTACCCGTGTCCACATATTGTATACAAAAAGAATCCCAGCTGAGACCTGGGAAACCCCACCTAAAACAATTAACCACTTAAGCACCATCCAATTCAGGTAAGGGCTGATAACCTCGCTAACGAATCGAATTGCAGTTCCAAGAGTCAAGAGCCAATAAATTATTTCAGTGAGCTTTGGACTGTAGTGCTTTTCCGATTGTGGACGTGGAAACATCCAGATAGCTACACCCATAATAAGTGATATTATAAAACCAAAAAGGAGAACATGAACATGGGCAGTAATAAGCTGTGGACTCGGCCATCTGCCTAAAATGTACTTATTTATAACCATATACAGGCCAAGGATTAGACCAACTATAAAGAAAATAAATCCTGTCTTTATATACCGTCTCGACAGTTCAAACATTGATAATCTACCTGGTACTCTATTCTGTATATGGGATAATATCTTCTAAAATTTCAAGGGTATCGGTTTTGGTAAATCCTCGATGGACAGTAGCTTCAATTTGATCCTTCCTTTTTTCCATGGCTTAAGCCCCCGTCGTCGGAGTCTCTACGTCACTAGTGTTTCTAGTCGAGAGCACTAGATAATTCCAACCCTAGCAACCAAGAACACAGCAATCTCTATTTCAACGCCATCGGTCAACTACTATGTCACAGGTGTGTCTTGCAATCGTCAACTCCTCATCAGTCGAGATTACCCAGACTGATACGGCACTATTATCTTGGCTGATCTTCGGTCCGCCTCTTAGGTTGGCAGCCTCATCGAGACGGATTCCGAGCCATCTTGCATCTTCACAAACCCTGGCTCTGATAGCAGCGGCGTTCTCACCAATGCCCCCAGTAAAAACCAACACATCAAGTCCACCTAAGGCAGCAGTAAGAGAGCCCAATTCACGGCCAATCCGGTAGACAAATAGGTCAACCGCTTCAGTAGCATGTGGAGAACTGTTCCCTAATAGTTCACGCATATCGTTACTAATACCCGATATTCCCAGAAGACCAGACCTATGGTAAAGCAAATCCATTACTTCGGCAACATTCATGCCTAGTTCACCAATTAAGTAGAGAACAACCCCAGGATCAAGGGCCCCACAACGTGTTCCCATCGGCAGGCCATCGAGTGCAGTAAAACCCATGGTTGTAGCAATGCTCTTGCGGCCTTTCATGGCACACATACTGGCTCCATTGCCCAAGTGAGCCACTATGACGCGACCATCTGCCACAGTACCCACAAAGTTTGGAAGAACATAAGCGATGTATTCATATGAAAGCCCATGAAAGCCATAGCGCTTCACACCTGCATCCAATAGGTTCCTTGGCAAAGCAAATAACTGGGCGACAGATGGTTGAGTGTGATGGAAGGCGGTATCGAAACAGGCAACTTGTGGTAGATTAGGTTTAATCTTAGCCAAGGCTTTAATTGCGGTAAGATTATGAGGTTGGTGTAATGGTGCTAGTGCAACCAACTTCTCTAATTGGTTAACTAATACGGAATTGACTATCACAGGTTTAGAAAAAGTCGCGCCACCATGAACAACCCTGTGACCAGCCGCAATGACTCTTAATCCAGCGGCATGGGTTTCAATCCAATCCAGCAAGACGGCGAGCGCATCTTCATGTTTGAGGCTATTGGCGATTTTGGCAGTCAGATGTTCGTTTACTAGGCGCTCGCCAGTATTGCCGCTCACAAAGAAGCGCGGCTGTGTGCCGATTCCCTCTATCTCCCCCCGGTATACTAAAGCAAGGGATTTTTCCGCGTTCTTGATAGCAAAGATCGAAAACTTAATACTCGATGAGCCGGAATTTATCACAAGTATAACCCCATTCATAGTTTTGATCTCCTCTTGCGTGCCAACAATAGGGCAATTGCGCATGAGGCCATTCGACTCAACGCATTGTCCGCGCGACTAGTCAGGACAATCGGTACACGTGCGCCAATCACAATCCCCGCTGATTGTGCCTCAGCCAGATACTCCAACTGTTTTGCAAGCATATTGCCAGATTCTAGATCCGGTACTACCAGAATGTCGGCTTTACCGACAACCGGTGAAATGATACCCTTTATCTTGGCTGCCTCCTCAGAAACCGCATTATCAAATGCAAGCGGGCCGTCAACTACCCCTCCTGTAATCTGCTTGCGATCCGCCATCTTACACAAGGCCGCTGCCTCTACAGTAGATCGAATCCTTGGGGTTACTGTTTCAACAGCTGAGAGTATAGCAACCCTTGGGTTCTCAATTCCCAAAACAAGGGCCAAATCAATAGCGTTCTGCACAATGTCGCGTTTATCTTCCAAGTCGGGATAGATGTTAATAGCTGCATCTGTAATAAGCAAAGGACGTGGATAAGTAGGAACATCCATTACAAAAACATGACTCATCCGGCGTTCAGTACTGAGACCCGTATCTTTAGCAACCACTTCATGCATTAATTCATCTGTATGCAAGCTACCCTTCATTAAAGCCTCAACCTCACCGGCGCGGGCCATAGCTACAGCCCTGGCGGCCGCCTCATGACTGTGTTTTGTCGCAACTAATTCGTAAGGCGACAAATCTATACCCTCGATTTCGGCCACAGTACGAATCTTAGACTCAGGCCCAACAAGGACGGGAATGATTAATTTAGCCTCCGCCGCATCAATCGCCCCAAGAAGCGAGTTTCTGTCAACGGGGTGGACAACTGCCATACGTATTGGCTCCAACCCTTTGGTAAGCTCAATTAATTGTCGGTGTCTTACACCAGGGTCGTGCACATGCACCTCTGGAAGTATCACACGCGGGCGTTTTATCTTTTCTGCTGGGGCAATGACCTCGATGATGCCACCGATGACTAAATCACCATTTTGATTTACACATTGACAGTCGAATGTAAGGCGGTGTGTTTTTTCATCCTTTGCCGTGACAGTAACTGTCACGGTGAGAGTATCTCCTAGGATGACCGGCTTTTTAAAACTCAATGTCTGGTTGAGATAGATAGTACCGGGGCCCGGCAGCTTCGTGCCAAGCAGTGTAGAGATCAACGATCCACCCCACATGCCATGAGCAACGATTTTGTGGAACAAGTCGCTCTTGGCATACTCTTTATCAACATGGGCGGGGTTGATGTCGCCTGATATCGCTGCAAAAAGGCTAATGTCATTCATTGTCAGGGTGCGGACAAGTCTCGCCGAATCGCCAACGTTTATCTCATCAAAGGTTTTGTTCTCAATATATTCCATAATAAATATTATTCCCTCCTAGGTAATCAATTTCCTTAAGATTGTCAAATTCACCTTCGCCTAACATCCTTTTCCCCAAGCTTCACCCCTTTGAATATCTTTTTATCCATTTGGCAATCTTTGGCCAGTTTTCCCTAAGAGGCCTTGATCCCATAAAGAGACCTATATGTCCGCCAGCCGCTGTATCTTTTATAATCTTAGCGGTTCCAAGATGCCTTTCAGCATTAAAAACCTGCTCTTTGGGAGTTATATCATCCTTCTCTCCTGCCAACAGATATACAGGACACTTTATGTCCCTGAGGTCTAGTTTCTTTCCAAGTCCTATAAACCTTCCTTTGAACAGCCTATTCTCTTTAAACAGCTCCCTAATTACCTGAAGATACCATCTCCCGGGAAGGTCAATCGTATATTCGTACCACCTTTCGAATGTCTCGAATCTTTTAACGTATTTGGGATCATTGATGTGCTCATATAGGTCTACGAACTTCTCGAAATACTGCTTCTCCGGATGCATACTTTTAAAGCCCTCTAGCATAAATTTTCCCTTTAGAATACCTCCCCCCAGTGCAACGAGTTCTTCATAGAATCCCATTGGGAAGGTATGCGCATAATCCTTAATCTTGCTTTTCCCAGCCCATGTATCTATCGGTGCCCCCGCAAGAACGAGGGTATTTACCTTATTAGGAAACCTCGCAGCATACATTGTAGAGAGCCAACCACCCTGACACAGACCAACTAGGTTTACGACTCCACCTAGATCATCAACACAGGTGTTTAATTCACACAGATATATATCAATATCGTAGTCCTTCATCTCCTGAGTCGCGCTCTTCCACTCCGTAACGCACACCATCTTTATCCTGTTCTCAATCAAAGTCTCAACAAGACTCTGTCCTTTATGAAAATCGGCTATAATTGATGTGTGCCCCGCATAAGGAGCAACAATAAGTGTGTATATACCTCTGCTTCCGGTAGAAAAATCTCTCAAATTCATTGTATGTAGACTGAGTATTATCTTATTCTTCGTTGTCCACCTAGGCTCTGGTCTTTCGACCTGTGTTTTATCAATCTCCTTTAGAAACTTGATGTTATCTCTGAGCATCTCTATGCCGGCCTTTTCTAAACCCAAGAAGAATGCAAATGGCCAAAGGAATGGAACACCAACCTCGGGAAATTTGAAAAGTTCGTGTTTTTCTTCTTTCATCATTTTTGCCCTCTCTATATTATTTGTCCTCTATAGTTTACTAAATCTTATGTTAGTATAGGCTGGGGCTTGTAGAAACGCACTTTATAAAGTCCGTTATCACGAAAGCACCGTCTGATCTATCCAGAGAAGAAGAGACAGGCATGATGTTAACTCCGGGTTTACCTGATATGCTATCTCGATAGTTTGAGCTGAATCCTCAATATGGCAGGTTGTAAGGGTGGATAAGCCCTACAATTCGCCACCTTCCCACTGTATCGGTCTTGGCCACGCCAAGGGCTATGCTGAGCTTTTATCATTCGTATCTCACCACCAGAACCGGACAGGGTGATGAAAAAATCACCTTATGACTTGTGGTTCCTATAGCAATCTGACCGGCCTCAGTCTTAAGCCCATGAGAACCCATTATGATTAGATCAATACTCCTCTCTTTTGCAAATGTATTGATGACACGCCAGCGCGGCCCTATAACTATATTGGTCTCGGTTCGAAGCCCCTTTTTCTCAAAGATTTTCTTCTCTTCCTTTAGCTTGTCTTCCATCTGGGCTTCGAGTTCTTTATAGAATTGCTTGATCTCCTCATCCACATTAGGATAGTCTAAAGGCTCTATAGCATGGAGTATGTATATGCTTGCATTGAGTTTCTCTCCTAAATAGAGTGTGTATTCCTTTGCCTTTTCCGAATATAAGGAAAAATCAGTAGGAAAAAGTATCCTTTGTATGTTCATTACTCATCTCCCTTATCTTTTTATTTAATCTCTCTTAATATACATGTTACCCTATTTAGACAAGAGTTATTTTTCTATTTCTTTCAAGAGAAAGGTTTTGTCTCCTATTATAATCAAATATTGCTTAGGGGCTTTTCTTACATCATTGCTTTCCCTCTGTAATCTTTTCTTTTATCTTATCGAACTCTTCTTTACTTATCTCACCCTTTGCGTATCGCTTCTTTAGTATATCAATGGCAGATTCCGAAGACTGTGTCTTAGCACCCATTATCCATCTAAAAATAGCTACTGCTCCTGATATAATTAAAATCCAGATAACTACCATAAATATCCACATAAGCCAATGCCACTCCCACATGTATCCAAAATGCATACCTTATTCTCTACTCTTTTTCCGGGGCATTTATTTAAATTTCCGTCTCAATTTTACTTATATTCAGAACTAAAATCGCACATGGAGATTCCTAAATGACCTTCTCCACCATACCTCCCAAGATAAGCCTCTTTTTATACTCCTTCTTCCATGTGTATTGATTACCATTAAGCCGACCCTTTTATTCCGCATAAATCAATGCTGTAGTTACCTTTCTCGACATTTTTTCATCTTAAGAGATTCAGATACTTTTCAAAGAGAAAGATAAATTTTTCTAAGTCCTTTTGGTTAAGACCTATCACGTTTTTGAAGACTCTATTAAATGTATTTCTCATCTCATTTATATAATCCCTCTGAATAACAAACATGTGCTCGATCTGGGTAGTTATTCCTTTTGGATCTTGGCCGGATAGGTGTTGCGGAGTTAACCTATTATATAAATCTTTAATTACTTGGGTATAATCCTCTTGGACACTAATCAACAAATCAACCTGCTTGTTAAACAGGTTTAAGTTATCCTCCCAAATGGACATTAAGAACTCAAGACCCTTCATGTAATTCTCGATGCCCATTCGACCGAGTTCTTCAATCAGCCGTGTGATATTACTAACTTCTGGAGTTTTTCCCTTTACCTCTGCCATCTGTTTTCCTCCTGTTTTAATGTTAATTTTTTAGGGCTTTATTGCTAAAACCGGACACGGAGACCCACTTATAACCTTTTCGGTAACACTCCCCAGAATAAACCTTGAAAAACCCTTTCTCCCGTGTGTAGTCATAACGATAAGATCAATTCCTTCTTTCTCCGCAAAATCCACTATCCCAAACCAAGCTCTCAAGAACAAAGTTACCTTCTCATATACTTCAATCTCTTTCAATTTTTCCTCAGGAATCCTAGTCTGTTGAAGCCTCAATTCCTCTAGCGCCAGAGTGCATAGCTCCTCTATCACTCTACCAGTTGAGGTCTCATAGCTATGGTGAAGCTCTATAACGTGGAGAAGGCAGATTGCAGAACGAAACCTTTCAGCTAAATCTACAGCAATGTCTAAGGATATAGATGTAGATTCCGATAGATCCGTAGGAACCAATATCTTCTCTATATCAATCTTATCTCCCTTCTTACTCCCCTTCTTATGTCTTACAGCTAAAACAGGCACTTTCGCTGCCCTTAAAACTTTACTCGTATTGCTTCCAATGAGAATTCTATCCCTAATCCCTAATCCTCGCTTCCCCATCACAATCAAATCAACCTTTTCTTCGTCGGCAACCTTAAGAATCTCCTCATGTGTCACACCTGTCCTAATACTTATACCCCATTTTATTTCTCTTGGTTCGAGTTGTTCTAGGGCTTTTTTGACCCTTTCATATTCCCTTCTCTCTAGGGTTGCCTGGATTGAGACCAACTCTTTTTTTATTTCGGGAGAAACCTTTAGACCGCTTAAATCAACGGGCTGAATCACGCTCAGACCAATAACTTCAGAACCGTACTTGTTTGCAAATAACCCTACATACCTTAAGGCCTCCTCAGATTCATTTGAGCCATCGGATGCCCAGAGAATTTTTTTTATCTCCATAAAGACCCCCCTGAGGTGCCATGATGCATGTCTAATCTCTTACTTGATTAAGGCTTCATTGTTATAACAGGACATGACGCTTCCTGAATGACCTTCTCCGCAATACTACCAATAAAATCCTCTTTAAACCTCTTCCCCCCATACGTCATCATAACTATTAAATCTATATCCCTCTCATCTACAAACTTAATTATACCCCTCCAGGCATTCTTAGATACTTCTACATGAACCTCTATATTTTCTCTCACTTTGGTCTTCCCTA
This sequence comes from uncultured Spirochaetia bacterium, assembly GCA_964389705.1. GTDB lineage: Bacteria > Desulfobacterota_D > UBA1144 > Nemesobacterales > CSP1-2 > PSLL01. The sequence continues at coordinate 27,833 of CAYMEO010000019.1, forward strand.
TATTCTCCTCAATCTCCCTAAATGAAAATCCCCTTATCCTTTCGACTATCTCAATTGGAAGATCATACTCTCCAACTTCAACTATATTCAGCAGATATATGTTCGCACTAAATTCCTTTGATAACTCAACTGCGTACTTAAGTGATTTCAACGTCCTAGGAGACGTATCCGTAGGCACTAATATTTTCCTTATATCTAAACTTTTCTTGCCTTCCCCAGCTGTTAAGATAGGAACCGGAGATTGTCTTATAACTTTAAGTGCTGTTCCACCTAAAATAGACTCCCCAACCGGCTTTCCCTTCCCCATAGCAATAAGGTCTACTTTATGCCTATCCGCGATTCTAAGAATCTCTTTGTAAGGAATACCGCTTGTGACCTCGATTCCGAACCTCATTCCTTTTTCCTTAAAATCTCTCGCAATATCCTCGAGTGTTTTCCTTTCTCTTGATCCGATCTCCTCAACCCAATTAATAAATTTATCCTTCTCATCTGAAGGAATCTTTTCTGCTACATTGTAGTAATCGGGTATGACAAAAAGACCCAATATTAACGCTTTAAACCTCTTGGCTAAAAGTTCTACATATCTTAGTGTTTGGATTGAGTCTTTAGACCCGTCACAAGCCCATAGTATTTTGCCAATCATTACTGTAGAATCCTCCTGACAATACTCATTAATTCCTCTACTCTTTAAACCATGATTGGATTGATTTCTTCCTTTAATCTTAATGGTAGCAAACCATATACCATCAAATTCAATACACATAAGTCATTAAAATATTTAAGATCTGTTTGAGCACCCGCCTTTTTTAATGTGTCTACATGTCAGAATTCAAGACATCTGACGCCTGGATTATAGTTATCCATACGACGTCCAGGGAACTAATAATCAGAAAGGGATTTCGGTGGAAGTGATGCGCGCAGTGCATTTACAACCGCAAAGACATCAATAATCTCTTGGGCAATAGCCCCGGCAACGGGTGGCAGGAGGCCCACAGTGGCTAAGACCATACCAACTATACTTAAGATCATACCTCCTACAGCACTTTGAAGGATAATAAAATGCATACGTCTACTGACATGCAGAAACTCATCAACCTTCTTGAGGGATTTTTCCATAATTACTACTCCTGCTGCCTCGGTTGTGACATCACTTTGCTGACCAAAAGCAATCCCCACTGTAGCTGCCATAAGAGCTGGTGCATCATTAATGCCATCCCCCAAGAACACGGTGTTTGCCCGTTTAGTCTCCTCGCGAACCAATTCCAGTTTTTGCTCCGGACTTTGACCAAAATACAGTTCCTTAATTCCAACCTGATCGGCCAGATACCTTACTTCAGACTCCCGATCCCCAGAAACAACTATAACCCTGCCAAAGCCGTGTTTTGTTTTCAGGTGATGTATAAAAGAAGCCCCATCTGTACGCGGTTGGTCTCTAAAACGGAACGTCCCAGCATAGGAACCGTCAATCATAATTACACATTCGAGGCCCCCTGATAGCGGTGGTATCTTATTTGCCATTTCAGGATATTGGGCTATAAGTTTAGTGCGACTAGTAATCCAGACTTTGTGTCCGCCTATGGTTCCAATTAGTCCTTCTCCCGGACGCTCACTGATTTCACTTACCTCTAGCAAATTCAAGCCAGCCTTCTTCGCCGCATCGAGTATTGCGCCGGATAGCGGATGCTTGGAATAACGTTCCAGACTGGCAACAAGGTTAAGAACTTCTTTCTCTGTAAAATCGGGAGACGGAATAATCTCCGTTAGTCTGGGCCGACCGTATGTCAGGGTACCGGTCTTGTCAAAGATAGCCGTTTGACATTTATCTATACTCTCCAACACAGTTGGGTCTTTGATAATAATGCCCCGCCTCGCAGCCAGTGAAATCGTGCCGATTATGGCAACTGGAATCGCTATGAGAAGCGGACACGGGGTTGCCACCACCATTACAGCAAGAAAGCGAACCGGCTCACCGCTAACGACCCAGGCAATAAGAGCAATACACACCGCCAGCGGTGTGTAAAACGCCCCCAACCTATCACCCAACCGCCTTATACGGGGACGACGCTGTTCCGATTCGCGCATGACCTGCATGATCTTTGCATATCTTGAATCAACAGCGAGTTTATTAGCCCGAATGGTCAAAGCGTGTTCACCATTGATCGCTCCAGAGAGCACATCTGAACCCGGCGTCTTTGACATCATGTAAGGCTCACCTGTGAGGTAAGACTCGTCCATTACACCGTGCCCTTCAATTACAGTTCCATCAACCGGGCAAATCTCATGAGGAAAGACAATCAGTATGTTGCCGACACGCACATCCTCAAGAGAGATGTCAGCAACCTCGCCATTACTCTTTTTAAGATGGGCTACTGAGGGCATGCGCTTGACAAGGGCTTTGAGTACGGAAGATGCACTGCGTACAGCATAAGCCTCAAGCGCCTTCCCTCCAGAAAGCATAAGCACAACCAGAGAGCCAGCTAAATACTGGCCAAGCAAGACTGAAGTAACTATGGAGATGCCGGCCAACAGATCAGAACCGAACTCAAGGCGGAAGAGCTTGATTAAAAGGTCAATGACCAGTGGAATGCCACCAAGCATCAGACTGGCAATGAGGAGCAGTTCACTTAAAGGGAAACCGTAAATCTCGGTGGTTGTTTTTAAAATAAACCGCAATACAAGATGGATTAGAATTGTGGCAAAGGTAAAAACCGCGATGATGCCCTGTTTATGGCTCAAGATTGATTCTATGACGACTCTGAATTTAATAAGAATCCATTTGATGCGTTTCGCTACTATCAACTATAGAAAAGCCTAGGACCAATGATAAGCCATGCCAGAGAGGCTCAAGTCCAGCTCTACAGTTTCTAACATCTTGAATATAGCTTCTTGGATTATCCTGCCATGCTACAAACTTATATAATATGGCCTTCAGTTTCGTCTTTACCTCAGGTGCATTAAAATCCCAGTTGGAGTACCCTCCGACTGGGAAGAAGATCTTAAAGAAGAACAAATGTTTTGCTATACATTGCTTTTCCATTCCAATTGGATCAAACCAGCCCGTTCTAACCCATCTATACCCACTACCGAACGTCTGAGCCAGTCTACCTACAAGCCCGAGTCTCTCTCCGGCACTTGATGCAAGGATAGAAAAAACATAAGCGGCCTCTTGCGTAAGATAACCATAAGTTGGAAGCCTGTTGTCCATCTCTATAAGGTCTCTGACCAGAGGCAAATCACCAGATTCAAAGACAATTCCACTGTTTATCGGATCAAACTCACCGATATCGCCGTACATCTCGAGCGAAGATCTGATATTTCCCCATTCCCTTTTTGCTATTTTAAGCGCCCTCTGTGTTTTCATTCCATCTCCGTCTAAGAATAAAATCTTAAATCGCTAAAATGGATGGTTTTTCAAAATAGGCTCCCCCTCTTAAGTAATTTTATTTAATCTCAACTCTAACCCCTTTTGCCTCTTCTTCCCTCTTTATTTCACCCCCTGATAATAAGTGTATTGTCCATTAAGGAGATATTTATATCCTCTTTTTCAACTCCAGGGATCTCAGCTTTTATAACTATTTCATCCTTTTTATCATACATATCAACGGACGGAGAAATTTCTTCCGATTCTCTAATCCCTTTCCACTTAGGGAATCTTCTCCACATACGTAGAAAAAAGTGGTTCTCAAAAAGCCCTTCAAAGAGTCTTTCGATTTCTTTTGGGGAAGTCCATTTCATAAGTGCCATGATGTTTGTATCTCCTTTTAAGGTTCTTATCTTTGGTTGGGCAAATCTCATGCCATCGGGAATATGGATGATAACCAAATAAGGATAATCAGATTTGGAGCCGTAGATAAACTAACATGTGTCAGTTGTCCGATAATAGGACAAATTTTTTATCCTTATTATTGCCTCCCTAATTCACCAAAACCTTTGAAAGGGCATTGGTTTATTAACTTCGAGATTGCTCAATTTCCAGATCTTCTAATATTTAATTCATCTTCTCCGACATCTCGCATCCTAACACTCTTTTATTAGATTTAGGTATATAGCTTTAGTAAGTCATGGTACAGATTTTGCAAAATCTTGAAGTTATGTATCCTAAAGAATTAATCCTTAAAGATTCAACAAAGGTAATACTCAGACCTCTTGAGAAATTGGATCTAGAGAATCTATCCAAATTCTTTTCTAAGATACCGAGATCAGATCTCCTAATCTATAAGGACGATGTAAGAAAACAAGAAACTATAGAGAGCTGGTTTACAAGTTCAATGTATAATAAGATCCTTCAACTAGTTGCCATAAAAAGTGGCGAGATTATAGCAAAAGGAACACTTCACAAAGAGGGGCTTTATTGGCAACATGCGGTAGAGATCAAGCTAATTGTGGATCCCGATTACAGAGGAAAGGGACTGGGTTCCCAAATGTTTAAGGCTCTTTTAGCAGAGGGATTAAAACACGGCTTTGAGAAAATTATTGTAAGATTTACACCTGGCAGTAAGGGCTTCATCAGAATATTAGATAACTTAGGCTTCAGACCCGAAGCGGTGTTTAATTGCTATGTTAAATGTGAGGAAAGTGGAGAACATAAAGATCTCGTAATTGCATCCTATAACCTTGAAGATTGGAAAAGGAGGTTTGAATTCTACAACCTTTATTTATAATAAGATAGACAATCGCTTTTTGGACTACCCTGTGGGTCAGACAATAAGGTGCTACAATCACGAAAAACGGCGCAATAAGTAAAATAAGTTCGGCAAACCCGGTATTGACTTTATCTTTGCGTCTATCACTTAGGTTTGTAAAAAATCCCACTAGTAGCCAAAAGGGCTCCTCTGTAGGTATAAGATGCGAGACGAAGTTAAAACAAAAAGACAGCTCATAGACGAACTGGTGGCAATGCGCCGACGAATTGCCGAGTTGGAAACATTAGAAATCAAGCGCAAGCAAGCAGAGGAAAGATTTCGCCTCGTCGTAGAATCGGCTCCCCATGCTATAGTAATAACAAATCAGAAAGGTGAAATTATCCTTGTCAATTTACAAGCAGAAAGGATGTTTGGCTACAGTAGAGAGGAGTTAATCGGACAGTCAGTGGAGATTCTGGTACCAGAGCGATTCCGTAGTAAGCATTCTGCATACCGTATAGATTTCCATGCCGATCCTCAGGCCCGGCCGATGGGAAAGGGCAGAGACCTATCCGCTCTGCGCAAGGACGGGAGTGAATTTCCCGTTGAGATTGGTCTTAATCCCATTCACACAAATGAAGGGGTTCTAGTTCTAAGTGCCATTGTTGATATAACAGAGCGCAAGCGAGCAGAACAAGCACTTCGAGAAAACGAGGAAAAGCTGGAGGCTATTATTAATAGTACCGCTGACGCAATTTTAGTCTATGACGAGCAAGGCAAAGTGATTACC
>CAYMEO010000020.1:0-32135 GCA_964389705.1 uncultured Spirochaetia bacterium
CTGGGGTCGTGGGTTCAAATCCCGCCGGGGACGCAATGATTTCAGGGACTTATAATGTACTCTTTTCTACTCTAGCTCTCGGGAGAGATAAGATATTTATCAGAGTATTTACACAAGGATCTCTCATAGAAGAAGAAAAAGAGTACTCCGACCTAATTGAATTTCTTCTAAATCCCTCTTCTTACCCGCATAAGCCAAGGTAGGAGTTAAAGAAATTTCTATTAGAATGGCAATTTCATCTTTGGAGAGGGCAATAAGGCCATAGAAATCTTAATCCCCTCATCATAAGCTTCTCATTAAGATAGAGAAATAGGTATAAAAACCTATCCAATCTTATATCCGATCTTTCTTAAAAATACCTTCCTTTCTTCGATATCCTTCTCAGTTTCAATACCTTTCGATTTTAATCCGTCAATGACACCGAGAATGCCTCTTCCCTGTTCAGACTCGACTATGATCACTTCGACAGGATTTGCGGTGGCGCAGAAAATTCTACAAACCTCCGGAACATTCTTTACAGCGTTCAACACATTAACTGGATAGCTATTCTTAAGAAATATAATAAAGCTATGACCTGCCGAAAGGCTAAATGCGTTATTCTTTGCTAGCTCGGTGAGTTCAGAATCAGTGCCGCTATATCTTACAAGACATAGACCTGAAGACTCACAAAAGGCAAGTCCAAATCTTATGCCTGGAACTGCATTTACTAGAGCTTCATGAATATCCTCAACTGTTTTAATAAAATGGGACTGGCCTAAGATAAGGTTTACATCATCTGGTTTTTGGATTTTTACAGTTTTAATTTCCATAGCTTTTCTCCTTAACTATAATAATTTATGCGACTTAATTATTATAGCAACAAATTGCAAAATTATTGGATCGCCTTTTTTGTTTATCCGTGTTTATATATTTAAACGGCGTTGTTGCATAAATGCTCAAATCTGCAATAACTTCAATAAGTTACATATTTTGTTCGAAATTGAAAAATACAATAGTATCAGCCGCTTACAATGAATTATGCAACAAAGCCTATTTAAACTATCAAGATTGAAAGGTTTAAATCTAGCTTTATTAAACAAAGGTAACCTTTAGATTTGAATATCAGGAAGGTTTTTATAAAGTTCCAGGGACTCTGGATTTGCCACTGCATCTCTATTTAACACCGGCTCTCCATGAATAATATTTCTTACCGCAAGCTCCATCTTCTTCATATTGATTGTGTATGGAATATCCTTTACCGCGATTATTTTTGCCGGAGCATGACGGGGTGAGGCATTCTCCCTTATGGCCTTTCTAATCCTATTTTTGAGATCCTCGGTAAGCTCATTTCCTTCAGCCAGTTTTACGAATAGTATAATTCTTTCGTCATCTTCCCATTTCTGTCCTACCACAATACTGTCAACGATCTCGGAGAATTTTTCTACCTGTCTGTATATCTCAGCCGTTCCGATCCTCACGCCGCCGGGTTTGAGAGTGGCATCGGAACGGCCGTATATGATCGCCCCTCCTGTATCGGTAATCTCAATGTAGTCGCCGTGAGTCCATACACCTGGATATTTATCAAAATAGGCCCTCATGTATTTCTTATTATCCGGGTCGTTCCAAAAGTATACAGGCATTGACGGGAATGGAGCGGTACAGACTAACTCCCCTCTCTGATTAATGACGGATTTTCCATTTTCATCAAAAGCCTCTACCTTCATCCCTAATCCACGGCACTGTAGCTCTCCGGCATAAACCGGGCCGATTGGATTTCCGAGGACAAAACATCCGATAATATCCGTTCCCCCTGAGATAGAGGAGAGTTGAACCTCCTCTTTAATGCCTCTATAGACATAATAAAAACCTTCAACGGCAAGCGGGGAGCCAGTAGAGAGAACCGTTCTTAGTTTATTTAAACCATAATTCCTTCCGGGTTTTAATCCCTCTTTTTCAATAGCCGCAATATACCGGGCGCTGGTTCCAAATATAGTTATCCCCTCATCCTCAGCCAATTTCCATAGAATCCCCGGATTGGGATAAAATGGCGATCCGTCATATAGAAAGATGCTCGCCCCCAGAGACAGAGAACTGATCAGCCAGTTCCACATCATCCAACCACATGTGGTGAAGTAGAATATAGTGTCCTCCTGTTTGAGGTCTGTATGAAGCCCTAATTCCTTTATATGCTGAATTAGCGTGCCTCCGACGCTATGGACCATACATTTAGGTAACCCTGTTGTCCCGGAGGAATACATGATGTAAAGCGGATGATCAAGCGGCACCTGTTCAAATTCAATCCCAATACTGCCCTGACTCGATATAAAATCCCCGTAGAGAACCGAATTGGGGATATGAGATATTTTTGGCTTCCTCTCCGTGTATGGAACAACCACCACCTTCTCTATTGAATGCAGTTCCTTGAGTATGCCTGTAATTCGCTCAATAGAGTCAAATCTCTTCCCCCCATAGTAGTATCCATCCGCTGTAAACAAGACCTTCGGCTCTATCTGTCCAAATCTGTCTAGGATCCCTCCTATACCAAAGTCAGGGGAGCATGAAGACCAGAGTGCGCCTATGGTGGCTGTGGCAAGCATGGCAATTACGGTTTCAATCATGTTTGGCATGAATCCGGCAACCCTGTCCCCTTTGGTCACGCCCATATCCCTAAGCGATTTTGATAATCGCGCCACGCTGTCATAAAGCTCGGCATAAGTCATCCTGGTTGTCTCGCGGCTCTCGCCTTTAAAGATAAGCGCGACATGATTATCCCTATATCGGAGGAGATTCTCAGCGAAATTAAGCCTAGCACCGATAAACCATCTTGCTCCGGGCATCTTTCTCAAATCATCAACAACGATATCGTATCCGCGCGATGCCTTCACTTCGCTGAAATCCCACATACATTTCCAAAAATCGGGAATGTTCTCGATAGACCATTGGTACAGTTCATCATAAGAGCTAAACTGCTTTGCGTATCTTCGGTTGACGAACTCAATGAACCGCGTCATATTGGCATTTTTAATTCGCTCTTCTGACGGCGTCCATAGCATCTCTTTCATGGTAGTTAGCCTTCTATTTGCCCATATTACACATATTTTTTATTATACTGTATTTTGCAGTAGATAATTATTTGAGAATTTATTTGAGTAACATAAACTATAACCGTAGCTGTAGGGATAAACTAAAGATTCATCCTAAATTGAATCTCTATAGAACTGGCACAACTCACTATGTCCCTTTTACCTTCTTGCCCAAACGCTGTGCAAGTCGCTGGAGAGCCGGAGAAAGGTCGTGAGGGTCTAGGCGCACATCCAGAATGGAAAAGCTATCTGTATTTTTTTCTGCGGCGATAAGAGCCTTGTCGAGTTCTTCTTCAGTCCTGACGATAAAACCTTGCCCAGCGCCCAGAACATCTGGAATGCGGCTGTATTGCCACGGATGCACATCGTTATATGGGCCATCCTGCATAGGCCGCTCCGTGCCATACCCTCCATTGTTTAAGACGATTACAATTGGATTGAGTTTGTATCGCACTACAGTAGATAGCTCCATCCCTGTCATCTGAAAGGCGCCGTCACCTACTATTACGAGTGCGCGCAGTTTCGGATTTGCCATTTGTGCTCCGATGCTCGCCGGAACGGCAAATCCCATAGATGTATAATAGGCCGGAGATAGAAACTCAGCGTTTCGGTAAATGCATAGGTCAATTGAACCGAACAGGGCATCGCCCACATCTGAGATGATTATGGTATTGTCCTTTAGAAACCAGTTTAACCTCTGGAACAGGCGCTTGACCGTGAGCCTCTTTTTCCCACGTCGGGGGATAAAAGGCTGTGGGCGTTCGGGATTTGGAATATTATCCGAATGCCGTATGCGGATTTTTGATTTTATCAATCCGTGAATGAAATCCCGGAGGCGTATGTTTTCATAATTGTGATAACGTATAGAAACCCTTTCGCTGTTTGCATAAATGGACTGTGCAGGGTCAATGCGCGCCGTGTATATGCCCAGATTAATATCAGTCATAAAGGCCCCAAGAAAGATCAAACAATCGCTCGACTCGACATATTTGCGCACCGCCTCACGTCCCATAGACCCCTCATAGACGCCAAGATAGAGCGGGTGGTGCTCGCCTATAACAGATTTTCCCAGAATCGTGGCGGCCACTGGTATTCGGGTTTTTTGAATCAGACTGAGCAGGTCGTCTTGAAGTCCAAACCGCTGTATTTCCACATCAGCAAGAATAACGGGTCTTTGCGCAGAATTGACTATGTCTACGGCCTCGCCGAGTGCCTCCCGAAGCGCCTTTGGATTGCTTTTTTCGTAAATCTCCAGAGGGGTATGATAAGATATACCCCGCACAGAGACCATATCGCGTGGCAACTCAATATAGACGGGGCGTTTAAAGCGCAGAGCCGCATTCAACACGCGCTCTATTTCCCGCAATGCCGTTTGTGGATCGTTTAGCACTGTAGATGCAACCGTAAGCTGTTCAAATACCCTTTTTTGTGTGTCGAATTCCTTTACCTTATGATGCAGAAGTGGGTTATCCCTGCGCTCTACTATTCCGGGGGCGCCACTTATGACTGCTACAGGCGATTTCTCTGCAAACGCCTCGGCTACGGTATTGGCTACCTTTAAACCCCCAACACAGTACGTTACACAAATAGCCCCCAGACCGCGCACGCGGGCGTATGCATCTGCCGCAAAGCCCGCTCCCTGTTCATCGCACGTATTGATCAGGCGAAGTTTGCTATGACTCAGCCTTTCGTAGAATCCAAGTACGTAGTCACCGGGAATGCCGAAGACATGACGCACGCCGTGAGCATAGAGTCGTTGAATGAGATAGTCACCGATTTGGGTTGAATTTTTCATATCACTGTTTTTTAATCTCTGAAACCGTAAGATTATTTTCCGTTTCTTTAAGCCTGAATTTTACCTTATTGCCTTCTTTAAGGCCCTTGAGTTGCTCCGGGTTCTCAACCTCATACTGCATAGTCATTGCCATCATAAAACCGGGGATTTCGTCCTCATCTACAATAATCCGGTTTCCCGATATGGATCTTAATACTCCGGTTGCATCATGATACTTGGGCCACTCTGATTTTGCGTTTCCCATTTGCCCGCCCTGCTCCGACTTTGTAATTCCCTGCTTGAGTTTAACTATGTCGTCTGCCATCTGATCTCGCTCTTTTTGTAATTTTGTAATGCTGAGTTCGGTGTAGCTGGCGGCAACTAGGGCAAAAACAGCGACCACAAGGGCGATAATTGACATTGCTTTCATACGGGATTACCTCCTCCAAATTCCGGATAACTCCTGGAATAGATTATCATAAGATAATAATAGTACAGGGGTTGGATTTAAAATTAAACGTCAATATAATTAGAACATGCGCAGGCTCTTTAAAAGACGAAACCCTATTAAAAAGTCGGATTCATTCTTTGAGACCGAGGTTATAGAGGTTATTTCGGAGTGGATGTGGATTCTGATAATTATAACTCTTCTCGCCCTGACCGCAACATTCATTAAGGCATAGAGAAAACGCTGTAAGTATCTGTTATTCTGGGCACATTTGCTTCATCTATTCAGAGTGACAACAGCCGGATTTATGAGATCGCTTTTAGTAGATTCTGGAGACGAACGCCTTAGAGCCTTCAATCTCTTTAGGTTTCTAATATCATCTCCTACCTTATCTAATGGTGTCTCGATTATCAAATCTATATCTTCAAGACCGGGGGCGTTCACAATAGCTCTAAAGCCCTCAATGCCAATCTTCCCCTTGCCTATGTGTTCATGCCTGTCTTTTCTCCCACCGAGAGCGATCTTTGAATCATTTCCATGGATGAGTTTTAATCTCTCCAATCCGACAACAAATGAAAACTCATCGAGCGTCTTTCTGACCGCCTCTTCTGTTCTAATATCATATCCTGAAGCAAAGATATGCGCCGTATCGAGACAGACTCCTAAATCCGGATTGCCTACCTTATCAAGAATCTCTGCGATTTCTTCAAACCTGTCACCTATTATTTCCCCCTGACCTGCCGAGACTTCTATTAGCAGATTGGTTGATTTGCTATTCGTATCTAAAATCCTTTTAATCCCATCTGTTACGTTTTTAATTCCCTGGGATTTCCCAACACCCTTTGCACTGCCAATGTGCGTGATAACGTATTTTGCCCCTATAGTACTTCCCATTTCTATCTCTTCCTCAATTAGCAATATGGAAGAAAGCCTTATCCGGCGATTCTGCGATGCGAGGTTTATAAAATATGGTGTGTGTATGTAGTAATCGGTAAGGTTGTAAGTAGAGCATTCCTTTAAAAAAGCCTCAATCCTGTTTTTACAGAGCGGAGACGGGCTTCTGCCGTGAGGGGACCTTGTGAAAATCTGAAAACACTCGCAACCTATTTTATAGGCACGATACGGGGCTTTTTCAATCCCTCCAGCAATAGAGACATGGGCACCGAATTTCATTCGGCTTATTATATTCCATAAACGTAATTAAAAAATCAACTAGTAGCGAGGTACTAATGTAGCCTGAAGTTTGCCTATACATCTAAAGGTCAAACACCATTATCTGATTATGCTTATAAAAGCTGCTTATGGGGATAAATGGGAGTTATAGGTAACGTCTATATTTTAAAGTTTTGTCAAAGTAAGAATATAAATTTCGAAAACTTAGATTACGGTATGGGGTTTGCAACTCCACTGCCACAAAAAGCGTCTAAAACTTAGAGGTAAATGTGGATGAGAGTTTTTGTTGGGAGATTAATAATTGAAATGATTCTTCTCTTATTGGCTGGACTCAGCACTGAATCGGCTGAAGAGAGGCAAACTCTGGAACTCAGGATATTTGGAATATGTCCGGCCTGCGATAGTGATGTCAAATCAAGGGTCTTAGCCATTCCTGGGGTCGCTGAGGCTAATCTTGATCTTGTAAAAAAGAGACTCTCTGTGGCATTTGATCCAGAATCTGTAAGTGAGACGAAAATAATAATAGCTCTGGAGCAGGGCGGATATGAGGTGAGACATCCATTTAGAGAGGAGAGACTTGAGAGAGTAGCTCTCGAAATCTCTGGGATAAGGAATAGAAATGAGATAAAGGAGATCGAAAGGGCGTTTTATGCCTTCTACGATGTAGATAGAGTGGAAGTATCAAAGCACTCTAGTAATATCATTGCGATAATAGATTTTAAAAAGGGTGGGCTTGATCCTGGACAGCTAGTTATGTCTCTAAAGGACATTTTGCCCCAGTCAGATGTGGAAATAATACCGAGGCGGCAGGTACTTGAAGCTCAGGTCGGAACAGAGAGAAAAGCCCACGGGATGAAATCCCAATAGATGGACGGCAAGAATCATTGCTAAAATAACCCACTTGGGCTCTAAATCTACGCAATTTGTTATAGGGAAATAACCTCCTATTTTTCTAAGTCCTTGAAACTACTCAGGTCGTGACTAGATTAAATATTGGCACGAAACTTGCAAAGTTGGAAATCAGGAGGTTGAAAAAGAAATGACAATAACAATAGCTCCTTTTACGGTTGACCCAAGATGCAGCTGTACTGCCCCGCTGTTTGGAGGCACAGAAAAAAAAGAGGAACATACCCAAAAGAATCCTCTTACCTATTGGGGAATCTATATAGATGATAAATACGTTTCCTACACATCGAGTAAAGAGTTGGCTGAAAAGACAAAGGTGTGGATGGAAAAGTGGTTAAAGGACAGGCTTTAAAAAGGAAAGACTGTAGAAAGCCCTCTTGCTCTTTGAAAGTTGTGCCGTTATTTGTAGCAACGTGTATTTGTCAGTTTCTTTTCTATTTTTAGATATAATGTCACTTCAATACTTACTGAGCGGGATTATAAGTGTTCCCCCAGACTGAAACTTATATCGCCCCTCATAGTTTAAATAATTAAGAGGATCAAAAACCAGCAAGTTCATTAACAAGGAGATTAAGATGAGGAAGAAGCTTATAATGATTGGTCTAGCATTGTCAATGCTTTTGGGCATTGGATATACAAATCAAGCTCAAGCCCACACAACAGTTAGTTTCAATCTGTTTTTCGATGCCCTTGCTCCATATGGCAACTGGGTGTCAACACCTGATTATGGATATGTATGGTATCCCACAACAGATGTAGGACCCGATTGGGAGCCATATACAAATGGACACTGGGTCTGGACAGATTATGGATGGACATGGGTCTCTTATGAGCCCTGGGGTTGGGCTCCATTTCATTATGGAAGGTGGGTATATACTGATTATTATGGATGGGTCTGGATACCTGGTACTGTTTGGGCGCCTGCATGGGTAACATGGTATGAGGGTCCCGATTACATAGGATGGGCTCCCCTCCCCCCTGATGAGCGATTTTCGCTCGAAGTAGGCATCAGTTTTTCCAACCGCCACTACTATGTACCTTATAGAGACGTAGTGTTCGTTCCCTCACACGCCTTTCTGAGTCCCCGCATCCGTGATGTAGTTATTCCACGTTCAAGGAATGTAACGATTATCAGAAACACGAGAAACATAAACAATATAATTATTGAGAATAATAGAGTTATAAACCGGGGTCCTGATGTGAAATTTGTTGAGAGAGCTACAAGAGTAAGAATCCAAAAGGTAAATCTAGTTGATAGAGATGTGGATCAGAATACAATCATTAAAGGCAGCAACATCAACCAAATAAGGGGAAGAGACCTCTATGTATACCGCCCCACCGTGATTAAAAAGGGAAATGAGATACCTGTGATTCAAAAAAATATTGAGAAGAACACGATACGAAATAAAAATAAGAATGTGGAAATCGAGAATAGAAAAAATGTAGGAATTCGAAATGAGGTCAACCTCCCACTCAATCAGGGTCATCCGGTATTTAAGAGGGATGTCGAGGGCAATTCTATGAAAATCAAGGACAAAAATAAAGATGAAATGGGCAACTACAACGAAAGGAAGATTAAGAAACAGGAAAGAATTGAAAATAGGAATAACCCTCAGAATCAACATCAACAGTACCCGATGAGACGGGATGATAATAAAGGAAATACTTTTGTATTGCAAAATACATTCCAATCCCATAGCCCTGTTATACATTCGGAAAACCGTCATCCGATATACAGAAATACTGAGAAACAAACTCCGCATTATCAACTTAATTCGGACATTAAAGGACAAAAGTTTCAAAATAAGGACTTTGGACAGCGCTCAAACAACAAAAACAAAAACCTGGATTCACGCCGAAGCCAGAAGCAAACTGACAGAAACGGCTAATCTAATAAACAACTAGAGACTGAAAAGGGAAGTACATCCCGGATGTACTTCCCTTTTTTTATTCACTAAACACTAACCTATGTGCAATTTGTTTGTTTTAACTTCATTTGGTAGATTAAGGAATCCTCTACCGAATTCAGAACTCTGTCGGGAGTATAAAAATCATATCTAGCAAAGGACAAATAACTGCTCTACTCATAGTCATCATTTTAGTGGGAACTTTCCTCCGATTCTACAGACTCGGCTCAAATAGTCTATGGTTTGATGAAGCTGTTAGCGTTTGGTTTGCTAACCGACCATTAAAAGACGTGCTATTGATACAGCCAGTCAAGGACGTTCATCCACCTCTCTACTACTTGATTCTCAGCTTATGGATAAAGGCCTTAGGAACTGGGGAATTCCAAGTGAGGCTTCTTTCATCCGTATTTGGGGTTGCCGCTATGCCTTTGCTCTACGTTATTGTGCGAATTTTATTTAGAAGTCCATCAGCCGCCTTGGTTTCAGCACTCATTCTTTCTATATCTCCATTTCATGTCTACTATTCACAAGAATCGAGAATGTATATTCCTCTTACCTTTTTTGTTCTTTTATCAACCTTTTTTATGATCAAGATGCTCTATATAGACAATCAAAAAGAGGGAGGAAGAAAGGTCCTCTCTCACTTCTGTTATTCTATAGGTTATATCCTCTCTACAGCTGTGGCCCTCTATTGCCACAACATTGCCTTATTCTTACCTGTAGCTCAGAACCTCTTTCTTATAACCTTCTGGGGGAGATACAGACCTCTGTTAAGATCTTGGATACCATCTGGAGTGATAACTCTAATTCTCTGGATTCCCTGGGCTTCTTTTTTCTTCAAACAAAGTTCAATGGTGCACAAGGGTTTCTATAACACTCGGATCACCTTCGAGAGTATAGCTAGCGTTTTTGCCATTTTCAATAATGGCCCTGCCTTCTGGCTATTTAATTGGATAGATATAGACCATTTAAGCCTTATCCGAGGGAGATTAGTTTTATTAACCCTTATCTTCTTTGGCGCTCTATTCATAATTGGAGTTATTTCTACACGACATAATATTCAGACTTTGATGTTCCTTCTGCTTATCTTTTTTGTCCCAATAGGGGCCGAATTTTTAATAAGTTTAAAGTGGCCTATTCTCGCCACACAAACCCTTATATGGGCCTCTGTGCCCTATTATGTTTTAATCGCAAAAGGAATAGTTGGATTAAAAAACAGATGGGCAGTTGCTATGGGAGTTATCTTACTTATCATATTTAGCTCTTCTGCCCTTTATAAATACTACACTGGATTTGAAAAAGAGCACTGGGATCTTGCTGCGCGCTATGTTGCCGAAAATCTAGATAAAGATGATCTTCTTCTCTTCAATTCAGGCTTTGGACAGATTCCATTTGATTATTATTTTGATAGATATGATAAGCTAAATACCGAAGAACATGGGATTCCGCAAGATCTAAGTGAGAAGAGAATGAGTCTAGAGAATCTACCCGAACTGGAAAAATCGATACACGGCCGTAAGAGAGTATGGCTTATATATAGCCACGAAGAATTTACTGATCCTCAAAGGCTCTCTAAGACGGTTCTTGAGAAGAGCCATTGCCTTTCCAATCAGAGGGATTTTAAGAGCAGTCAGAATAATATCATATGTTACTTATTTAAGAAATGTGATTTATGAGTAAAAGGCATCAAGAAAAGAGAAAAATTCATATAATCAACCTAGATGAATTTCTCGCCAAATCCTTTGTAGAGAGCAGGGAAAGGCCACTAAAGATTGTAGCCTCTAAAGAGGGAAATCAAGGCTATATATCGGTTCTGCTAATTACAGCCGATGAATGTATGGAGGAAGATGGTATAGATTTTGAGCTTTCTCCATGCGAGTGCATAGATTTCGCCAATATACAAGTTTCGGATTTTCTTAAAAAACCCATTTTTACAACCTCCGCTTATGAGTTTTTTGACTTTATGTTTATGTTCTTTAGATCACTTGAATGCATTGTGGATTTTACAGGGAACGCATGGAAGATAAAGATTCTAAGAACCAGTGAGTCTTATAAAATTAAGAATGGGTGCACCTAGTCCCCCTAGTCGCAGGGTGAACATCATTAATAATCCACGGTGGTCTATACATGGGTAATAATGGTCTGAGATCAGAGCAGACGGAAAACCCACCTCTTCTGCCCGGTAAGTGTATTGGGCAAGGCCATGTCTCTTGCCGAAAAGCGCATACCTATTTTAATAGTAATATCCCACAATCAGCCTATTATAGTTTATTTCTCAGTACAATACCTAATACTATGGGTTTTTTATTAATTCTCAAATATTTACAGGGTATTGCAATGAAGCAGTACTCAAGAAATTACAAATTTATCCGATTCTAGTCAGCAATACTCTATAGGAAGATTTACATAATGAAAAAATATAAAATTAAGTGGGGAACCCCTGCTTTAGGAGTTCCCCACCTTCTTAAAGGAGGATGGAGGATGACATTTAAATTAAGCTCATTTATTAATTTATGATATAAAAATAAAGTATTTTACTTTAAATGTCAAGGGGTAATTTTTAAATAATGAAAAATCACCTATGTCCGATCAAGTAACCCCAATGACTACAGTATATTAGATGCTTGGGAAGTCTTTTCGATTCTATTGATAGAGTTTGAGTAGGAGCAATTCCTCTATATTATTGCCTTGGTTTTTGGGAGTGGGGGTTTTCAACAAAGTTATTAAACAGACTTATATGAAATCCAATAATATCACTTCTTTGCCACTTCTTGTACGGGTGTTGATTCACCAAATTTAGGGATTTGAATCTCTTTCTTCTGGGATTCGAGCTCTTTTATTCTGTTTTCCTTTTCTTTGATCTGATTCCTCATGGATACTGAATAAAAGGCGCCCCATATAATTGCAAAGATTACACCTATAAGGAACGCAATTGCGATAAGCACTATATTAGAGGTTATATAAGGCCCTATTTGATAAAATTTGAGATCGAGTCCTACATTAAACTTATGCGTAAAAACCTCCTGATTCTGAAACACAATAGTAAGGACAAGAATAAAGAAAACAGCCAATATAACTATCTTTATGAATCTCATATCTTATCTCCTTTTAGGCTTTCAATTGATGATCATGAACTATAAGGCTAAAGTTTTGCTCTTTGTTTTAAATTACTTTTCTGAATAGACGTTCCTGGTAGTTGCACCGTATGCCCGAAAAAAAGCTAGACTTTCAACTTCATTTGTTCAATGAGTTTCAAATAGGTTTTATCCAAGTATTCGGGCATCACCTTTATATCTCCAATAACCGGCATAAAGTTTGTATCGCCGCTCCATCTGGGAACAATGTGGAAATGGATATGGTCATCAATTCCGGCTCCGGCTGCCCTGCCAAGATTCATCCCAATATTGAATCCATCGGGTTTAAACACCTCTAGAATTCCTACACACTTAATTACAAGATTCATAAGTTCTGATCTCTCACGGTCATTGAGCTCTCTGAGTTCCCTTATGTGTCTGTAGGGCACAGCCATGAGATGGCCATTTGAATATGGATAGCGGTTCATAATAATGAACCCGGTTTCGCCTCTGTAGATTATTAGATTTTCTCTGTCCTTGTTTTCTTTAGGTTTTTTGCAGAATATGCACCCTGCCTCTTTTTCTTCTGTTAGATACTCAATTCGCCAAGGGGCCCAGATCGTTTTCATAGTGATAAGAAATTTTAGCCGTGAATGAGCACAAATGAAAGTACAAAGAAGAATACAGGAGCCGGAATACAGGATATAGTGGAATATCTCTGACTTCTGACTCCTGTGTATTGTATCTTGACTATCTCATTCATGCCCCTTAATTAGTGGCTAAATTAGTAAGGTAGAAAAGTCCAAAATGCTCTTTTATCGGAATCCCACCTATGAGTCCGTGGGATTCAAATTTCGAAAGAAGGAAATCAAGTATATTTGTCTTTTTCTTTGGGTAATAAACGACGTTCGGCTCACCCTTTATTCCGCCCATAGCTCCTGCAAGACGGATTGCATCACTAAGTGAACCTAATTCATCAACGAGCTTGAGGCCCTTTGCCTGCTCTCCTGTAAATACCCTCCCGTCGGCGATTCTATCCACGTCTTTTAGATCAATTCCTCTTCCTTCTGAGACAGCATGTTCAAACTGGGAATGGACATTATCAATTAGATTTTGAATGTATTTCCGCTCGGCCTCGGTCATTTCCCTAAACGGCGAACCTACGTCCTTAAATTCCCCGCTCTTTATTATCTGAACGTCTACTTTAGCCCATTTAAGGAGCTGCTCATAGTTTGTAAACTCGGCAACTACCCCTATACTTCCAGTAATGGTTCCGGGATTTGCAATTATCTTCTGTGCGGCACATGCGATATAATATCCTCCCGAAGCACCCACTGATCCCATTGAGGCAATTACAGGTTTCTTTTCCCTTATCTTTTTGATCTCACTATAGATTTCTTGAGATGGACCAACTGCCCCGCCCGGGGAGTCAATTCTTAAAACTACCGCTTTAATCTTGTCGTCTTTTTTGATTTTAGAAAGGCTTTCAAGATATGCCTGGGAATCAAGGATTATGCCATCAACTTCGAGTACCGCAACCCTTTCGCCGCCGGTAAAGATATCCTCGCCGGAGATCACAAGACCAAGCCCTAAGCCGGCTATGAAAGCAAAAACTATAAGTGTCACGATGAATACTACAAAGAGGAAGGTACGCAAATTAATCATTCCTTTATTAGAGATTTTAACTTATCGCCTAGGACATCTCCAAGCTTTATCGAGCCCTCTCTCTGAGAGGAGAGAAAATTTGAAACCTTCTGTTTCTCAACCCAATCATCATACTGCCTTTTGCTTAAATTGACCTGACGCCTTCCCATCTCAAAGCCGATTACCTGAGCAGTGACCTCTTCACCAATTTTAATGAACTTGGATAAGTCCTTTATTTTCTCCCGACTAAATTCTGATGCCTTTATAAACCCCTCGATTCCGCCCTCAAGCTCTATGATTATCCCCTTGTCTTTAATATCTTTGACTTTCCCAGTGAGAATAGTCTCATGGGGTTTGTATCTCTCAATAGCATCCTCCCAGGGGTTCTTCGTGAGCTGCTTGAGACCGAGTCCTATTCTTTGATTCTTTTCATCCACGCCAAGAACAACGACCTCAATTTCATCGCCCGCCCTGAATTCTTCCTTTATATTTACATTGCTCCTCCACGATACATCACCGGGACGAATTAGTCCTACCAAATCCTCCTCCACCTCTACGAATATACCTCTATCTGTGACGCTCTTGATCCTTCCTTTTAATCTTGTTCCAGGTGGGTTCTTTTCTTTGAATATTTCCCATGGGCTGCGTTCAATGCGCCTTAGACTAAGAGACATTCGCCTTTTATTAACATCAACCTCGAGCACCACAACTTCTACACGGCTGCCTACATTTACTATCTCCTTTGGATGTCTGAACTTCTTTGTCCATGTTATCTCAGATGCATGAACCAGTCCCTCAATACCCGGCTCAATCTCTACAAACACACCGAAATCCGTGGCTGAAACCACCTTGCCTCTTATCTTGGCACCTGGCTTGTATCTTTTCCCAACAGAAGTCCAGGGGTCTGGTCTGGTCTGTTTGAGACTAAGGGAGATTTTCCCTTCCTCTTCAATCTTTAAGACCTTGACTCTTACCTCTTCATTTACTGAAATAACATCCCCGGGCTGTTTTATCCTCCCCCATGATAACTCACTTATGGGAATAAACCCCTCGATCCCGCCTAAATCTACAAAGGCACCTTGGTCAATGATCTTTACAATCCTGCCCGATACGGTTTTTCCCTCCTTCAGTGTGGAAAGAACCCTAGCACGGAGAATCTCCCTCTGTTCTTCCAGGTAATTTCTCCTTGATAGAACAATTCCCTCATTTGACAGCTTTATAATCTTTACTTCAAGTGCTTTTCCTACGAACTGGTCTAGGTTAGTATGTGGTCTTATGTCAATCTGTGAGGCTGGTAGAAATGCCCTTATTTCAATCTCTTCGCCCACATCGGCAATAAGGCCGCCTTTTACCTTTTCTATGGGTTTTGCAATGACTGGCTTTCCGCTTTCATAGATTCGCTCTAATCTTTCGGATTCTTTAATTAGATCGGCTCTCCTTTTAGAGAGTATGGGAACTCCCTCATTGCCCGTCAATTTCTCTAGTGTCACCTCAACCTCGTCTCCTAGATTTACCTTGGGCTCGCCTGACCTCGTATAGAATTCGGTAATAGGAACGATTCCCTCGGACTTAAAGCCGAAGTCAATAAATACGTCCTCCCCCTCAATGCGCACAACCTTGCCTTTAAAAATCTGCCCCTTGCCCGGAACATGCAGGGTTTCTTCAAGAAGCTCTGAAAAGTTTTTTTCTTCTTCGGCCATAGTGTGCATCTCTTTTTCAAGATGAGTTGTATTTGATTTATTGAATGAGACAGACACCCATGAGGATGGCTCTCAGATCATTCCCGCATCATGACACCGTGATAATAAACTTAAATCTCTAAATGCCCTTTTTATCCCCTTTTTCTTTGCCTTCTTTGAGACCTCGGAGTATCTCTTCTATAATCCACGAAGGGGTTGATGCCCCGGCAGTAACACCAATGGTTTTTTCATTTAAGTCAAGTCCTAGCGAATGAACCTCATCTATAGTTTCTATCTGATATGTGTTCGGATTTACCTCGTGGCAGAGTTTTGCAATCTTTGTTGTATTTGAGCTGTTCTTTCCGCCTATCACAATCATCACATCCACGGATTTTGCAATCTCTACGGCTTCTCGCTGTTTATTGAAGATATCATCGCATATGGTATTGAAAACCTTTATTTCCTCTACGCTTCTCTCAAGAAAAGTATCTACCACCTCGCGGAACCTATCAAATGCAATTGTGGTTTGGGCAACGATCCCAACCTTTTTCTTTGTAAATACACCTTCTTCAAGCTCTAATTTACTCTCTACAACCGTCACGCTTTCTGGGTCTGCGTAGCTCATTGCGCCTATAATTTCTGGATGCCTTTTGTCACCGACTATTACTACAAAATATCCCTCTTCGGCCAGTTTTTTTACGGAATGTTGAAGCTTCTTAACAATAGGACACGTAAGGTCAACAACACTGAGCCCGCGCTCTTTTAGAGTGCTCAAGGTTCCTACTGGCACACCGTGAGCACGGATCATGACTGTGCCGCCTGGGGCGTCTTCTAATCTGCCGATAACCTTTACGCCTTTTTCTTCTAGGTGCTTTACGACCTGAGGGTTGTGGATTATTGGCCCCAATGAATAGACCTCGCCATTCGATTTATCCGTAACCTCGTATGACTTTTTGAGTGCCCTCTCTACGCCAAAACAAACACCGGCGCTCTCAGCCAGTATGATCTTTTTCATTTATGGTTTTTGCCTCCTCAATGGTCTCAATTATCTTCTTTACAACTTCATCTACTTTAAGGTTTGTAGTATCTATTATGACTGCATCTGAGGCGGGATGCAAGGGTGATTCCTGTCTCTCTCTGTCTTGCCTGTCTCTCCTTTCAATCTCTTCTTTTACATCCTCTATATTTGCCTCAATTCCACTTTCTTTTAACTGAAGCCATCTTCTTTTTGCCCGCTCCTCAAGAGATGCATCAATGTAGAATTTAAAATCCGCATTGGGAAATACGTATGTTCCCATATCCCTTCCTTCTGCCACTATTTTTCCCTCACGCCCAATTCTCCTCTGCATTGCCTTGAGAAAATCCCTAACGATCTTTTTTGTAGCAATATCTGAGGAAAGTCGGGATATTTCTGGGGTTCTAATCTTTTCTGTTACATCCTCCTCGCTTAAAAATACCCTTAAATTGTAATCGGGATTGATTTTAAAAGAGATATGGACCCCGAGAATCAGTTCTGAAAGCCCTTTCTCGTCATTTAAGTTAACCAAATTTCTGTGCGCTAAAAGAGCAATAGCTCTATACATAGCCCCTGTATCCATATATAAAAACCCAAGCCTTTTTGCAACGGCTTGGGCAACCGTTCCCTTTCCCGCCCCCGAGGGGCCATCAATTGTTATAATAATGCCTTTTTTCACCCTCTTAGTCTTCTCATCACATCAAAAAATCCAGGAAAAGATACAGATATGCATTCGGTACCTTCAATCTCTGTAATGCCCTCGGCTCGGCTTCCTGCAACGGCAATGGCCATTGCGATCCTGTGATCCCCCCAGGTTGAGCACATTGCGCCCTTTAGATTTTCTTTTCCAGAGATTATCATTCCGTCATCGAGCTCTTCAACTTGGGCACCGAGTTTCCTTAGCTCCGTTGTCATTGCCCGAATCCGGTCGGTCTCTTTTACCCTTAGCTCTTTTGCGTCTCTTATCACCGTTTCTCCTTCTGCAAAACATGCCGCGACGGAGATTACAGGAAGCTCATCAATTGTCCTTGGAATCATATCACCTTTTATTTGGACTGACCTCAATGCGCTTGATCTGACTAATATATCCCCTACAGGCTCGCCTATTGATTCTCTTCTATTGAGGATTTCAATATTGCCTCCCATTTCTCTAAGAATCCCTATAGCCCCAATTCTATGAGGATTTATTCCCACGTTCTTAATTAGAATCTCGGAGCCGGGATTAATAAGGGCGGCAACAATAAAAAACGCCGCCGAAGAGATATCGGCCGGAACCGAAATCTCTGCGCCCTTGAACTCCACTGCCTTTTTAATTCTAACACCCGTTCCGTTTTTTATAACATCCACGCCTAGATATGAAAGCATTCTCTCTGTGTGGTCTCTTGTAGAGGTCGGCTCTATAACCTCTGTTTCTCCCTCTGCGTAGAGTCCGGCAAGAAGGATGGCAGATTTTACCTGTGCGCTTGCTACAGGCAGTTGATACTTAATGGCGGATAATTTTGCACCCTGAATAGCCAGAGGAAGTCTCCTGCCCCCGTCTCTTCCCCAGATTTTTCCTCCCATCATGGTCAGGGGTTTTACAACCCTATCCATAGGCCTGGCTCTCAGGTATTTATCACCGGTTATTGTAGAGAAGAATCTCTGTGCGCTCAGGAGTCCAGTAAGCAGTCTTGCCGTAGTCCCCGAATTGCCCGCATCAATAAAATCCTCCGGCTCACGGAGTCCCAAAAGCCCCTTTCCTTTTATCTCGACATTAACATCTTGAATCTCAATGGGAACTCCGAGCATCCTCATGGCATTTGCACTCGACAGCGTATCATCGCTTGAAAGGAATCCTTTGACATGGGTCGTGCCTTTTGCAAGAGACCCGATAATAACCGCTCTATGAGAGATGGATTTGTCGCCGGGGGGAGTAAACTCTCCCCTTAGAGGAATGGAGCTGCCTTTTATGACCTCTTTAGACATAGATTGAAAAGTTACCATTTCCGGAAAAGGTGGGCAAGGTAACTTTTTAGGAGTTTGATCCTTAGTTAACTCTAATCTAAATTATTCTAGGCGTCACCTAAGTGTAATACCTCTACACTTTGTGCCTTCTTGCCAACTCACTTGGCAATTCCGAGAACTAAGGAGGAGATATTAGAACAAGCCGCTCGTCCTATACAAAGGTAGCGATGGTATTTGATAACAACTTGGCAAACAAAGTTTAGTTTTTTATAAAACTATCAGATATGCGTATCTACCTTTGGTGGTTTTATAGTTTCGGAAATTTAGTTGCAATAGAGAGATAGGTTAAAAACTATGATAGTATTTTAAGGTGCTATGAGTTATGACTACTTGAAAGAAAACGCTCATAAGTTCCTTGAGAATGCCCAGCATCTTTTCAGAAATGGAGTCTATAATTTATCGGCATTCAATATAGAACAGGCCATACAAATGTATCTTAAATACTTTCTTGCCATAAAGCTAGGTGAATTCCCCAAAACCCACTCTTTAAAGCGTTTATTTATGGAAATAAAGGATTTGTGCCTTGAGGCGTATAACATATTTGAGGAAAATATAGGCACATTTGGAGATATAGAGTCTGCATATATCACTTCAAGGTATTTTCCTACTGAGTTTCTCGAAAAAGAGATTTCCCAAATGTTGGGGGTTGCAGATGAGGTAAGGAGGGCTATTGAAAATTGTCTTTAATGGAGATTCAGAGAAAGATTGTTGAGAGGGAGAGAAAGTATTTTGAGAGCGTTATGGACTATGTGGAGATTATAAAGAAGGTCGTAAAAACAGAGCTTGGGAATAGCGCAGAGGTCTTTCTATTTGGCTCTATTGTTCGAGGCGATTTCATAATAGGAAAAAGCGATATTGACGTTCTCATAGTTTCTGAAAACGCTCCAAAAACGGTTTCAGGACAGACGGAAATAAGAGTAAAGGCACTTAAAGAAATAGGAGATATCGCCGCTCCTTTTGAAATCCATTTTGCGAATAAAGATACATTTAATGATTGGTATAAAAAGTTTATAAAGGATGATATCCTAAATGTTTAAGTTTGGCGGTATCTGCTTTCTCAATTAAGAACTATCTATTTCAGCCGTGCAAGGCTTGTTCTCAAAACGTGAAATGGGGTTACTCTTGGCTATGGCGCCTGTTTCAATCCCTTACCACAAGGGACATGAATCTTGTACAGTTGCTGACTGTGAGAAGCTGCTGGATACGACAAAAAGTGGAGAGCAAGGGATATGTCTCAGATGGGTTTCACTCCCAAAGCCCATCACTATAATCCGGATTATCCGAGGTATAACGGCTGTCGTAACGAAAAGCCATAGTTGTCTAACACTAGGGTTGTCAGACAGGAAAGAGGTCTAACACGCCATGATTTCTGCTAGAACAGATTTCTTGTCTGTTTTTAAGTCTAAGTTTCTATTATACATTCTCAATTAAAACGCTTTGGAATGACATCAATAATATCTTGCATTTTGTCATGCCGAATGCATTACCCCGCAGAGGTATTAATATTGGATTCTGCTTAAAACCCGAGAGAATGACACCGCTTAAGTGATGAGCGTGTAATATAAAATTTATATTCAGCTTGACAGTTACTGCTGTCTTACATATCCTAAACCTAAATACGACATTAGGATAAGTTCAAATTAAACCTCTGTCTTACGCTAATCAATTCTTAAGAAGGTTGATCGGATGATTACAGCCCTTGGGGGAGGGGTTGGGGCCGCTAAATTTCTAAAGGGTCTCTCCCAAATTCTCCGAGATGAATTACTTACTGTAATAGTTAATACCGGAGACGACATAGAGATCTCTGGACTGAAAATATCGCCAGATGTTGATACGATTATATACTGGCTCTCAGGGACCGTAGATAGAGAAAAAGGTTGGGGAATTAAAGGGGATTCTTTTCACTGTCTCGAATCACTTGGGAGATTTGGCATTGAGACCTGGTTTAATATTGGAGACCGAGATCTTGCGACTCATATCTATCGGACTCATTTAAGAAATAGTGGGTTCTCTTCTTCTGAGATTGCCTCTAAAGTAGCAAAGGCCTTCCAAATCAATAATATAAAAATTCTTCCTATGACTGATGATGGCGTAGAGACATGGATATTAACGGATGAGGGGGAGATGCACTTTCAGGAGTATTTGATTAAGAGGAAGATGATCCCTCGGGTGAGGGGAATATCCATAAAGGGAATAGAAAAAGCAAGGCCTGCTCCCGGAGTTATT
Organism: uncultured Spirochaetia bacterium; assembly: GCA_964389705.1. Taxonomy (GTDB): domain Bacteria; phylum Desulfobacterota_D; class UBA1144; order Nemesobacterales; family CSP1-2; genus PSLL01. Next base: position 20,913 of record CAYMEO010000020.1, read on the forward strand.
CAGGCTATAGAAGAGGCTAGAGGAATAATAATCTGCCCAAGTAATCCGATTATAAGTATTGGTCCAATACTTAGGATTCATGGTATTAGGAACGCGCTTCAGAGAGTAAAAACAAAGGTCGTTGCAATAAGCCCCCTTGTAGGTGGAATGCCATTAAAGGGTCCGGCAGACAGGCTAATGAGAGGATTAGGTTTAAAGGTTTCATCAACTCAGGTAGCTGAGCTTTACATGGATTTCTTAGACCAAATTATAATTGATGAAAGGGATGCCCTTGAGGCAGATCAAATAAGATCAGTTGGAATAAGGCCTGTGGTTGCCGATACGATAATGTCAAATGATGAAAAGGCCCGTGGACTTGCATATAAGGTCCTAGAACTCTTCAACAAAGGGGCCAATGGATAAATAAAAAGGACAAATCTGAGATCTTATAGATGGATCCCTATTTTTTTAATCCTTGAAATTTTCGAGGACAAGGATCGGGTATAATAGTGGTGTTTAGTCAAGATTAGTTGCCTTCAGGACATAAAATGCCAAATGCTATCTCAATCATACCCCTTTTAGGAATCCCTGAGATTAGGCCGGGAGATGACTTAGTAAAAATAGTCATTGATGCCGCATTTAATCAAGATATATCGATTCAGGATAAAGATATTCTTGTTTTTGCCCAAAAGGTGGTTTCAAAATCAGAAGGACGGATTGTAAAGATTAAAGATGTTTCTCCCTCTCCTTTTTCTATAGCGGTATCAAAACTGCTTGACAAAGACCCACGATTTGTGGAAATAATACTTAGAGAATCCCAGAGAATAGTGAAAATGGATAGGGGTAGACTAATAGTGGAAAACACAAAGGGGATAGTTTGTGCCAATGCCGGTGTGGATATGTCAAATGTAAGCGGGGGGGAGGAGGTGACTCTTCTTCCTGATAATCCCGACCAATCCGCAGTGAGGCTTGTAGAGGGATTTAGAGGCGAACTCGGCATTGATGTGGCAGTTATAATAACGGATACGGTAGGAAGACCTTGGAGAGAGGGACTTGTCCAGATTGCAGTTGGGTGCTATGGGATAAGTCCACTCAAGGATTACAGAGGAAAAGAGGATTCGAAAGGTTACGACCTTCATGCAACAGTCCTTGCCGTAGCGGACGAGATTTCAGGGGCGGCAGGGCTTGTTATGGGAAAGACAGAGGGCGTTCCTGTCGTTATTGTAAGAGGATACGATTATGAAAAGGGCACAGAGGGTGCAAAAAAGCTCTTGAGGAGTCCCGACAATGACCTCTTTCGTTAATGAAGTGCAAGAGCTCTTCAGTTCAGCAAAAGTGAGGAATATGTTTAGCATCTTCGGTATTGAAGGGGCTCTATCAGGGGTTCCTTCTTCGAGGTTAGAAAATATATTAGTTAAAGTGGCTTCAGGTGAATTGATAAACAGAGAAGATGCTATTTTTCTTATGGGCTTAGATAAAGACGAGATCCCTTTCCTGGTTCTTGCTGCCTCTCGTGTTAGGGAAAGGGGTAAGAAGCCAATTACGTTTTCAAAGAACGTATTTGTGCCGCTTACAAGGCTCTGCCGAGACCGTTGCGGTTATTGCACATTTAAGATTGAGCCTGAGGAAGGGGGGCTTTTTATGTCTCCTGACGAGGTTATAGACATAGCAAAGAAGGGGGCTCAACTGGGATGTACAGAACTCCTCTTTGTAACCGGAGATAAGCCCGAGCTTAAGTATTCGGTCTATCGTGATGCCCTGAGGAGGCTCGGATATAGAACTACGGCAGGGTATTTGGCGGCTATGTGTGAAGAAGGACTCAAAGAGAACATCTTTCCACACACGAATCTGGGCATTGCAAGTCGTGATGAGCTTTCCCTACTTAGGGAATCAAATGCGAGTATGGGTCTTATGCTTGAAAATATTAGTCCGAGGCTTCTCCGCAAAGGCGGGCCTCATTATGGTTCGCCTGATAAGGTGCCTAGGCTTAGGGTAAAGACAATGGAAGATGCTGGGGAGCTTAGGATTGCATGGACATCGGGTATCCTTGTGGGCATAGGAGAGACAGTGGAAGAAAGAATAGATTCGCTTTTCGCAATAAAAAGGCTACGTGATGATTATGGACACATTCAGGAGATAATAATTCAAAACTTTAGCCCAAAGCCGGGAATCCCTATGGAGAGTCATCCGGTTCCGACATTCCTCGATATGGTTAAAACCGTGGGCGTTGCGAGGCTTATATTTGGAGAAGGAATGAACATTCAAGTCCCCCCGAACCTCAATCCAAGGGCATTCCCGCTTCTTGTTCTTGCCGGAGCAAATGACCTTGGCGGGGTTTCCCCAATTACAATTGATTACGTAAATCCTGAGGCTCCCTGGCCGCAGGTAGAGAGGATGGAGAGGGTGTTAAATGGAATTGGATTAGAGTTAAGGGAAAGACTCCCGATATATCCTGAGTTTATAGGAGAGGAATTTTTAAGTAGGAGGGTTTTAGATTCTATAATGAAGATTATTGACAATTCGGGCTACGTATCACAGGAGGCGCAAAATGGAGATAGATGAGATAAAGGAGAGGATAAATGAGAATAGGGCTCTGGGCTTGGACAGACTTCTCTCAAGGGTAAATGGGAGAACAGCGGAGATAATCAGTAAGGCTCTTATGGGAAATGAGATCTCTATAGAAGAGGGAGAGCACCTTTTCAATTTACAGGATGCCGATGAGATTTCCCTCCTTTCTATTGCCGCAGATGAGATAAGGCGAGAGGATGTGGGGGATATAGTTACTTACGTGATAAACCGAAATATTAATTTTACAAATATATGTAACACTTGGTGTGGCTTTTGCAATTTTATGGCTCCTGAGGGTGATGAGAGGGCATATTTCCTCACTATGGATGAGATTGCGGATAAAACCAGACAGGCCCGTGAACTAGGGGCGACCGAGGTCTGTATGCAGGGCGGAATGCATCCGGATATTGACGGGAGGTTTTATGTAGAGCTTATAAAGACCGTAAAAAAGGCTGTGCCCGACATGCACACCCATGCCTTTTCCCCGTTTGAGATCTATTATGGTGCAAAGACCCTGAACATCAGCGAAGAGGATTTTATACAGATGCTAAAGGACGTTGGACACAATACATTTCCCGGTACGGCTGCAGAGATCCTTGACGAGGAGGTAAGGACAATAATTGCGCCGCGAAAGATTCCCACTGAGGTCTGGATTAGAGTCGTTAAGAAGGCACACAAGGCTGGTATGAGGACAACATCAACCATAATGTACGGTCATGTTGACAAGCCGTATCATTGGGCTAAGCATCTCGGAGTGCTAAGAGATATTCAGAAAGAGACCGGAGGTTTTACTGAGTTTGTTCCCCTTAGGTTTATTCCTTGGAAGACGAGGCTCTTTAGAAAATCTAAGGGTAAGGTAAGACCGGGTCCTACAGACCTCGATCAGCTAAAGATGTACGGTGTATCGAGGCTTATGCTTCGTGGTTGGATTAATAATATTCAGGTCTCTTGGGTAAAGCAGGGGCCTGAGTTTGCTCAGTTTTCTCTGACAGCTGGGGCAAATGATTTTGGCGGAACATTGATGGAAGAGCACATATCACGTGCGGCAGGAGCCGAGCACGGCCAGTATTTCCCACCCGAGGAATTCCGCCGCCTTACAAGGGAGATCGGGCGTATACCTGCTCAGAGAACAACCACTTACGACATCTTGAAGGTGTTCAGTAAAGATGGAGAGGATTAAATGAGTGAACTAGAGTCAGATCAGGTTAAAAAGACATTTAAGAGGATGATGAATGAGGTTGTGGCACTTGGGAGTTGCTGTGGCTGTTCAATGTGTGTTGTAACATGTCCCTATGGGGTTATAAAATATGATCCTGTCTCAATGTTTCCTTATGTAGCAAAACCAAAAGGGGATTTTGATTTTTGTCCGATAAGCGAGGAGGTTGGGTGTGATGTCTGTGCAAACGCATGTGAGAGGCTAGGTCCAGAGCACATGAAGCCGATTAAGCCCGAAGAGATAGATGTGCGTACATTCGGAAGGGCAAGGCGTGATGATGAGTACTATGGGGTTACTAGGTTTATATGTGCTGCAAGGAGTACAAACCCAAATGTGGTTGCAAATGCCCAGGACGGCGGAGCAGTAACTGAGGTTCTCAGGTGTGCCTTTGAGGAAGGGATAATTGAGGGTGCTGCTGTAGCTGTAGGCTCTGAGAAGATGTGGCTTGATCCTGTGCCAAAGGTTATAAGGACTGTGGATGAGCTTATGCAGACTGCAAAATCCTGGTATACATACTGCGCGACGCCATTGGCCCTTAAAGAGGCAGTAGACAAATATAAGCTAAAAAAACTCGCCCTTGTTGGGGTCTCATGTGAGGTATCTGGGTATGGAACGGCTCTAGGGGCAGACACGAGTTTTATTACTGCTGAAAGGGGAGAGAAGAACGTAGAGAGGCAGAATAAGCATCTTAGGCAGTATGTAGAAGCCGTGCAGCTTACAATAGGACTCCTATGTACAGAGACGTTTGTATTTGATGGATTTGTATACGAATATCTCCAGGGAAAGCTCGGATTGAATCCTCATGATGTGGTTAAGGTAAATGTAAAGGGTAAGATTGTTACGGATATGAAGGACGGAATGAGGATTGAAACCCCTCTTCTCGAGGCAAGGGTATATCAGAGAAGTCAGTGCAATTATTGCGGCGATTTTAGTGCGGAGCATGCGGACATTTCAGCGGGCGGCGTAGGCTCTGATGGTTGGACGATAATTATCGTAAGGTCTGAAAGAGGGGAAAGGGTTTTTAAGCGTGCTGTAGAAAAGGGCTATCTTGAGGTTAGACCTGCATCGGAGTTTGAGCGCTCTATGAGGGTCTTAAAGAGGCTTACAGATGAACAGAGAAAAAGAGCAGATGAACAATACGCCTCAATCGGAAGCTCGAGGAGATAGGGGTTTTTAAACTTTAGATTGTATTCCCGGTTTGACACGGATCCGCGGCATCCCATTTAGCCTTCCGATTTTTCTCCCTCTCTTTTTAATTATATCCAACGCTCTGCCTTGATTTACAGAGATCTCTAGGAGACCTGAGCTTCCAATGATAGCGACTAACTCTCCCCTTTGGGCCTCTGAATAGGATCTAGATATACCATTTATTACCTTTTTGCCTACGTAAACCCTTGATCCGGGTTTTATGAGTTCTGCAGGGATATTTGAGATTAGATTTCCAAAAGAGTCTGTATAGATAAACTCGCCTATTATTTCTTCACCTTGGATTTCTGGCTCCTTAATTGAAATCATAACGGGTTCTTTTACCCTTTCTCCTAGATCCTCAGGGGAGATGCCTAGGGAGATATGCGCCGCGGCAGGGGCAAATATGTCCCTCCCATGGAACGTGTGACTCACATCGGGGAGGACATAATTGGGATTTGATATTTCAAAAACATTAAATGATTTCGATTCACGATAAACGAATGTAAAGATGCCATTATCCGGTCCTATGAATATATGTCCATCTGCCTCGAGGGCTAGGGGTTTTCTTCTGCTGCCTACCCCTGGGTCAACTACTGCAATATGGATTGTTCCATGGGGGAAATAGCGGTAGGAGTTTCGTATGGCAAAGGCTCCACTAAAGATATCCTGAGGTGGAATTTGGTGCGTGATGTCTACAATTGAGACATCCTGATTTATTGAGAGTATAACCCCTTTCATTGCACCAACGTAATGGTCTTTGATTCCAAAGTCGGTAGTTAGAGTTATTATGCGTTTCATTCCTTTTCAATTATCTTCTTAAGCCTTTCCGGAAATCTTGTTATGACGAATACCTCTTGAATCGAAGATCCACTCTTTGCAATTAGCTTTGCGCCGCTTAAGGTAGCGTATTTATACGTTACAATTAAGTTCTCACCTGTAGCACTTCCCACCTTTATCTCACCTGGAATAACTCCATCTACAAAATCGAGAGTTGAGATTCTCTCTTCCAAGAACTCTCTCAGTCCCTTTATCATACTGTGTTGGCGCTTAATCTTGTGTTTTCTATGTCTCATGGTGGCAACTTAGTGAGGGCCGTGCGGAATTTGCCTCTTACGGATCTACAAGATTGTAACCAGGCGGATTGAGTAGTTGAACCCATAAAATGTTATGGCATTGGTAATGCCCTACAGGAAAAATACATTAACATATGTTGACTAAGGGAAATGATGCTATAGAATCGCATGTCATGACAGTTAAATCAGTTCCCTGCATCGCTCCAGCTTCTTGTGAACTTGATTAGTTCATTGAGTTTAAATAGAGCCTTTCTGGTCTCTATTGATTCCTCTGCCCTTATGATTGCCTCTTTCATATCATCTGCTCCACCTGAGACTAGAATCCCCGCCGCGGCATTGAGCACTGAAATATCTCTTTTAGCCTCTCTTTCTTCGCCCCTCAAGATTGAAAGAAGGATTTGGGCATTCTCCCTTGGGTTTCCGCCCCTTAGCTCTTCTAGCCTTCTTCTCTTGAATCCCAAATCCGTGGGGTCAAATTGGTATATCTTTACCATTCCTTCTTTAAGCTCGGCTATCTGTGTTTTTCCAGTCACCGTTATTTCGTCAAGCCTATCTGAACCGTGAACGACCATAGCCCTTATGTATCCGAGGTTTCTTAGCACCTTTGCCATAGGCTCTAGCAACGCCTCCGAATACATTCCCATAACCTGATACTTAATCCCGGCTGGATTTGTAATCGGTCCCAGCACATTAAAAATTGTTCTTGTCCCGATCTCCTTTCTTATCTGAGAGACGTTTTTCGTTGCAGGATGGTAGATAGGGGCAAAGAGGAATGCGATTCCTATTTCGTTTAGACACCTTTCGCTTCCTTTCGGAGGGAGATTGATATTGACTCCGAGTTCTTCTAAAACATCTGCGCTTCCTACTTGACTCGACACAGAGCGGTTTCCGTGTTTGGCAACTGGTATATCTGCCCCTGCCACTATAAATGAGGCAACAGTTGAGACGTTGAACGTTCCCTGCTGGTCGCCACCAGTGCCACAGAGGTCAACCACTACCGGATGGCTGGGTTTTATTCTTGTTGATTTCTCTCTCATTACCTTTGCTGCACCAGTGATTTCGGAAACAGACTCCCCCTTCATTCTGAGCGCTACAAGAATGGCAGCTACCTGACTTGGCGTTGCGACTCCCTCCATTATCTTCTCCATTACCTGTGTCATTTCTTCTTCTTCAAGGTCTATACGCTCTACGACTTTGGATATAGCCTTTTTTATCATCCAATCTCTCCTTTTTTAAGGGACATCCGAATTCTATCGAGAATCCCGTTTACAAAAGCCCCTGACTCTTCCGTACCGTATTTCTTAGCAAGCTCGACCGCTTCATTAATTGTGACAGGAGGGGGAATATCTCTTAAGTAAACCAACTCATATATCGCCATCCGAAGGATGTTTCTATCGATCCTCGACATTCGGGAGAGACGCCAATGCTCAGAGTAGCGATCTATAATCTCGTCAATCCCCCCCATGTTATCGCACACCCCGGTAATGAGCTTGTTTGAGAATTCTCTTACATCGTCTTCTAATGGGATTTCCTTTGTTCCCCAGAATAGCTTAAGTGTCTCTTCAATATTTACACCTTCGGAGGAGGATTCTGTCAGCGTGTCATACTGGTACAAGAATTGAAGAGCAAGTTCCCTTGCACGTCTCCTTTTACCCATAGTTAAGCCCTATTTCTTTTGAGAAAGCATCTTCATGAGGTTTGCCATCTCGATTGCAGAAATTGCGGCCTCTGCACCGCGATTTCCGACCTTTCCTCCAGCCCTATCAATAGCTTGCTCGACTGTTTCTGTAGTTATAACACCGCATGCGATAGGAATCTCAAACTCAAGGCTGATGAGGCTTAACCTATTTGTAGTCTCAGATGAGAGGTAATCAAAATGAGGGGTTTCTCCTTTTATGATTGCCCCTATGGCTATTAAGGCATCATACTTAGCAGATCTCGCCGCTCTTTTTACAGCAAGCGGGAGTTCAAATGATCCAGGGACCTTTATTATGTCAATGTTTGATTCAGAGGCGTTGTGTCTCAGAAGGGTGTCGAGTGCTCCTTCGGTCATGCGTTCTGTTACAAAGCTGTTGAATCGGCTCACTATAATTGCAAATTTAAGACCCTTTGCATCAAGTCTTCCCTCATAAATTTGAATCATATCATTTTTTTTCATCTACATCTAATCTACCATAGAAAGGAGGTGACCGAGCTTGTCTTTTTTTACCTTTAGGTACTTTGAGTTTGTTCCATTTGGTGGGATCTCTATTGGGACCCTCTCTACAATCTGAAGCCCAAACCCTTCGAGCCCTTTTACCTTTCTTGGATTGTTTGTAAGGAGTTTCATCTTCCTTACGCCGAGGTCAATGAGAATCTGTGCTCCAATTCCATAATCCCTCAAATCCGGTTTGAACCCCAAGGCTTCGTTTGCCTCTACTGTGTCAAATCCATTATCCTGAAGGGCGTAGGCCTTAATCTTATTAACCAAGCCTATTCCTCTTCCCTCTTGGCGCATATAGAGAATAACACCTTTGCCCTCTTTCTCAATTATGTGCATAGCCTGTCGAATCTGTGGACCACAGTCACATCTTACAGAGCCAAACACGTCGCTTGTAAGACATTCTGAGTGAACTCTTACCAAAACCTCGTCTTCAGGGGTAAAGGTGCCTTTTATAAGTGCCACGTGGTGTTGTGGGTCAATATCGCTTTCATAGACTACCACCCTGAAATCCCCATGTTTTGTAGGAAGATAGGCTGAAGCTGCTCTCTTTACGAGGCTTTCAGCCCTAAGACGGTAGCTGATAAGGTCTGCAATGGTTGTAATTTTAAGACCGTGCTGCTCGGCGAACTTCTCTAGATCGGGAAACCTTGCCATATCGCCATCGTCTTTCATTATCTCGCAAATAACAGCGGCTGGTTTTAGTCCTGCAAGCCTTGCAAGGTCAACTGAGCCTTCCGTGTGACCGGCTCTTACCAGAACCCCACCCCGCCTAGAGATAAGTGGAAACACATGACCTGGGCGTATGAAGTCCTCAGGCCTTGCCTCATCAGAGATCGCAAGGCTGATAGTAGATGCCCGATCATAAGCGGAGATTCCTGTTGTAATCCCGCGCCTTGCATCAATTGGAATTGTAAATGCAGTATACTGAGGAACCGGGCTGTTTTCTGGCTTTATCGCCTGGAGATTAAGCTTATTGGCTTTTTCCTGTGTTATGGCAAGGCATATAAGACCGCGTCCGTGCTTTGCCATAAAATTTATTGCCTCAGGTGTTGCAAACTCCGCAGCAATTACAAGATCACCCTCGTTTTCTCTATCCTCATCATCAACGAGGATGACCATTCTTCCTTTTCTTATCTCTTCAATGGCTTCTTCAACTGGGCAAATTGCCATATAGAAACCCTATCTCCTTTTGATAAGACCAAGTACTGAATTTTGCACCTAAAATAATAAGCGACCTGGGGATTTTGTCAAATAAATATAGAGATAAAACCTTAGTAATTTGAGTTTAGGAGGAGACTTTAGACAATATAGAAGTGTTAGATAAACAGTTGCTAGTATTAGGTTTAATGTTGAGCTTCATCAAAGACCAGCACCTATCCTTTGTTCTTCATAGATTCATATATTCTCTTGATCTCTTCATATGTTAGACCTGTTCTATCCGAAAGCCTAAGTAGATCCACCTCTGTTATTTGCCCGCCGGGGTTTCTAAATGTGGAAGGCCTTTTAGGCCTTTGGAAATGCTCATTCTTTCTCCTTATTGTTTTGGTTTTGCGGCGAGGCATTAGACGATACCTCCGATCTAAAATATACCTTTTGGTAATTATTACCATATAAGATTTGTTACTTTTTGTCAAGTAGAGTTTTTATCCCTTAGGGCGATTACTTTGAGTTGAATTAGGATGTCGTGAGTGAATGAATAAATACAATATCTTGTAAACGGAAGGGGTTTTAGGCCATAATAATTGTAAGCGTGCATGCCATATCATAGAAGTGGTAGAGCGTATCTATCTAATTCTTACACCTAATTTTTTCGTCTTTGATTTAGGTATAAAAAATGATATAACATTTAAATTAAGAACTCTGGTGATAGGAGGTTAGGTAGATGATATTTGATTCAATTATGGGGTGGTTTTCTAATGACTTGGCTGTAGATTTGGGAACTGCTAACACATTGGTCTATGTGAAGGGAAAGGGCATAGTGGCAAATGAGCCGTCGGTAGTGGCTATACAAGAAAATGGAAGAGGAGCAAAGAGAATACTCGCAGTAGGAAAAGAGGCAAAAGAGATGGTCGGACGCACTCCAGGATCAATCAGGGCGATAAGGCCGCTTAAGGAGGGTGTAATAGCAGACTTTGAGGTGGCCCAAAAGATGCTTGAGTATTTCATAAGGAGGACGCATAACAATAGAAAGAGCTTTGTAAGGCCAAGGATTATTGTCTCTGTGCCTATTGGAATAACTGAGGTAGAAAAAAGGGCGGTTAAAGAATCTGCAGAAGCGGCGGGCGCAAGGGAGGTATATTTAATAGAAGAAACAATGGCGGCGGCTTTGGGAGCCGGGCTTCCTGTGACAGAACCAGGGGGAAACATGGTGGTAGATATTGGGGGAGGAACCACTGGGGTGGCAGTAATATCCCTTGCCGGGATAGTAGTAAGCAAATCTGTGAGAATAGGTGGAGACAAAATGGATGAAGCGATACTCCAGTATGTAAAGAGAACCTATAATATGCTTATAGGAGAGAGGACAGCTGAGGAGGTAAAGATAAAGCTAGGGACAGTGGTCGAAGGTGGAGAGGTAGGGGTGATGAAGGTTAAGGGGCGTGACCTAAAGGCAGGGGTCCCCAAGACCGTGGAGATAAGCTCGGAGGAGGTAAGGGAGGCACTGACTGAGCCTATAATCTCTATAATTGAGGCTATAAAACAGACACTAGAGAGAACCCCACCTGAGCTTGCGGCTGATATTGTAGATAATGGAATAATGCTGACCGGAGGTGGGGCACTTCTAAGTGGTCTAGACACCTTAACTAAGGAAGAAACTGGGCTCCCTGTAAGAGTGGCAGATGATCCACTAACCTGTGTTGTGTTGGGCTCAGGTAAGGCCCTTGACGAATTAGACCTTCTTAAAGAGATAAGCGTGTGGTAAAAGGGTGGCTAATTAGCCACGAGGCGGCATGGGATAGATATTAGGAATTAATCTAAATCCAATACTAAAACTCTAG
>CAYMEO010000021.1:0-31598 GCA_964389705.1 uncultured Spirochaetia bacterium
TATTGCGTCCACCTAAGGCTGCATCGGTTGCCGCAGCAGCTAGAAAAACGTGCTCCTGCAGCAGGCCATTGAGTGCTGTACGCAGCTGGGCCGCCGATGTGGCAGAGGTCGAGGCAGTCGGCCTTGAGCTAGTCGTTGAAGTTGGTGATGGAGCACATGCCGCAAACCCAAAAGCCGCAAGCATGAGCAATGATACAAACATTTTAAATCGCTTTGGGAAAGTGTCCATCTGTGGATCTCCTTTTTAATCTTGTTTTTATTCTTATGATACGATTGGAACAAGGCATTTGGATGATGCCCTATTAGCCACTTTTAAAAGACGGCTCCCTTTTTTCAAGAAACGCCTTCATACCTTCAGTTCTATCCTCACTGTCAAAACAAATAGAAATTAGGGTCTTTTCAAGAAGGAGGGCCTTTTTAATATCCATCTCTGAACCTGTATTAATCGCAACCTTTGCAAGCCTTACTGCCTTAGGCCCCATTTTTGCAATAGTATGGGCAAGGTGCCTTGCCTCTTCCATTAATTTTTCGTGGGGCACTACCTTCTCTACAAGACCGATTCTGAGGGCTTCTGTTGCATATATCATCTCTCCGGTAAAGATGAGTTCCTTTGTTTTTCCAAGTCCCAGTATCCTTGTTGCTCTCTGAGTTCCACCCCAATTCGGAAATATTCCAAGTCTCACCTCAGGAAAACCGAATTTTGCCCTTTCAGAAGCGATTCTAATATCGCAGGCAAGCGCTATTTCGCATCCTCCTCCTAGGGCATATCCATTTATCGCTGCAATGCATGGGCTTTCATCATTTTCAATAAGTTCAGTGACCTTATGTGCAAGATCCACATATTCCTGAAATTCTCTGCAACTCATCCTTGACATCTCTCCAATATCTGCCCCCGCAGCAAAAGCCCTATCCCCTGCGCCCGTAATAATGAGTGCCTTCATATTCTCTCTAGGAAGTATATTCTCAAAAAACTCTCTCAGTTCACAAAGTGCCTGCCAGCTAAGGGCATTGAGTACCTCCGGACGATTAATTGTAAGAGTCCCAATGTCATCTGGGTCTTTTTCATAAATAATAAATTCAAATCTCTTTATAGTCTTCATTTTTAAGAAACTGTACAGATTACGGTATATCCTGCTGATGTAGCAAATCTATGAATTATGCAAGTCTGTGCGTACAACTATAGCCGCCCTGTTTTTATTTATCAATTAATCATACTTGAGTCTTCTAGTTTTCGTCGCGTGCCTCCCGGGGTGCTTCCGCGCTCTGTGCATTATTGATTGCTATCTCTATTTGTTGCGTCACACTCTCCAGTAGTCCTAGGCTCTCCTCATTGAAGGCATCCTTACGCAAAGAGCTTATATTTATAAGCCCAAAAACAATCCCTTCATAGTGAATAGGGATAATAGCTCTTTGTTTCTTCTATTTCCCTTCTGACCAAACCAATAATAGTATCCTGGTCTGCATCTACAAAATAACGGGGCTTTCTCTCTATAATCGTCTTCCACATAGGCTAGGTTATAATTATTACAATATTTTCTTACCTACTCTGCAGCTATAATTACTATTAAAAGAACTATTATAGCCATTAAGGCCAATGTTGTAGTTGCAATATATAGTAACCGCTGCGGATACCACCAGCAGTTATTCTATCCGAGAGTGCAGCCAACTGATGAATCTAGTTATTACTCATTTTATCCATTTTTGCTATGATTTCGTCCTTGGAGAGTCTATAAGCTCTTAGCCAATATTTTATTTTATTCTCCAGCATACTATGGATCTTCTCTGCATCAATCTCCCTCATTGCGGCTTTACCGCTCGGCAGTATCACCTGTGAATCAACCATAGCACACTCGGCACTCTTAGAAATTAGAGAAACAGGGATAAAAATTGCAAGAATTATAGATATCATAGAAAGCCTGTATATTTGATTTCTAACGAGATTCATAGAACCTATCCTCCCTTTTTAATCTATTTAAATTATATATCAAAAGAAACGTAGCATTTATCAGCACCATCAGAATCAATTTATTTTGGGAGGTGTTATTGATTTTACGTGATAGTTCAACTAGATTAAATCTAGTTGGCATATGATGGATGAGAAATTAAGAGTACTTATTGATGTGCCAATAGGGGCAAACCCTCATTGAAAACCACTCATATCCAGAGGAGAAATAGAAAGCTATTTAAATAAATGAATAAAATGGCTGACTTAATATTTGATAAAGAGGATATTAACCAAATTAGAGCCAGAGGAATTACACCAGAAGAAGTAATATCTCAAATAGAAATCCTCAAAAATGGGATCCCCTTTATAAAGTTACAACGACCTTGCACCATTGGCGATGGTATTACTATTTTACAGGAGAGCGAAATTGAAAGATTAGGCGAGATTTATTTGCAAGCCGCTTTATCTGAGAGAGTTATGAAATTTGTGCCCGCTTCGGGAGCAGCCAGTAGGATGTTTAAGTCACTGGTTTCTTTCTATAACCGTTATGAAAATATTGACGGAAGGCACATTGTTACCGAAGCCGATAAGGAAGATAATGATCATAATACCCTTGTTCAATTTATTAATGGAATAAAAAGATTTGCCTTTTATGATGACCTAAAAGAGGCCATGTCAAAAGACGGATTGGATATTGAGGCTCTTATATCTAAGGGTCAGTATAAGGATGTACTGGAATATACATTAACTCCTAAAGGGCTAAACCTAGCCAATCTTCCTAAAGGACTCATAAAGTTTCATCAATATCCCGATTATTCTCGGACTCCTTTTGAAGAACATCTATTTATAGCAGCAACCTACAAACGGGATAGAAATGGCGTTGCTCGGGTTCATTTTACCGTCTCCCCTGAGCATGAGGAGACAATAAAACACTATATAGAGAAGGTCCGAAGTCGATATGAAAAACCAGGAATCAAACTCGAGATAAACTTCTCCGTTCAAAAGCCCTCAACCGATACTATAGCGGTAGATCTGGACAATAAACCCTTTCGAGATAAGAATGGAAGACTAGTATTTCGGCCAGGAGGACACGGGGCTTTGTTAGAAAATCTCAATGACCTTAAGGGGGATATAATCTTTATAAAGAACATAGATAACGTGGTTCCTGACAGGCTGAAAGACGAGGTTTTCGTTTATAAGAAGGCCCTCTGTGGTTATTTAATAGAGCTGCAAAAGGAGATATTCGGCTATCTAGAAAGGCTATCCATTAGGAATGTAGATGATAAACAACTCAATCAGATGCTCGAATTTGCCCGGGATAGGCTCTCTGCTACTGCGCCACAAGGGATAGAACATGGCTCAAGGAACGAAAAAATAGACTTTCTCTTTTCCAAATTTAACAGACCACTTAGGGTGTGCGGAATGGTTAAGAACGAAGGTGAGCCCGGAGGGGGTCCCTTTTGGGTAGAGCACGAAGATAAAACGCTATCCCTACAAATAGTAGAGTCATCCCAGGTTGACATGAGATCATACAAGCAGCGAACTATCTGGGAATCCGCTACCCATTTTAATCCTGTCGATCTGGTATGTGGGGTTCGTGACTATAAAGGAAGGCCTTTTAATTTGATGAAATTCACAGATCCTACAGCTGGCTTTATTTCATTCAAATCTCAGGATGGCCGTAAACTCAAAGCCCTTGAGCTCCCCGGGCTTTGGAATGGAGGGATGGCTAATTGGAATACTGTCTTTGTCGAAGTTCCAATTATTACATTTAGTCCTGTCAAAACCGTAATTGATTTACTCCGCAAAGAGCATCAGCCCTTGTAAGAAATCATATGGTATTAGATATAACCTATAGAGAACCCTAATTTACCCTCATAGAATGATACCTAAATCGAACAATCCCACCATACAAATTCAAAATAAAGGCTAAGTAGGTTCAAATTGAAATAATTGGCTCCGGCGGAGGGATTCGAACCCCCGACCCAGTGGTTAACAGCCACTCGCTCTGCCGACTGAGCTACGCCGGATTTGATCTTGCATTGATTTCTTAACTTTTCGTTGATACTACTTGGAGTATTAAAAATTTAAACCGAACCTCTAGTTGAGTCAAGTACAATTTATTACTTATTCAATCAGTCTAATCCTTGGAGACATACTTTTTAAAGGCTCAGTATTGCCAAGTTTAGATCTTTCTTCAATCAACCCTAAGTAATTCCCTATATCGGCTAAGAAGGCCTCAACATCTACACCTAAAAATATAGGTTCAAACTCCTTGAGTCTGAGATATACCCTCTTTAGATAACTGACCACTCCTTTATAGTTCTTATACTCCATATGATAAAAGGCAACTGCAGAATGGACTAATACTTGGAGGAAAGCCTTTTCTCTCCCCTTCTTTTTTCTCCATACCTCCTCAAGAAATTCATGGCACTCAAAGTAAAAACCCTCATTGAAGAGAAGGATACCCTTTTTTATATCGCCCTCGATTCCGTCTTTAAATCTCTCCCCCTCGGAATATAGGTCTGAGATAAACTTCCAATATCTTCCAATTCTAATACACATATAGGAAAGATAATCCTTAAATTGCCTCCCAATCTGAATGCAATTTTCTGAATCTATTTCAAAGATACGGAGAGAATCTAATTTCTCCAAAATTTCTTCATAAACGATTTGCACCCAACCCAAATCCTTCTGATACTTCAACAGATCAGTAAGCCTTACCCTATCCTTACCTTCCTCTCGTATAAATTGGCAGAATCGGAAGGTCAAGTAAAGGAGCGCAGACTCATTAGTGAATTTAAGCGAAAGAATAAGAATCTCACTTAAAATATTACGAATCTGAATCTCTATTTTGCTCCGTTTCATCACAATAGTATGTTATACAATATGTCTAACTTAGACAAAGCCCTTTTATTACAAAAGCCTAATCCTCCGTTGAAGGAATCCACCCCCCAAAGTATAATTATACGAAAGCTCGTCACCGGGTATATTTATCTTGGGACTAATCATGGCCGAAGAAAAAGAAGAAGAGTATTTTAACAAGCCACTGCCTGCTCCAACAACATCTATGGAGAGATACCTAGCTGAGATAAGCAATTACCCCATCCTCAGCCGAGAGGAAGAGTATAAGCTCGCAATGAGATATAGAAAATATGGAGACTTAGATGCTGCAAGAAAACTCATTACCTCTAACCTGAGATTCGTAATAAAGATCGCAAATGAGTATAGAGGCTATGGATTAAATCCTATGGATATAATTCAGGAAGGAAACATAGGGCTCATGCAGGCTGTAAAGAGGTTTGACCCAACAAAGGGTTATCGTCTTATTTCCTATGCCGTCTGGTGGATAAGAGCTTACATCCACAACTATATAATTAAAAGCTGGAGCCTTGTTAAACTCGGAACCACACAAGCTCAGAGAAAGCTCTTCTATAAGCTCCGCTCAGCAAAGCATAAGATGGACATAGATGATGAGAACCTGAGTCCCGAAGATTACAAAAGTCTTGCCGAAGAATTTGGTGTTTCAAACGAAGCCGTAATTGAAATGGAGCGGAGAATGGGTGGCAAAGACCTATCGCTAGATGCCCAAGTAAAGGAAGGTTCAGAGACGACTCATGCCGATCTTCTTGAGAGTGAATCATCAAATCAAGAAGAGGTAATCACAAAGGTTGAAGAGGAGGAAGAGGTTAAAAGGGGGCTGGAAATTGCTCTTAAATCCCTGAAGGAAAGAGAGCGGTTTGTGGTGGAAAATAGAATTCTCACGGATAAGCCTTTGACCCTTGAAGAACTTGGGACAAAACTCAATCTCTCAAGAGAAAGGGTAAGACAGATTGAAAACGCAGCTTTGAAAAAGATGAGAGACGTTTTGGAAAGTATGGGAGTAAACAGTAGTCCTCTGTAGCGTTTTGGGTGACATTTTACCAATAGATAAGGCAACTCAAATTGAACTCCCCCCAGAAATCAATTTGAGTTTGTCATTTATAGAGACAGGATGTCTGGCCACGCTTATAGATGGCAAGGTGACCTTTGTCTTTAAGGGACCCAAAGCCGAAATTGAATTGCTCAGGGATACCCAAATGCTATTTGGGTTTGAGTGTATAAAAAGACCGGAGTTTCCATCTGTGAGAATGTATTTTGAGTCAAGAGATAAAAAGAATAAGCTATACCAGTTTGATTACTTCTTTGGCATCGAGTCTGATGAAGAAATGGGGCTCCTTGACAGGTTAAAGGATCAGGACTCATTCGATATAATCTTTTTCGACTCTGAAATCAGGCATTCAAAAAAAATCAGTATAAGTCAAGAAGAAAAAAAGAGAATCAAATCCGTACTGGACGAATTAAGCAAGTAAGGACACCTCGGTTATTGCCCTTACTGATTTTTTCCAATCAAGAAGACTCAGCAGCACAGTATTATTGACAAAATAAGCGCTTTCCCGAATAATATCCTTTCAAAAGTCTAGGAGTATTCACAGATTTGAGTCCTGTAAGAATTCTCGGCACCGGTTCATCAGCCCCCGAAAAGATACTTTCAAATTTTGATCTCGAAAAAATCGTAGACACATCAGACGAGTGGATACGCACAAGAACCGGGATAGTCGAAAGGAGAATCGCCGATCCCGATGTTGCCACATCCGATATGGCTTATGAGGCGTCGCTGAGAGCCATTGAAGCAGCCTCAATTGATCCTGCCGATATTGATGGGATAATCCTTGGTACCGTTACTCCGGATTATTTCTTCCCCTCTACAGCCTGTATTCTCCAAAGCCGCCTCGGTGCAAAAAATGCCTTTGGATTTGATCTTTCCGCCGGATGCTCTGGGTTTGTCTATGGGCTTCAATTGGGAAAGGGAATGATTGAATCAGGAGATGCGCGGATTATCCTCGTAGTGGGAGCCGAAACCATGACGAGGATTATGGATTTTAAAGACAGAGCCACATGCGTTCTTTTTGGAGACGGAGCAGGAGCAGCAGTAATGGCAAAATCCGATTCGCCTGGGATATTATCCCTTCATCTCGGCGCAAACGGCGACGACTGGGAGCTTCTTCATATGCCTGCAGGAGGCTCTCGCATTCCACCTAGCGAGGAGAGCGTGAGAAACAGGCTACATTATATAAAAATGAAAGGAAACGATATCTTTAAAGAGGCTGTAAAGGCAATGGAGTCGGCTGCAATCGAGGCGATCAGAAAAGCTAATATAACCCCAGATGAAATCGATCTTTTCATTCCCCATCAGGCAAACCTGAGAATAATGGAAGCCGTAAGAAGGCGTCTTGATATTCCGCCTGAGAAGGTCTTTGTCAATGTGGATAAATACGGAAACACATCATCTGCCTCTGTACCTATTGCGCTCGATGAGGCTGTAAGAGGCGGAAGGATTAAAAGAGGTGACCTGGTTCTCTTCTCAGTTTTTGGTGCGGGCTTTACCTGGGCTTCGGGTATCGTGAGGTGGTAGTTACACCATTCTTGTTCAACGACCAACAATTTGATAAGTACCATTACGGCATTAAACCAGGCGCTCTTACGTATTCCAATCAGTAGAAAAACGGTAATGGCCGCCACTATTAAGAAGGCGAGTAGATTAAAAACAATCGGGATACTGAGTAGGTGGGAAGCGTTTTCTATATTTTTAGGATTACATCGAGATTTTTTACTGAAAATATTCCCGGCATCGACAGACATTTTAGTACATATGACCCGCCTGATCACCCATACAACCCGTTATTTTACTTCTCTTAAACATCTCTGCCACAAGCCCATAACAACCGCCTCCTTAAAGCCCAGCCATGATAATTGCTATTGTCTCTGCGCCACTCTTCCTGCATTATTTTGATACAATCTGTTCCATATCTTGACATAAAATTAAACCACCTTCCATTTCCTGAGTTGCACTAGAAAATAAAAGAAAATTAATATAATAGCCACACCGGAACTGATCACCATATAATGGCGAATCTTTATATATAACCAGACCCATTTTTCACCAAAAAAATAACCGATTGATATGAACGTTAGAGACCAAATTAGGCCTCCTATATAAGCAAATAGTATAAATACAGAAGGCTCAAGCCCCGACACCCCGGCTATAAATCCTGTCAGAGACCGCACGTGCGGTATAAAGTAACCAAAGATCAGGCTCCATTTGCCGGCACGCTTGAACCAATATTGAACCCGCTCGAATCTATCTGAGGTGATGCGAGCAATATGACCGTATTTGACGATTAAATACATACCAGTAGTACGCCCCAGCGTATAGCTTAAAGATATGCCACACACGGCACCGAGAAACGCCACAACAACAGTGGAGATAGGATGCAGATGGCCTTTATACACAAGGTAACCTGCAAATATAAGTAGTGTTTCATTAGGCACCGGAATCCCAATAATTCCTAGGATAAGTAAAGAAAATATTCCCAGATACTCGTGATGTGCAAACCAGTGAAAAATTATTTCCATTAGGGATTTATCTTCTCATTCTTCCTTTCTATTCTTGTGCTTTGTAACAACGTATTGACCTCACTCCGAATTGCATATAGCGTTGTTCCACTTCTACTCAGTGCAAAAAAGCCTATTATCCAGAGCGGAGTTGTCAAAAGAACAAAAACCATCACTGAGAATCCCGTAGCCAGAGTCTTTTCAATTCCGAATATCGTAAGACCGATGACGCAAAAAAACTGGTATGCCCCCACATTGGCGGGGGCATTTGGAATAACGGTCCCAAGATGAACGATGAGAAAGACCACAGCCCCTATCCAAAAAGGCACGCTTAGTCCATAGGCCAGCATAACCAACCAGAAGGCCAATGCCTGAAAAACGAGAATAAAGATGGAAATACCAAATGAGGCATAAAAAAGGGGCGACATGCCGATATTGCGAAGTCCAGTATCCATATGCCTAATAAAAGAGATCACTGATTGAAGTGGCTTCCAGCCGGAAGGCCCCTTCGATGCTACTTCTGAAATGCCATTCCGCTTTCGAAAGACCGCATATATAAATAGCCCGGTAAATATCAAAACGATAATCCCTAGCGTATCTCCAGCCTTAATGAGGTTTCTCGGCAAGGGAACGAAAATAGCGGTAAGCCCTATAGCTAACGCCATCCATATACCATCAAACAGACGCTCTACAATTATAGAGGGGATTATTGAACTAAATTTTGCTGAAATCCAGCGTGATATAAGGTAGGCACGGGCTAATTCACCAAATCGCATGGGCAAGACCTCACTGATAAAGAGTCCAGCATATATGGCCTGGGTTGTTTGGATTACAGATACATCCCCAATAGGACGCAGAAGCAAATGCCACCTGAGTCCCTGGGAAACAAAACCCATTATGTCGCAAATGACAGCCAGTGTAACCCACCACCAATTGATTGCGGTCATATCCTTTAGAATCCGATCTACATGAACGCCATGAAAAACCCATATGAGGCAAAGAAGAGCCACTAGATAACCGAATGCAGATTTT
The DNA here is from genome assembly GCA_964389705.1 of uncultured Spirochaetia bacterium. Lineage (GTDB taxonomy): Bacteria > Desulfobacterota_D > UBA1144 > Nemesobacterales > CSP1-2 > PSLL01. Next base: position 9,413 of record CAYMEO010000021.1, read on the forward strand.
ATCCACTGCAAGGGAGATTTGTCAGGTGGATTAGAAATTGAATTTAACGGGACATTCCTCTGATCCATTCTATACCCTCAGAAGATATTTGGGCAACTACAACAGCGAGTATAAGACTGTAAGATAAAACAGATCTCAAACAGCACATGCTTTAATCTCATGCGATCGAACAGTCAGTCCCAAAGCACACGGCCTACCTCACGAATAATTTCACCAAAGAACGGGCGACCCCATAAACCGATAGATAACAGAGCACCGAATAGGATAACCGCATCAATACTCTCACGTCCCTGATGTGTCCAGTAGACATCCTCAAGATTGAGCCATAGTGCGAACTCATCTAGAGTAAGCGCCGCACCGACTCCGTATAGTAGAGCCGTTAGCCTCGACATCCATCTCGAGGAGGAACCCAATCCAGTACCAAACTGCACTAGCCAGATATACCCAATAAAAAGCAACAACAGAATGCCCCAGACTAGGTGGTGTATGTGCACTACGCCAATGGACACGTTATGAAACGGGCCAACCCCAGCACGAATGGCGTGTGTAATCCCTCGAACAATAGCAAAGGTAACAAAAAAACCTATAGAAGAGAGAAACAAGCGCTCCCGACGTGTACTACGGAAGTGTTCTCGATAGAGCACATATAATCGCTGGGTCGGAGCTATCAATAACATGGCAAAGAGCACAAGGAGAACTAAAAGTATAGAGAACCATGTAATCCTTTGGATGAGTGACATACCTGCTTTTTGTAATACCTCCTTTGAGGTCCAAACCGAAATTATGAATTAAAAAACAACTTAGGAATCAAATTCTACCTGATTAGGCATTAGGGCATCACACAGGCATACAGCATTAGAATAGTTACACAGTACCCATTCCGCTCATCTTATGCTATTTTATATCATATTTAAATTTCAACAAAAATGCTTCCATTCGATGGTGTAAAGATCCTGGATTTAACTAGACTCATCCCCGGTGGATACGCTACACTAATCCTTGCTGACCTAGGGGGAGAGGTTTTAAAAATCGAAGATACAGAATTAGGAGACTATGCGCGCTGGATGGAGCCAGCCATTGCAGGATACGGCATCTATTTCCATGCGCTAAATAGAAATAAAAAGAGTATGAGGCTAAACCTAAAGACCGAGGATGGAAAGAGTATATTTAAAAGGCTCGTAGAAAGTGGATACGACGTTATAATAGAGAGTTTTAGACCAGGGGTTATGGATAGATTAGGCATTGGGTATAACGTCCTTAGAGAAATAAATCCAAAAGTGATATATTGCGCGATAAGCGGCTACGGGCAGAACGGTCCTAAAAAGGATAAAGCCCTCCACGACCTAAACTGCATGGCCGCCTCCGGCATCCTCGGTATAACAGGGGAGAACTCTCCTCCGATTCCGGGTATTGCCGATACATCAAGTGCCCTTTTTTCCGTCATAGCGATTCTCAGCGCCTATATTGCCCGCCAAGAAAGCGGCCAAGGACAGTTTATAGATGTCTCTATGGTAGAGGGGGTCATAAGCCTCTTTTCATTTCATCTTCTCAAATACATAGTGGACGGGAAAATGCCAGAGCCAGGAAATACGGATTTTACGGGAAGGTTTCCATGCTACGGAATCTACGAAACCAAAGACGGCAAATACGTATCTCTTGCCGCTCTTGAAGAGAAATTCTGGAGGAATTTCTGCCTCATCTCTGAAAGAGACGATCTGATTCAAAAACAATATGATGAAAGCAGCGAAACTAAAAAAGAGGTTGAATGTATATTTAAATCAAAAACTCAAATAGAGTGGAAAGAGATCTCCGAAAAGGCTGATCTCTGCCTTGAGCCTGTACTTAACTTTAAAGAGGCCACAGAGAATCCACAGATAAAGAATCGTAATCTCTTTTTTGAGATAGAACACCAAAATGAAAGAATTCCACATGTGAGGATGCCATTTCTGATGTCGGGAATGGGAGAAACTCCACGAAATCCGGCTCCCCTATGGGGCGAACATACAGAAGGGATTCTAATCTCTCTAGGGATTGATAAAGAGGAGATCAAATTGTTGAAAGATAGGGGAGTGATAGGATAAGAATTCAAGAACCTCGCGATCATAGTAACATAGGTTAATTTTCTTACGATTAACCCTCCTTTTTTGTCTGTTTGCATAGATTTTGCCATTCGCTTGCCAGCATTCCATAAATCACATGATCAACAAAACGGTCATAAAGCCATTCCGCCTGACGTATAATTCCCTCTTCTCTAAAACCCAACCTCTCAGGAATTGCTCGACTCTTTTTATTCTCAACGGCACAGCGTATCTCTACACGGTTCAACCCGAACCCATTGAACGCATAATCTACCAAGGTTCGGCAAGCCCTGGTCATTAGACCTCTTCCTTGAAAAGAAGCCCCCAACCAATAGCCAATGCTTGTCGCTCGATTAATCCAATCAATCTTATGGTAACCAATAACCCCTGCCAGTCTACCTCTAAACCAAATACCCAAATGGAAGCCATTATTATTTGCAAACTGCTCAAGCGAGCCTCTAATGAAATCCCTCGTATCCTCAAGAGACGTATGAGTACCTAACCATGGGAGCCACTGTTGGAGATACTCCCGATTCAGATTCATTAGGGCAAATAACTCCTCCGCATGTTGCTCCTTAAGTAAACGAAGCTCTGCCTCCCCGTCAATTCCAAAGCGAGTCATGAGGTTTCTACCATATTTGAACTTCTCTATTATCCGAGAAAACAATGCAATCAAAATCTTCGACTCAGCCCCTTATCTCTTCCAGTCTTTACTTCCCCCAATCATCTGATCAATTGATAGATTTCCCGCACCCCAGACAAGGAGAGAAAGCGCAAGTCCGATAAGAGCGAGATTCATCTCAATTCCGTGCCCTTTGTTTGGCACATTATACCAATTCATAAAAAAACCATTTGAAAGATGGACCTTGTATATTGCAACGAGCATATCTATCACAAGTCCAATTGCAGCGATGCGCGTAAGGAGTCCAATAATCAGAGCAATTCCACCAAAGAACTCAGTTATTATTGCAATCACTGCAAGAAAAGGTGGAATGCCTAGACTCTGTTCAAAGAACTGAATTGAGTTTGACATCCCCGGTCCTCCGAACAACCCAAGGAGCTTCTGTGCTCCATGAGCAAAGAATATGATACCTAAAGCAAGACGCGCAAAAATAGGCGCCCAAGATGGATAGGTTCTAAATAGCCACATGATGATTCCTCCTTTTTAATCCCGTATGAATTATTCAATCATAAGTTCTATAGCCGTCATATCTATTCCCCAACAGATTCTCCTGTGGCTAACATTTCAGTACTGATTTCCGCTGATCAAGCGTCATAATCATGCCATATTTGGGGCGCAATGTAATCAGAGGCTGAAGCTCAACCGGATGGCCGGGGGCAAGGCGCATTCGCCATTTCTGGGCAATGGTTGCAATGACTAGCACCCCCTCCATCCATGCAAATGCCTCACCTATGCACTGTCTGGGGCCGCCTCCAAATGGAAAATATGAGAACCTGGGTCGTAATGCCCTTAACTCAGGGGTCCATCGCTTTGGGTCAAATTTAATCGGATTGGGGAAGTAGCGTGGGTCACGGTGCATAACGTATGGACTCATAAATATGACAGAACCGGCAGGCAGAAGATAATTAGCAACCTTATAATCGACTATCGCCCTGCGGCCTAATATCCATGCTGGGGGATAGAGACGCATCGCCTCAGCAAAAACCATCTCCGTATACTGCAAACAGGGCACATCTTTGAAAGTAGGAAGCCTTCCGGCAAGTACACTGTCAATCTCGGCATGGAGTGTACTTTCCGCATCCGGATACTCCGAAAGTAGATACCAAACCCATGTAAGCGCATTTGCCGTCGTCTCGTGTCCGGCAAGGAGTATTGTCAGCACTTCGTCGCGCAGTTGCTTGTCTGTCATCCGGTTCCCATCGCCTTCCTCATCATGGGCACGAAGAAGCATAGAAAGAAGGTCTCCCTGATCTACACTGCTGGTTCGATGCTCATTGATTATCCTGTATACGGTCTCATCAAGGCGATCACGTGCCTTCCAAAGACGGCGATTGCTCGGCAGTGGAAGCCTATCAAAGATCTCGAAAAACGGCAGAACACGCGTGCGCCACTCATCCATTGCTATGGTGAGTGCATCGCCAATCTCATTTGCTTCCGACTCAACATCGGCGTTAAAGAGCGTCCTGCCGGCAATTGACAGAGTCAGGCGTTTCATCTCCTGAGCAATGTCCACCGTCGCACCGTCCTGCCAGCGCTCTCGCATACGTACTCCATAGTCCGTCATTATAAATGCGTATGCCGCTATGCGCTGGCGGTGAAATACGGGCTGAATGAGCCGCCTTTGACGATGATGAAATTCGCCTTCACTTGTAAGCAAACCCTCACCTAATAGAAATTTAGTTCGCTCAAGCCCCCGGCTTTTGACAAAATTCCGACTATTGGTTACCAAAACGTCCTTTATATAATCAGGATGGTTTAAGAGAAATGCATTCTGCGGGCCAACTTTAAAGTGAACTATGTCTCCGTAGTCGCGCGCGATACCCATCAAAAATCCGATCGGATCACGGCGGAAAGGAAATAGATGACCAAAGAGTGGTTTGCCCTTCGGGCCTGGCGGATAACTGGTAGTTGCCATGCAAAGCTCCTTTGGATTAAGATAAACCTTTTTAGTCAATAGAGTCAAGAGAAAATCCTAGTGCAATATTTTTTACTAAAGACTCATTGCGAGAATAGTTTTAAACGGGTAATTGGAACAACACTCTTTATTGGCCTATCTCAGGGTATCTAATGAGAAGAAAACAATAGAATATATTCTAAATCTACTGAAATCATTGGTGCCCGGGGCGGGACTCGAACCCGCACGGGCCTTTAGGCCCATTGGATTTTAAGTCCAATGCGTCTACCTATTCCGCCACCCAGGCTCTGAAATTAACCATTAGAGAGATATAAACACAAAGACATCAATACTAATAAACAGCTTAGATTTAAACTTTAAATCTGTGTCTTAGTGACTTATTAAATAACCCTCATTAATGGGCTAAGCCCTGGAGGCGGCGCCCGGATTCGAACCGGGGTATTGCGGTTTTGCAGACCGCTGCCTTACCTCTTGGCTACGCCGCCCTATCTAATAATCTCAATGACCTACACCAATTAACCCAGCCAAACAATAGCATTAGGAATGAAACTGGGGGTAGTTTTACTGAAATTTGCAAAGTTTTCAAGTCCTCTTTTACGAATCCTATAAGTGATTATATATCATAGTTTTTCTTATGTCATTCTGTATTAAACTATGGATATTCAGAAGGCAATTATTCGTATCTTTTCACAACTCCAGTCCTTATGTCAATATGTCTAAGAAGGACAGGTTTTGTGCAACAAAAGTCTCAAACCCCTTGAATATCGTATCCAGATATGGCATAAAAATAAGAGGGGGAATAGATATGTCCTTTCGAGTAGACATTTTTGAAAATGGAGTGTTAATAAAGCAAGAGCACTTTGACAACATCAAAGATGCAAAGTCATTCCAGGATTTGTGGAATGGATATCAAAGGATACCAGGAGTGCCTTGGAGAGCACTAATAGTTACTGAAGATGTCGATTCCAAACAATATACAATACCTAAGTCTGGCTAAATCAATTCTAAAGCCGGATTAAGCTTTTTTAGTTGAAAATTTTAGCAGGGGTATTCCTTTACTTTTCAGATTGAGCCAAGAGTCTGAGTGCCAATTCTTTTACCTCTTCAACTGTTATATCCCTAAGACACTTAATGTCATATGGGCATTTCGGAGTATAACCAAACCTCGTACATGGGCTGCAAGATAGATTTCTGTTTATTGTAATGTGCCTTTTTCCAATCGGAGCCCACTTCTTTTGAATCCCTGCTCCAAAGAGTGAAACCGTTGGCGTTCCAACACCGTAGGCAATGTGCATAAGCCCGGTATCGCCCGTTATAAACAAATCAACCTGCGATATTACTGCTGCCGTCTCCATAAGAGATGTTCTTCCGACAAAATTGAGAACATTTTCCCGTCCCGCAATTCTTTCAAACTCCATTGCGTCTTCGATTTCGGCATTACCGCCAACGACTACCGTCCTTATACCCTCTTTAGATAAGAGCTTTGAAACTAAGGCAAAATTATCCACCCCCCATCTCCTCTCGAGAACCGTCGCTCCGGTAAATACCCCAACAACACCACTCCCCCCCCTTCTAAGTTCCAATATAGGCTGGCAAAATCTTGATATGAGGCTCGGATCAAGAGGAATAAATGGTTCATCCTCATCAAAGGTGTATTTCTCTCCTGTAATAGCCGAGATCAGATTTAAAAAGCTATAAACCTCATAGTCGCCGTGACTATAAGAGACAGGATGTGTAAAAAGCTCAGCCCTCTCATTTGTCTGAAATCCAACCCTTATAGGCGCTTTGGTTAGATAAGAAGCTATAGCCGTAAAACGGTGCCACTGCTCTGTGTCAATGACGATGTCATAATTTACCCTGAGCACTTTAAAAAGTTCAATTGGAGGGCGCAAATCATAGAGAAATAGATTGTCTATATAATGACAGCCCTTTAGTATACCGGCGTTTCTCTTCTCAGCAAGAACATTTATTTCACTATCCCTAAAATTTTCTCTAAGTACCCTTAAAGCCGGATAGAGGAGAGCCGCATCGCCAATTCCACCGGGACGGATTACAAGGATCTTCTGGGGGCTTTCTGAAACGATGTCACTTCTTGGGCTAATACTTGCCCTTGCAAGGGAACAGGCGAGCCTGCCAAATATACCATCGAATCTTTTTAATCCTTCTATCTTCCAGTTCATACAATCAAAATGTTAAGAAATAAGTTGGGGAATATATGCCTCGCTATTTTTCCAGTTCATTTAGTATATCATTAGCCTCTTTAGATAGTGGTTCAATTAGTCCATTTTGAAGAGCCATTCTAGCCCGTTTCCTTGCCTCTTCCCTATTGCCGAGCTTCATATAGACCTTTGCTAAAAAGAGATTCGCCCTTCCATAAGAAGGGTATATCTCCAGTGCCTTCTTTAAGTAAAGTTCTGCCGTTTGGTAATCAGAAGGAGAATTATCATCCTCGCCTTTTATAAAGTATATAAGTCCCAGGTGGTAATACGCCTTTCCATAGGTAGGGTAATAGTAAAGGGCTTTATGAAACCACTTTGCGGCATTCTTATAATCTTTTTTATACCCATATGCAATCCCCAGATCATTTGCAGCGTCGGCTCTTCCCTTGTTGTTATTCTTTATCTCAGGATTAAGGGCAATTAAAAGTTCTCGAATCGCTTCTTCTATCCTCCCTGCCTCTATTAGAGCCATCCCGTAGTTTGAATGAGGAATGCCATAATAAAAAGATTTTTTTGATGTATCTTCCCAGAGAGATAAGCTGTCTTTCCAGACCCTTTGTCTGTCTATTGTAAAAAGCAAATAAGATAGGCACAGAAGAACTCCGAGTATCTGACATACCTTCTGAGATTTTATCCTTTTTCCGGATTCGAGTATTAAATACCCCACGAGCATACAGAATCCGGCAGAGGGAATGTACAGATACCTCTCGGCAAGCGGTGTTGATGCAATACTAAAAAATGCAATCATACAAGAGGGACCAAGGGTAGCGAATATCCAAAATAGGGTGAAGCCCATAATATTCTCTTTCTTTGTAAAAGAAATAAGGACTAAAATACATAGAATCAAGGTAACAAAGATCGAAGAGAATAAATAGTAAGAATCCTTTGGTACCTCTGTTATAAAAGCATTAAATCTAAAGGGAAAGACAAGTTTCCACATATAAAACAAATAAGAACTTAAAATGACCTTTAAGATTTCCCAAATCTCAAAAGTACTATGGGTAGATTGCTGAATACTCCCGTCGGAGATACCAAGAGCCTTTACAAACTCCATTCCCCTTAGATGAAAGTATAAAAAAATTAATGAGGCATAAGCGGCATATTTTAATATATCCACAGGATTTTTAAACCGACGATTTATTAGATCAAAACCTATAGCAACAATCGGAAAAGCCAGGGCTACTTCTTTTGAAAGAAGGGAGACAAAAAAACTAAAAGCGGCTAAAATAAAAAACCAAAATCTACTATAAGAAAGCACATGAAATACGAAAGCGAGAAAGAAGAATACGCCACAGATTACATCTGTTCTTCCTGCAACCCACGAGACCGATTCCACGTGCATAGGATATGTAGCAAAAATCAGTGAAGAAAGGAAAGCTATGGTCTCCTTTCTTTCTGCGTTAAATTCTCCAATAACAAGCAGGGTCAAAAAGTAAAACATTACAGTGGATATAGAATTGAAAATAATATTGCTTAAATGGAATCCAAATGGAGAGAGCCCCCATATACTCCAGTCTACAATCATTGAGATGGGTACCATGGGACGATAGTAAGATATGATTCCTTCTTTTTCCTTAGCCGACGGGATCACCATAGGAGTTATATGGGCAGATTTGAAGGAATAATAGTTTTTCTCTATCACTTCAATATCATCCCAAACAAATCCGTTTCTCAGGGAAAAGCTAAACACACCAAAAGAAAGTAAAAACAAAAAAAGCACGGCCAAGGACCTATGCCTGATCAGTTCTATGAGGTAATTGCAACATTGCATAGCAACAGTATTTGGCCTCATTTAGATTCTACGGTTCCCTTTTCCGGGTTATAAATATACTCCCCACCTAAAGGATGAGATGGTAGTTCTTCACCATTTTGTTTTTCTATAAATTCTCTCAGTTCAGCTAAATCCTTTGGATACCTCCCATAGATTCTCATAAACCTTTTGGCCTTGTTTGTCAAAAAACCAATATCCTCTCTGAGTTGTTCATTTACGATGGTAGAGCTTTTTACCGCCTTGAGTCTACTCACTATGATAAACTCTCCGCCAAGCGGTTCTTTAGGTACTTGATTAATTATTCCTGCATCTTTTAAAGCCATAAGGCTCTTTGGCACCTCGTTGTAATGGTTTATGTATTTCCTCAGAGCCTCGGTTAAGTGGTCTTCTATGTCCATTGTATCTATCTCTTTTAGATTCCTCAGAGCAAATTCCTTCCGCCCTTCATCGGTGGTGGTCTCATAAATCTCCTTCCATATCTGCCTTGAGAGCTCCCTATTTCCGCCCTTTGAATGTGATGAGGCTGCCATTCCCTCAAGGGATGCTCGTCGGAAATCAGAAAGACCAGGCTTTTGAGATGCCTCTTTAAATAGTTCTGCTGCCCTCTCATAATCTTTGGCGTAGAGATAATATATAAAAGCCTCTTCAAGGGGAAGATGATAATTTGTAGGGTTATTTTTTCTTCCTTTATCAAATAGAGCAGTTCCCTTTTCAATATCGCCAAGACCAATAGGTGGCGGGTCTGCAAGGAATGTTCCACCATATCTGTAAGCATTTACAAATCTGGGATCGAGGTCGGTAATTATATCGAAGTAGTGATAGAGAAGATCAGACTCTGACTGTACTGATAGCAACCGATTCTTGTCCAACTGCTCTAGTGTCTTTGCCACATTCTCACCAAAGTACTGAATTGCCCTCATCCAGTAGATATCTGCAAGGATTCCTGTATATCCAAATGACAATCTCTTAATACTGGATGAAGATAAGTATAGCGCTTCTTCTACAGACCTAAATTTACCCCTTATGTTATCTATCCTTCTTTGGAGAGGAATAGATATAGCAATTAGAGAAAATACGAGGACGAGCCCTTTTATTACACTCTTTGAGATAGAATTGAGCAATGAAATAACCTACCTCAATAGGACCAATTTATCTCTACTTATTTACTTAAATTCTCTCTTTTCAAATATCAGTATTGAAATTACAAGGAGCACCATAACATAGAGAACAGCATAAGCTGTAGTGTAGAGAATTAAGCTAGTGCTCACATCTCCTCCGTAGACCGCCTCATACCTTACATCAAATTTCTCAAGATTTGGTATTGTTCTATAAATAGCCTCGGTTAGAAAACTCATAAATGGGCTCTTTACCTGTTCAGCAAAGAGCTTTATATCGCTTGAGAACCGTCCAATGGCAAATAGGAGAAATGTAAAAAGCACACTCAAAACTGGGGTCGTAAAACTCGAAAATACTAGAGCAATACCTATTACTACGATAAATTCAAGGTACTCGAAATAAACCGCTTTAAAAAACTCGGCATAATAATGTCCACCGTAATAGTAATTTATAAGCCCCGAATACCTTATCTCCGTATAGAGTACAATGAGAAAAAGGATAATGGACATAGCAGCAGTGTTTATAAGAAGCGTAAACCCAAGCCCCAAATACTTTCCAAGGATGAATTCATATCTGCGTATGGGTTTTGAGAATATGTTATAGACCGTTTTCTTTTCAATCTCCTTGTAGACAAGCCCCATTCCAAGGAATATGGAGATCATAATTCCAATAAGAGAGATTGCTGTAAGCCCCAGGTCTTTTACAATCTTGTTATACTGCTCTGCTGAGATACTCGCAAATATAAGAGAGCTTAAAATCATCAAAAATGCAAATAGAATCAGGCTGTAGAGAACCCTGTCCCTTATTGCCTCAATAAATGTATTATGCGCAACGCTCCATATCCTTCTCATTTCATTGGTTCCGCTTTCTTAGTCATTGCAAACAACATAGCCAAATCACTGAACAAAGTGAAGGAGAAGAAATCCCATCTGTTCAGATTCAAGATACGTTATTATCATTCTTCTTTGCTTCCTCAACAAAAAGCCCTTCAAGGGATTTCCTCAAAGGGTGGAGTGAAACTATATCAGCTTGAGACTTAGAGAGGGCATCTAAAACCCTTGGCTTTATATCCTCGTCAAATCTAAGAACAATAAACCCCGCCCTATTCTCAATTGTGACCTTGAGATCGCTAAATCTATTTATTGTATCTTCATCAACACTCTTAAGGAGCATCTCGTAATCCGTATGAATCCCTTCAAATAGTTTTCCAAGCTCCCCTATCTTTACGACTCTTCCTCCAATAATAATGCCCACTCTATCACAGAGCGCTTCAACGTCGGAGAGTATATGAGAACTCAAGAGTATAGTCTTTCCTCTTTTTTTCTGTTCTAAGATTAAATCTCTTATCTCTCTTTGTCCTATTGGGTCAAGCCCGCTCATAGGCTCATCGAGGATTAAAAAATCGGGATCATTTATAAGAGCCTGTGCCACTCCAACCCTCTGAAGCATGCCTTTTGAGTACTTCCTTAACTGAACACGCCTGGCATAGGATATGTTTACTTTTTCAAGAAGCTCCCCAACCTTTCTTGAGAGTTCTCCTCCATTGAGTCCGTGCAGTTCTCCCATATATCGAAGGAGCTCCTCACCAGTCAGGTAATCGTAGAAATACGGATTTTCAGGTAGGTAGCCCATATGTCTTTTGACATCCACGTCCCCGAGCGGCTTCCCCATTATTTCAATTCTTCCACTTGTAGGAGAGACAAATCCCAGTATCGTCTTAAAGGTCGTGGTTTTTCCCGCCCCATTTGGCCCTACAAAACCAAAGATTTCTCCTCTACTTACCGAGAAAGACACGCCTTTTAAAACCCGAATCCTCTTTCTTAAAAACCCTATCTTATAATCCTTTACGAGGTTTTCTACATTGAGCATAATCTTAAGATTTGGATGAGTTTCCTAAATTATATGTACACCGTTTGATTATTACAAATAATATCAAATCCAGATAAAAAACTGTATATGTTCACTCTAAGCAAAGCGAAGGATCCTAGATTGTGAACCAAGATAATTCATGAATTTACACTGAACAAAGTTAATGCGTTCAGCATCTGATATTAGGGAGCATAGAAGAAACTATTTACATGACTCTAACTTTAAACTATTAAACCAAACACCTAGAATGGTCAATCACACCCGGAAGTATTTCGATTTGCTTCAAATTTTCCGGCTGAACCAACAGACTGTGTGCTCAGGGTGCATCTTATAGACTTATCGGGATAGACTGCAAAATCTCTTCTTCCAGCCTTTTGGGCACTCGTCATAGATGATTGCCAACCAAAGTCACTTTGAAGACCTTGAGCATCAGTGGCCGCATCAGAAGCATATGAGACGCAGTATCCAGCCTTGGGACTAATACAATTGGCCGTTCCTCCAGAGGATAGGGCACCCTCAAAGGTGTCATCTACAAGTGCATCAGATTCTTTACAACCACCTGCTTGACTAGGACAACGTAGAGAACTACCTTTTGTAAGGTCGCCTATTTGAGTGGTATAATCTCTTACTCCATTACCATCAAGGTCCTGTTCAAAATACATCCCCTCTGCATCAAATAGGGTTTGCATCATCTTCCTTGCACTCGCCTCATTTGCAGAGATCCTAGCCTTAAAAAGATTGGGAATTGCAATAGCAAGGAGAATACCGATGATGGCCGCAACCACAAGGAGCTCGATTAGGGTAAAACCCTTCTTTCCTTCTTTTTTCCTAATTTTCAATTTGGTAGACATTAATCTCTAAGATATAGAACTAAATATACATCCTTACTTATAATCCAAAGAACGAGTCAAGAAATACAAGATAAAGAAGATAATCCAAAAAACCTAAAAAAGAAAAGAGGTGATGGGAAGGTACCCTATCACCTCTTTTCATTATTATATTATTAACTACAACCACCAGAGGTACGACTTGCTTCGTATTTCCCAGCACTACCCGAACTCTGTGAACTAATGGTGCATCTTATAGCCCCGTCCCCATATACCGAAAAGTCTCTCCTACCGACCTTCTGTGCGCTGACCATAGATGCTAACCAACCAAAATCAGTTGTCGTATCAGTAACACCGGAATCGAAAGCGACACAGTATCCCGCCTTATTGGCAGTGCAGCTTACCGTGGCACCACCGGGGGTAACACCCGTGCCGTCAGACTGAACGGCACCTTCAAAACTGCTATCTACAAGTGCATCCGCCTCAGCAAAACTAGACCCAGGCTGACGTAGGGATTTCGAGGTACCATTTTTACCTATCGTCTTGGTGTAGTCTCTTACTCCATTACCATCAAGGTCCTGTTCAAAATACTCACCTTCTGCATCCCTGAGTGTTTGCATCATCTTTCTTGCATTCGCCTCGTTTGCAGAAACCCTAGCCTTAAGAAGATTAGGAATTGCAATAGCAAGGAGAATACCGATGATGGCCGCAACCACAAGGAGCTCGATTAGGGTAAAACCCTTCTCGCCCTTAGATTTTTTAAACCTTAGCATGTGTACTACCTCCTTAACTTTTTACTTCATCATATTTGCAAGATGCATACCAAGAATATAAGGGTGATAAGTCATTGAAAAGATAATAAATTCATCTTAAATACACCTTGGCAATCCCACATAGAATGACATTTTTGGGCAATAATGACAATTTTTGTCATTTTGTGTGTTAATTCTAATTCAGGCCGGCTAAGTGGGGTATATTTGCCCGCTATTTTGAGTATCGCAAAAGCCTCCTCTAAAGAGGGAATTTGGGTATACGCTATTTTATAGGGATATAGAATTGGTATTCAATCTCTCCTTCTTGTAAATTCCGCATTTATATATCAACATTATTGTCTGATAAACACAATCTCCAAAGGAGGAAGAGATTAAAAGATGAACAAAAACAGATTCTTTATATTTTCTGTCTTTACTTTTTACACGCTTATATTTTTAATTGTAGGATGCGGCGATCTGAAGACGGTTTCGTCTTTCAATCCACCTGAGTCAAAACTGTCTAAATATAAGGCGCTTGAGATCGCGGATTTTGAAACCCAAATAGACAGTGTTCCAAAAGACGCCCTTACAGCGATTCCAGATGAAGTAGCAAAACTCTTAGCCTCACAAAAGAACACATTCCAAAAGATAGAGCGTAGAGAGATTGAAGATGCTCCTGCTGAAGACACCCTTATTCTCCTTGGCGAAGTAACGGATTATCAGTCAGGAAAAAGCATTAAGGCAAAAGAGGGGGCGATCAAATTTGGTGAGGCTTCTCTTAGCATTCATATAAGACTTGTGGATAAAGCCACAGGCAATGAGATCGCAAGCGGTGAGGTAAGCGGCTCTAGTTCAATAGGGTTTCTCAAAAGCGTTGGTGTCACAAAGGGCGTGTATAGGGGTATAGCAGAAGAGATTGTAAAGTCCATTTCACAAGGACATTGATAAGTATGATAAATTGGTGTAAGAATAATATTTAATCGCATATTTTATGTAAACGGAGAAATCAGCAATGAAAAGAAAAGCATTTAATCTATTTCTGATCCTTTTCCTTTCAATACTTATTTCATCGGAAGGAATTGTAAGCTCGAAGGAAAAACCCAAATCAAGTACTCAGGCAAGAAACTCAAGCGCGACGGAATACTACCAGAAAGGGAGAAAATCATATCTCCTTTTTACACCAAAGGGTTTTCAAGATGCGATAAACTACTACAACAAGGCCATAGAGGCCGATCCAAACTTTGCTCCAGCCTATGCGGGGCTTGGAGAGGTGTATTCATTTACTGGTTATTATAAGATGGAGGTAAAAGAAGACTATGAAGACTCATATAATAGGTCTTATGAGAATATACTTAAGGCCCTAAAGCTTGATTCAAAATCAATTGACACCCAGCGTGCGCTTGCTTTGAGCTACCTTCATCTAAGAAGAATGGATGAGGCAGAGGTCGCGGCAAAGCGCGCAATCGAGCTAGACCCCAATGATGCCGAGAGCTACTATGTTCTTTGGGCTACAAGTGGCAGAGACCCGGAGAGTCCATATATTAAAAAAGCTCTTGAACTGGATCCGAAACTAGTTGTGGCCTACATCGGTTTGGGAAACACCTACCTTTTTAATAAAGGCGACTATGCAAAGGCAACAGAGTACTACAGGAAGGCAGCCGAAATCGCGAACTCCCCTCAGCTACACAACTACCTAGGAACCTCACTTAGAACCCAGGGATACCTCGATGAGGCGGCATCTGAATACCTAAAAGCAATCGAGCTAGACCCAAACTATGCCCCTGCATACATGAACCTTGGAGCCACATTTCTCTATATGAGTAAATTTGGGGACTCTATCAAGGAAGAACAGAAGGCAATTTCACTTAATTCAAATGATCCGGAGGCCTACTACCACCTTGCGCGCGCACTTGAGCTATCGGGTAAGCCTAAAGAGGCGATAGAGAATTATAGAATCTTCATCAATCTCGCATCGGATCAAGAAAAATATGCGGATTATGTTGAAAATGCAAGGAGAAGCATTGAAAAGATGGGCGGGAAGTAGGTCGCGTAAGGATGCGGGATAAAAGATAGATCATGCATCGAGCATCATGTATCATTTTCAAATGGAACGAATAAAAAAGCACTTGGATTTGATAAATCTATCGTTCGGCTTGGAGTCAAATTCAAGCCTCTGGAGCATAGTGTTCAAGGGATTTGATGAAGAGATCGTCTTGATCTCAAGATTTGAGGGAAAGGATATAGAGGCTATTAAGATACTTCACAGATTTGGGACAATAATCAACAATGGAAATTACAAGGACTGCTACATGGAATTTACAAGCTCAGGATTCATAGTGAAGAAGACCCTACCGACAAACGACATTTCCATAATTCGCCAGTGGGCAGAGCTCATGTATAGTGTTCGTGAAGAGATGGCAAACCTCCTATCTACACACCTAAAACAGGTAACGATAACCCCGCCATAACTCCCATAGTTTAATCACAATTCTTTCCGCCTCTCCTCTATAAACTCAATCAGTAGCCTCTCGCGTGCATTAAGGTCATTCAGAATCTTACTCTGAATGTCTGGCATGTGTGAAAAGGACTCTTTAATCCCTTCTTTGGCCTTTCTTAGACTCTCTAACTCTTCCTCAAGCCTTTTAATCTCTTCACTACTCATACCTTTCTCCTTGTTTATCATGTTCAATCATAATTGTTGGATGCAATAGTTCCCCTTTAATCCTCTCAAGAAACTATATAAGAGCCACATCTCCTGAAATTATTTTCTCTATTATTCCGTCATATCTTTTAAGGATTAAATAACCGTTTTCATCTATATCCAAAGCGATTCCTTCAACTACTCTCTTATCGAGACTAACCCTTACCTTACGATTAATTCCTCCCCACATTTCCCTCCATCTTTTAATAATTGGTGATTTCCCTTCATATAAGAACTTCTGATACCAGAAATCGAGTCTAGTGATTAAACTAGCGGTGAACCTTATTCTCTTGATTTCGTGACCCAACACTTCTCTAAGAGACGTTGCTATATCTGAGACCTCTCCCATTTCTTGTTCCATCATTTCCCTTGTCATATTCAGATTCACCCCAATCCCCAACACAATAAAATCAATCCCATCCCCTTTAGGCTCCATCTCCGTAAGAACTCCCGCTATTTTCTTCCCATTTATGACAACGTCATTTGGCCATTTTATGGTCGCGTTTTCCGCCCCTTCATTTCTTACCGCCTCGGCTACGGATATTGCAGCAGCTAGAGTAAGAACAGGCGCATCAGTTGCGGTAATCGGGGGGCGCAAAACCACAGACATGTAAAGATTCATTGCCGGAGGAGAAATCCATCTCCTCTCTAGCCTTCCCCTACCCTTAGACTGGGAGTCGGCAATTACTATGGTTCCCTCGGCAGCACCCCCTCTGCCAAACTCAAATGCAATATCATTTGTAGAGCCGACTTCTTCAAATGAGTAAATGACCTTACCCAGTATCCCGGTCCTAAGGAGCTCCTTTATTGATTCACCGATTAATGATCCCATAAGAAATCTCCTTATAAAATCCTATATTATTTAGACAACAGATTCTAGAGGGCTCTACAGTCTTGGAAAATAGCACCGTTGAATTTAGAATGTAAAGTATGAGCTCAATCACGGATGTCCCGGGGGTAAGGGTTGGACATGCCTCCGATTTTGAGGCCATAACAGGATGCACTGTCATTCTGTTTGACAAAGAGGCAAGAGGGGCGATTGATTTAAGAGGGGGAGGGACAAGTACAAGGCAGATAGACCCTCTCCTTTCATATCATTCTTATGGAAGAATCCATGGGATTCTCCTTACAGGGGGTAGTGCCTACGGGCTAGATGCAGCAGGTGGGGTTATGAGGTACCTAGAGGAAAGGGGAATTGGACTTGATGTAGGCTACGGTGCGGTTGTACCCTCTGTTCCAACAGCCGTTATATTCGATCTTGGGATTGGAAATGGAAAGGTTCGACCCACACCAGAGATGGTATACAATGCGTGTCTTAGCGCCTCATCATCACCTGTAGAGGAGGGAAGTATAGGCGTAGGAACTGGAGCCACAATTGGAAAACTCCTTGGAATTAGGACAGCGACAAAGGGTGGGGTCGGAACCGCAAGCTATGATCTAGGGAACGGAAGGATTTTGGGGGTGCTGGTTGTTGTAAATGCGTTTGGAGACGTGGTTGATCCAAAGATCGGAGAGATTATTGCTGGAGTAAGAAACCCTCAGAATGGAAAAGAATTTCTCAACTCTGTAAACCTATTTAAACAAGGGGTCATGCGAAAACTAGAGCCATTTGAAAACACCACACTTGCCGTCGTCGCTACTAACATAAATTTCTCAAAATCCGAACTCGTAAGAGTTGCAAGAATAAGCCAGACTGGAATTACAAGGGTTGTCTTTCCTTCTCACACCACATCCGACGGCGATTTAGTGTTTGCCGTATCGTGTGGGATCCTTGAAGGAGACGCAAATACTGCCGGAATCATTGCCTCAGAGCTTGTTTCTGAAGCCATTTTAAGAGCCGTTAAATCAGCAAAAAGCCTAGGAGGGATTCCGAGTTGGAAAGATATTCAACAGGGCTAAGGGTTTGGAAGAAAGCCCCTAACCCTGGATGTAGATACTTGATCCCTCTCTACTCGAGTATAATTGCCTCTTTCGACAATGGGAGTTTTCTCATCTTAATTCCTAAAACTATTCCTATACCTATCATAGCCGCAAGTGCAGAAGACCCGCCATAGCTAAGGAGCGGAAGCGGCACACCTACAACGGGCATTATCCCTGTTACCATACCAACATTAATCAGAGTGTGCCAAAAGAACATAGATGCCACACCAAAGGACACAACCATAGAGAACTTATCCTTTGCAAGACTCGCCGTATCAAGTATCCAGAGAATGAGTAGAAAGTAGAGAAGAATCGTAAAGGCCCCTCCTACAAAACCCCATTCTTCAGAGAGCACAGAGAAGGCAAAATCTGTATGCTGTTCTGGTATAAACCTAAGTTGAGTCTGAGAGCCTTTTCTAAACCCCCTCCCTAAGAGCTTCCCAGAACCTACGGCAATCTGAGATTGAATAGCGTTATATCCTGAGCCAAGCGGGTCACGCGATGAATCTAAAAAGGTCTCTATTCTCTCCCTCTGGTAATCCTTTAAGGCAAAGTGCCAAGCCGGATAGGAAAACCCGAGAATCACGGCAAGGATAAACACAAGTGATTTGAGTCTCACGCCCATAAAAAGTATGAGGCTTGCCGAAGTTAGGAGGATTATAAGGGCGGTGCCCAGATCGGGTTGAAGTAGTACTAAAACCGATGGTATAGCCACAAAAAGAATGGGTTTTAAAAGATCACGAAGCCCGTACGGACCGCCTTCAAAGTCATTATGGTAAAACTTCGCAAGAATGAGTATTATGAGAACCTTTATAAACTCAGACGGTTGAATAGTTATCGGTCCCAGAGAGAGCCACCTCTTAGAGCCTAGAACCGCCTTGCTGAAGGCTAGAACTATAACTAAAAGTAAAACAAAAACTGCATACATGTGATGTGTATATCTCTCAAGTACCCTATAGTCAAGAAAGGATATGAGTACCATTGCAACCACACCCAATAGAACCCATACCAGTTGTTTTTGAAATACCTTAAAACCAGTTTGATATGTAGCGCTGTAGAGATTCACAAGCCCTATTGTAGAGATGAGTAATACTATAAGAAAGAGAAACCAGTCGAAATTTTTAAGGAGCCTTCGGTCAAATACTAAACGGAACACTAAACGCTTCCTCCATCTTTTAACTTGAGATAGGCCTCAAGAACCTGCTTTGCAATCGGTGCAGCAGCCTCTCCCCCTTTTCCTCCATGCTCTACAAATACAGTTACAACGATCTCTGGGTTTTCGGCAGGAGCATAGGATGTAAACCACGCATGGTCCCTTGGACCCCACTGATTATGCTTCTCCCCTTGTGGTTGAGAAATGACCTGAGAAGTTCCAGTCTTCCCTGCAACGAGCATTCTATCTAATCGAGCTGCCCTCCCGGTTCCATTGGGCTCGTTCACAACCCCTATAAGTGCATCCTTTATTATATCCATTACCCTCTTTTCAACCGGGAGTCTCCCGTTCTCCTGGGGTCTGTACTCAAAAAGGGTTTTTCCCTGTGATGAAACTACCTCTTTTACAATTTGAGGCTTGAGGAGGATCCCTCCATTTGCTACAGCAGCCGTCATAGCGGCAATCTGAATTGGGGTTGTGCTCATATAGCCCTGCCCTATTCCCGTTACTATAGTCTCGCCATCATACCAGGGCTTTTTGAATACCTTTGATTTCCACTCCCTACTCGGTGAGGTTCCTATCCTCTCGCTAATGTCAATCCCCGTTGGGAATCCAAATCCAAATCCCTTTATATACCTGGCAAGGCGGTCAATCCCCAACCTCTGTGCAACGTTATAGAAATAGACATCACACGAACCGACAATTGCCTGATAAAGATTCATATGACCATGCCCCCCATCCTTCCAGCATCTAAATGTCCTCTTTCCAAACTTATAGACCCCGGGGCAATAGAAAGATGTACTTGTGTTAATTACACCCTCTTTAAGAGCAGCAGCAGCGGTTACAATCTTAAAGACCGAGCCGGGCGGATAAACACCCTGAGTAGCACGGTTTATGAGCGGAAAAGAAGGGTCTTTTACAAGCTCATCCCACTTCTTGGCATCTACGCCTTTGATAAAATCCCTTGGGTCAAATGTTGGATGACTTACAAGCGCAAGCACCTCTCCATTTCTCGGATCCATTGCGACCACAGCACCATATTTATCTCCAAGTGCCTCCTCCGCTGCATCTTGAAGGTCAATATCAATTGATAAAATAACATCTGCCCCAGCCATGCTTGCCCGCTTCTCAAGATCTTCTTGAAAGAGGTTGGACCTTACCTCACGTCCAAGGGCATCAGTAACTATTTGAATAAAGCCGTCTTTCCCGCGTAGATAGTCCTCCCAGCTCTTCTCTATACCACTTTTACCAATTAGATCGTCGCCGCGCATATCGGGGTGTGATTTAAGTTCAGACTCCGTTATCCTCCCCATGTATCCAAGGAAATGGGCGCCTACTTTTCCATGTATATACTCCCTTAAATGATCTACCTCAATCATAATGCCAGGAAGATAACTCTTACGAGCCTCAAGAAAAGCAAGCTGATTGCGGCTTATGTCCTGAGCGATAAGAGCCGGGCTATATCGGTTCTTTTGGAATGCCGCCTTTATCTTAGCCTTAATTACATCGGACTCAATTCCCAGGGCCAAAGAGAGAGTATTGGCAAGAAAATCAATGTCCTTTATATCTTCAGGAAGCACATAGACACTGAAAGAAGGGCGATTTACAACAAGCTCCTTTCCGTGCCTGTCGAGAATTCTTCCCCTTGGAGCAGGAATTCTGATAGAACGAATGCGATTATTTAGTGAAAACTTCTCAAACTCATCCCCCCTTATAATCTGAAGATACCACATCCTCCCTATAAGAATGAGAAATGCCTGAATCAGCACTACTGTTATTATGAGGAATCTACTCTTGTATCTTTGCATAGAGCCCTTTAATTATCCAAAAAATCGGAAGTCCCACAACAGTATTTACCACCCCCTGCGTCATCACATCACCTAGAGAGATTCCAAATTCAAGGTCGGCCTTTAATCTCAAGCTGATACATATAAAACTCCATAAAAAGAGTGTAGCAAATAGGATCGCAATTGCCTGAGTGATCCTGCTTTGTGAATAGACATGCTGGGAGATACCCTTGAGAATAACAAAGACGCTAAGTCTCGATAAGCTATGTATCCCAATCACATATCCCGACAGAACATCCATTATATAGCCATTTCCAAGGGCAATTATAGCACCTCTCCTCAAATCTGCAAAGAGTCCAAGAAAAACGATGAGAACTAGATTCAGATCGGGATAGAAGGCCCGACCAAAATGAGTTGGAGAAAGAAAGGTGGACTGAAGTACCATAAAGAGAAGCGAGAGCAAAATTAAGAAGGTAATAGGAAGTACTCTATTGATCATTTGCGACTTTATTTTCAGGGGCTTTAAGGATTACTAATACCTCTTCAAGTGAGTTTAAATCCATATCCGGCGATACACGCGCCCTTATAAATCCCCCAGATGATTCAACACCTACGACCGTTCCTATAACAACACCCCTTGGAAAGAACCCGTCTTTTCCTGATGAAATTACCTTATCGCCTACGCTTACATCAGCCTTCTTCTCAATGTATTCCATCACGCATCCATTTCCAGTGCCCTTAACAATTCCCCTTGCCCTGGTTCTGTGTATGTATGCGTCTACCGCACTTATTTCATCCGTTATGAGAATTACCTCTGAGCTCTTAGCCCCAACGAGAAAAACCCTCCCTACAATACCTTCATACGTCGCAACTGGCATTCCCTCAGAGATTCCATCTTCCTTCCCTCTATCAATAATAATAACCTGAGACCTAAGTATTGAGGGACTCCCCCCAATTACATTGGCCGAGAGGGTTTTATAGAGATAGGCTTTTTTTAATCCTAAGAGGTTCTTAAGTCTTTCATTTTGTACCTCTTCTTCCCAGAGTCGAAATCTCTCCTCACGGAGCCTTCTGACCTCCAATTTGAGTCTCTCATTCTCCTCTTTTATCCCTATAAGGTCTATGTAGTTCTGCCATATGCCCACGATCATACCCGTTAGGATAAAAATGGATTTCTGGGGATAATAGGCCAGAAGGAGAACGAATCTAGAAAACGGGTCTCCTATCCGTTTCCCTTCAAGATTTAAAGAAATAAGCTGTGTAGCAAAAAAGAAGAGAATCAAGATTATAAGAATTGGATGGCGTTTTATGAAGCCCATGAATATGTTTAAAAGATTAGTGCTAGAGTTTTAGTATTGGATTTAGATTAATTCCTAATATCTATCCCATGCCGCCT
>CAYMEO010000022.1:0-31386 GCA_964389705.1 uncultured Spirochaetia bacterium
CTTATCATATTTAGCGAAGTCTAATCAGTTTTTATTTTTTCCCATATTTGTCATTAAATAATCAATAGCAAAAATTTTGAGAAATATTCCTTGTCATATATCATTTATAATCCGTGTAGCGATTTTCAATTTTGATTAAATAGAGTGAATTTTGAATAGGAAGAAAACCCTTACATCTTTAATTCTAGATCATAAGCTTTCTATCCTTGCCGGGATATTTGCGCTCTCTATTGTAGACATCGCCCAGCTTACTATTCCGCAGATTATACAGAGAGCAATAGATGCACTGACCGTCAAAAATGCCGGGATTGAGGCCCTTACGAAATACGCCCTTTATATAATATCACTGGCTTTTGTTATGTCCATCTTCAGGTTCTTATGGAGGTATTTCATACTGGGGGCCTCTAGAAAGATAGAGCTTAATCTCAGAAATCAGTTCTTCTCTCATCTCCAGAGCCTCTCCTTTGATTTTTATAACGAGAAAAAAACCGGAGATCTTATGGCCCATACTGTAAACGACATTGAGGCTATAAGGATGGCATGTGGAATAGGTGTGGTTGTAGCCTATGACGGAATCTTGCTCCTCACTTTTATACTCGCCGCTATGGCCTATGTGTCGCCGACCTTAACTCTATATACCCTAATTCCCTTTCCTATACTGGCCGTCATCGTAGCCAAATTCGGAAGGGTGATAGAGAATAGATTCGAAAAGGTACAGGCGTCTTTTTCCGATCTCACAGAGAATGCAAGGGAGGCCATATCAGGGATAAAGGTGATAAAGGCATTTGTAAGGGAAAAAGACGAGATTAAGGACTTCGAGAGTGTAAGCAACCATTATCTAGGCACAAGCCTTAATCTGATAAAAATAGAGAGTGTTTATCAACCACTTATCACATTTATTGCGGGGATCTCTATGGCGATATTCCTATGGATGGGGGGGAGACATACTATAACACTTGAGATCACACTAGGGGATTTTGCTGCCATATCGGTTTATCTTGGGATGCTCACATGGCCTATGGTGGCAATGGGTTGGGCGGTTGATATTATCAAGCGAGGCAGTGCGTCGCTTAGGCGTGTTAATGAAATACTGCTTATGGCACCCGATATTGGAGATGCCCCCAATTCGGTTGATATTGATATAGAGGGCAGGATTGAATTTAGGAACTTGAACTTCTCTTATCCCGACGGAAAAAAGGCTCTGAGTGATTTGAACCTGGACATAACCAAGGGAATGGCTCTTGGAATTACTGGGAGCACTGCCTCAGGTAAGACCACGCTTCTTAAGCTCCTTATGAGGATCATAGAGCCGTCTGAGGGCCAAATATTTGTAGATGGAATTGATGTGAGGAGAATAAGAAAAGAGAGTTTAAGAAGGGGGATTGTCTTCCTGCCTCAAGAAACCACTATATTTAGTGGAACGATAAGGGATAATATCGCTTTTATGAATCCCAATATTACCGATAAAGAGATTATGGATGCTTCTAAAGCTACCCAAATCTATGACGAGGTAATGGAATTCCCTGGGGGTTTTGATGCAGTGGTTGGAGAAAGGGGGCTCAGCCTCTCTGGTGGACAGAGGCAGAGGATAGCGCTTGCGAGGGCGCTTCTCCTTAAACCACGCGTGTTGATACTCGATGACGTTCTCTCTTCTCTTGATCTGAGAACGGAGAGCCTAGTGATTAAAAACCTGAGAAGAATAATGGTTGGAAAAACTCTTATCGTTGTATCGAGTAGAGTCTCATCAATCAGCGGTTTTGATAGGATTGCCGTTTTTGAAAAGGGAAGACTGGTTGAGTTTGGAGATCATGATGAGCTTATGGCTGAAGATGGGATTTATGCAAGACTCTATAGGGTTCAGGCGTTTGGCGAAGAGGAATTCTCTCAGGAATTTGCTATTCGGTCACAAGTTGTTACATATGGATATGAATGAGTAGATCGAAAATAAAATACAACTGCAGAGGGCATAGGGTTCACAGAGAAGGGATTTAAAAATAAATAAACATCCAAATATTTGGAGAGTACCATTTGAGCGAGATGGATTACGAAGAGGAAAGAAGAAATAAAAGGGGTTATGACATAAGGGTTATAAAATGGCTCTTTGGGTTTGCGCGTCAATACAGAGAGCTCATGGTTATCTCTCTAATTTTTATGCTCATTACGGCAGCAATAGAGCTTATTGTTCCATATATAGCGAAGATTGCCGTAGATAGATATATATTTCTCCCTTGGGGAGAGGCGAGGTTTTCAGATAAAGACTTTTCAGATAAAGACGATAAACTTAGGAGACTAATAGAGAAAAAATATTCGTCTTCGATTATTCCAATAGGTAAGGATTCATATTTAATTAATCTTTCCCGAATTGATAAAGATGATAGGATTAATCTTGAAAAATTTGAAATTGTCTCAAAAGAAAGATACCTGGTTGTTGACAGGGCAGGGATTGAATCGGATAGGCTAAGTAGAGTTAATGAAATATTAAATAAACACAACGATATATTTAAACCCGTGGGGCAGGTCTATTTCGCGAAATACTCTTCTCTTAAGAAGCTCAGCCGCGATGAGATAAGGACGCTACGGATCGGAGATATAGGACGGGTTAATAGGCTTGCCCTCCTTTTGCTTATTGTCCTTTTTTCAGACTTTCTTTTTAGCTCTGCATACACCTATTTTCTAAATTACTCCGGGCAAAGGATTATGCACAAAATAAGACTGGGTGTATTTTCTCATCTCGTTACCCTTCCTCAATCTTTTTTTGACAGAAATCCTGTTGGAAGACTCACGACACGTGTCACAAATGATGTGAATGCTATAAACGAGATGTATACATCGGTACTTGTACAGTTCTTTAAAGACCTTATTGTGATTTTTGGTGTTCTCATCGTGATGTTTAATATGAACAAAACCCTTACCGCATTTATATTTATTCTCACCGTAATTCTTGGAATCATAGGTGCACTTTTTAAAAAGAGGTTGCAGATAATCTACAGGAGCGTTAGGAGATCAATAGCAAGACTAAACGCATTTGTCCAAGAAAGTGTAAGGGGAATTATGATCATAAAGCTCTACCTAAGAGAGAAGGAGAATTTTGAGAGATTTAAAGAGGTAAACCGGGAGAACTATAGGGCAAATATGGATCAGCTTTTTGCGTTTGCTACATTTAGACCGATCATTGAATTTATAGGCACCTTTGCTGTGGCTCTTATACTCTGGTACGGGGGATTGAGGATTATAAAACTCGACCTCACCCTTGGTGCCCTTATCGCCTATCTTGCCTATATCAGGATGCTCTTTGGGCCGATTGTCGAACTCACGGAGAGATACAACATATTTCAGTCTGCCATAGCGGCGTCTGAAAATCTCTATGACCTTATAAACCTGAAGCCCGAGGAAAGAGAAAAAGGGAGGGGGTTAGAAAGTGTGAGGGGAAAGATAGAATTCAAGAATGTGTGGTTTTCTTATAATGGTGGCGATTGGGTTCTAAAGAACGTTTCCTTTAGTGCGGATCCTGGCCAAATCGTGGCCCTTGTGGGTCTCACAGGCTCTGGAAAGACCACTATAATCAACCTCATTCTTAGATTTTACGATATACAAAGGGGGCAGATTCTCTTTG
Source organism: uncultured Spirochaetia bacterium (assembly GCA_964389705.1). Taxonomy (GTDB): domain Bacteria; phylum Desulfobacterota_D; class UBA1144; order Nemesobacterales; family CSP1-2; genus PSLL01. The sequence continues at coordinate 3,614 of CAYMEO010000022.1, forward strand.
ACGGGGTTGATATAAGAGAACTCGATCCGTATTTTTTACGGACGAATGTCTCAACCGTATTTCAAGACATGTTCCTCTTCGGAAAAGGTATATCAGACAGTACATCTCACAACAATGGAGACGGATTTGCAAAAACTGTAGGCGCAGATGGAATAAAAGCGGATAGACGTTTTGTCTCTTCCGGAGAGAGGCAAATAATATCTTTGGGAAGGGTGTTTTCAAAGGATGCAAATGTCTTAATCTTGGATGAAGCCACATCTCTTATAGATGCTGAGATGGAACTTAAGGTGCAAGAGGTACTCAAAAAAGGTTCTCGGAAGAGAACCACGATAATCGTCGCACACAGGCTCTCAAATGTAAGAGAGGCGGATAAAATCATTGTTATACACAAGGGAGAGATATTTGAGACTGGAACACATCACGAGCTTCTGATGAAGGGGGGAATTTACTATAACCTCTACAGGCTTCAGAGCGAGATTTATCGCCTCTCTTCGTAAGGAATTATTCCCCAATTATTGCAACTGCCCTTACCCAGCCTGCGCTTCCTCCCAAAACCTTAATGGGGAAACAGGCCACCTTGAATCCGAAAGGAGGGAGGAGGTCTAAATTAGTGAGCTTCTCAATCTGACAGTACTCCCTTTCAATTCCTGCAAAGTGTGCACCCCAGATAATACTGCTATCACCCGTTCTTTTAAACTCCTCCACAATTGCCGCAAAGGGTCTATCCCATCCGGCGGAATCGGTTCCCATGACCTTAACCCCCTGATCACAGAGCCAGAGTGTGGACTCTCTACCAAGACCCGGAAACTTAGACCAGTAATCCAAGGTACCCCAGAGCTTATCGGCTCCCGTCATAATGAGGACAATATCAAACGGTTTAATTCTATAGGAGATTTTGTCCAGCGCTGCTTCCAAGTCAGAGACCGTAATTAAGTCTCCGGGTTTCTTGTGCCTCATATCTACTACAACTCCGTCTCCGTAGAACCACTCAACGGGTACTTCATCTATTGTTCTTGCCCTCTTTCCCTCTGAGGTTGGATGGTAGTGCCAGGGGGCATCAATATGTGTCCCGACATGTGTACCGAGCGTAACGTAGTCATTAGCCCAGCCAAGGCCCTTTGGTAGGTCTTCCCTTCTACACTGGAATCGCTTCATCATATACTCTGCAGTCTCATGGTGCTCTTCGTGTTTTATTTGGAGAAGCTGGTGTTCCGGACCTGGGGCAGGTTCAATCTTTAGGCTTAGATCAATGAGTTTTGTTGTCCTGTGCATAGAACGATTATATTGGTTATAAGGCTTTTATCAACGGGTGGAGTCTATGCCTCCTAGATTTTGGTATTTTAGATACATATTTTAGTTTAAATGAATCAGTCTTTATAGCTATTGTAGTATTAGACTCTTGTAATCAAGTAGTATGAAGGGCAAGGTAATGATTGCCTGATAAGGTATAAGACTTGTCGTTTTCCTAATCGTAGGTATAATTTTGTTTTTTATAGTCGGGGCGTAGCGCAGGTGGGAGCGCGCGGCGCTTGGGACGCCGAGGTCGGAGGTTCAAATCCTCTCGCCCCGACCATCTCGATGCGCCCATAGCTCAGTTGGACAGAGCAACGGCCTTCTAAGCCGTGGGTCGGGGGTTCGAATCCCTCTGGGCGCGCCATATAAAATCAATAAATTCAAACAATGTAATTTAGAAAGGAGCGAGCCCTCGAGGCAAAGGACTCGCTAAAAGGAAGGGAGTATATCAGGTTGGTGGATGATATGGAGGAGATAAAAGACCCGTTTTTATAATGCCATCGTTTTGTTAAATCCGCGTTATGCTCTTGTTAATCCGCTGTTAAGTTCTATATATTCTAATTGGGGTTTATTCCAGATAAATCATCAATTTGGGATTGCCTTGGGTAAATCATCTAAACTTGGACTTAACATATTCTTAATAAAAAGACAATAAAATCATGCAACTATCTTATAAAAGAGTATTAGATAAATTGAGGAATTCAATAAGCAAAATAGATAACTTGAGTTGCGTGTCGCTCTTGTTAAAAAAAATTTATAGCTTAGATGATATTATAAACTGAGGAGGTTAGAGGATGTGGTGGATAGTATTGATGATTATTTTTACCATAGGTCTAATTGTTAGGGGCCATGGTTGGTCAAATATGATTACAAGGCACAAAAAAGAGATGCATAGATATAGATGTGAATATGATGTACATGATTGGAATGGATACAGGTGGTATGATGGATATAATTTACATGAATGAGCCATATAATAATTGGGTCAAAATCACAAAAGCAATAATAAGCAAACTATTCTAAGTAGTGGTCAGAAAAACTCCTTTTAAGAGGGGTATTTGACTATTATGTTTACTAAGACTTTAGTGTGTCCTTAGAGAAATAATCAATAACTCTTATCATTATCAGAATGGACAAGGAAAAAGATGGTAAACCTTACCGCTTCAATAATTACATCTGGACATAGGGAAGTACCTGTAGCTAATACAATTGTTGTTTCAGATATTCATCTTGGCTCTGATATGAGCCGTGTCGGTGAATTAATGGATGTCCTTGAGTCTTGGAACTTTGAAAAATTAATTCTGCTTGGGGATATCTTTGATGATTTGAACTTTAAAAGACTGCGTCGTCTCCATTGGGATTTCCTATCTTATATAAGGCAAATGTCAAAACATAGAGAAGTTGTGTGGGTCGAAGGAAATCATGACGAAGGTCTTGTAGAGGTAGTCCCATATTTGTTGGGTGTGAAGGCGTGTAAGGAATACGTATGGGAATATAATAGGAAAGTGTATCTTGCAATACATGGACATCAATTTGATGATTTTATAATAAATAATGGCACAATTACTGAAATAGCCTGCCGCATTTATCGTTTGACTCAAAAGATAGATACGAAGGGTTTCTACATAAGTAAGCTTCTTAAAAGGACATCAAAGAGATATTTAAGGTTATCTAATAAAGTAGCCGATGATGCTATCTGTTACAGTATGACTAAAGGCGCTGACTACGTTTTTTGTGGTCATACGCATCAAGCAATCTCTAAGACTGTCGATGGCATCCACTATTTTAATAGTGGATGCTGGATAGATAGACCATCTACGTACATAACAGTAGGTGAAGATGGGGTTAGGATACGAGAGGTTGAATAATGTGGGAAATAATTATCGGCTTTCGAAAAATGCGTTTGGTTATAATGGCTTTGAATTCTCTACAGAGTAGACATTCCGATATAGCGAGCATCCCGTATATAGAATAATAAAAATGAGAATTCTCCTTGCAACCGATACATACTATCCTAGCACTAATGGGGCGGCTTACTTTACATTTCGATTGGCATATTACCTAAGTAAGTTAAAGCACAATGTCTTTGTAATTGCTCCATCAAGAACATTAAACAATACTGTCAATTCCACCGATGGTATTACACTCTATGGTATTAGCTCTATTCCAGTGCCACTATATCCCGGCTTTCGCTTTTCGTCGCCATTGCTGACAAGAAAATATATCGGCGAAGTCATAATGGGAATTAAGCCGGATATTATCCATATACAGAATCATTTTGTGATTGGGAAGGCGGTGCTTGAGGTTGCTTGCGAACTCGGTATTCCAATCATAGGAACAAACCACTTTATGCCAGAGAATTTGATTCATTATCTCCATTTGCCGGACTTTGTAGAGAGGAGGCTTAAAAGACTAGCATGGCGGCAGTTTGTTAAAGTATATAGCCAGCTTTCATTTGTCACTGCTCCTACGAAAACAGCAGCAGAATTGATGTATCGGCAGGGACTGACAAAAGAAGTGGTTGTGCTCTCCTGCGGTGTTGATTTAGAGCGTTTTAATCCAGCTAATAATGGCACCTATCTTAAGGAACGGTATCACATCCCCGACCGACCGACTATGCTCTATGTTGGGAGATTGGATAAAGAAAAAAATATTGAGGTGATTCTCAGAGCAATGCCATTGATCCTTAAAAAAACTGATGCTCGGCTTGTTTTAGCTGGTGTTGGTGCATTACGAAATCATCTAGAGGGTATAGTGCAGAAACTATCTCTCCATAATCACACAGTTTTTACGGGGTTTGTAGATGATGAAGACCTACCTAATTTATATAGAATCGCCGATGTCTTTGTGATTGCAGGGACAGCAGAACTACAGAGCATTGTGACAATGGAGGCTATGGCTTCAGCACTTCCTGTAGTTGCGGTAGATGCAGTGGCTCTCCCTGAACTCATTCATCATGGGGAAAACGGATTTCTTTTTTCTAGTGGTAATAGCCAAGCGGTTGCAGAAAGGGTTACCTGCATCTTGACCAATGAGAGGTTAAGACGCGAGATGGGTCAAAGAAGCCTTTTTCTAATACAAGCCCACGATATCAATAGGGTAGTGAGGCAGTTTGAACAGTTGTATCAAATAGCCATAGAGACTTATTCACATACATTGGGCAAGGGCAAGAAAGTTTCACAAGGGTTTTTCTAATTCTGCATTGCATTTATTGATACGGTGGGTAACTCGGCAGACAAGCTGAAATTCAGAGACAGTAGTTAAATTGCCTTGTAGGTTTTCTTCTCTTGCTTTAGTCGGCGGCTGAGTTCTATTGCATGCCAAAGCGATGGCACATTCGGTCGCCATTCCGGGAGTATTGCAGTCATGGCAGTCAGCTCCATCTGTGCAATAACTAGAACGAGCGTGGAGAGTCGGAAAGGCCAAGGAGAACCGCCTGCGATTAGAATAAGCGCGGTGCTGATTATGAGTACTGTTGAGAGCTTAGTACTCCAGGCATGATAGCTGATGAGGCGGCCGTATTTAAGGAATCCGAATGTGAGTGGAACAGCGGAAACTAAAATCATAGTGATTATAAACGGAGCTTCTTGCCGTATTGGATTTGGCCATAGCCACCATGCACAAACTAAGATGGTTGTGTTTGTTACAAAGTCACCCCAACTATCCAGTTTAGCTCCAAATTCTGATGCCTGATTCAATCTCCTGGCGACGAATCCATCGGTAAGGTCTGAAAGTAGGGAGCAGGCAAGGAAAATTAGAAACAGAGTATGTTCACCGATCCAAGCAAAATAGAGCAGTACAGGAGCAATAACCAGTCGAAAACTGGTAATTAGGGTGGGTATATTAATGTGAGTTCGAAGCAAGAGAATTAATCCTCTCAAAGCAGTTCCTATAGATATCGGTATAGCTCCAAGCCAGCAATCAAATCTTGGCTATAAATGCGTGTTATACATTATTATAACTCCATGAGTGTTAGATACTAGAATGATTGGTTATTATTTCATACAGTAATAGATATATCCTAAGCCTTTTATTTTTAACTCACTTTCGTTAAATTGACAAAAGCAAAAACACAATATTAAATACAATATGAAACTAGATTTGTTAAAATAGGAGTAATTTTAGTAGCTTTTTATAGCTTCTTAGGTAAGATTATACACCTAAGAATAACTTGAAATCTATTTGCAATGGGCGAGCTAGTTTTCAGATATGGACTCTTATGGTGGGTGTAGCTCAGATTGGTCAGAGCGTCGGGTTGTGGCCCCGAAGGTCGCCGGTTCAAGTCCGGTCATCCACCCTTGGCTTTTTTATACCGAGCTTCTTCATCCGAGACCTGAGTGTGCCGGGGTTAATGCCCAAAACCAAGGCAGCACCCCGATTGCCATCAATCACCCAATTAGTTTTTTCAAGTGCGCGAAGTATGTGTGAGCGTTCCGCATCTTCAAGTGTTTCTAGTCTTGAGTTATGAGGATCGGTCTCCAAAGGCCTGATGTCGAGTAAGTCATCAACCTCTAGGGTCTTTCCATAAGTGAGGATAACCGCCCTCTCAATTACATTTTCAAGCTCCCTTACATTACCCGGCCAGTGATAGGATATCAGGGCATCCATTGTCTTCTTGAGGATTGCTTCAACCTTCTTCCCTAGTTTGTTAGAATATTTTGCGGCAAAATAATTTACTAACAGCTCAATATCATCCTTTCGTTCCCGAAGTGGAGGAATAAGTATTGGAAAGACATTTAGTCTATAGTAGAGGTCTGGTCGGAACTTTCCCTCCTCAACCGCCTTTTTCAAATCCCTATTTGTGGCGGCTATAACCCTGACATTAACCTTAATGGTTTGGGAACTGCCCACTCGCTCAAACTCCCCTTCTTGAAGGACACGCAAGAGTTTAACCTGAGTATCCTGATGCAATTCACCAATCTCATCCAAGAAAATGGTGCTGTCGTTTGCCAGCTCAAACCGTCCGACCCTACGCTGAATAGCCCCGGTAAAAGCCCCCTTTTCATGGCCGAATAGTTCACTCTCTACCAGCCCGGCAGAAATCGCTCCGCAGTTGACCTTAATCAGGGGCCTATCCCCTCGAGGGCTAAGGTTGTGAATAGCACGGGCAATGAGTTCTTTGCCTGTTCCGGTCTCACCTTGAATTAGAACAGTGGCATCGGTTGGCGCTACCTGCTCCACTTTGCGAAGTACATTCTTAAGCGATTGGCTCTCGCCTATGATCTCCTCAAAGTTGTGTTCAGTTCTTATCTCTTCTCGAAGATAGATGTTCTCAGCCTGAAGCCGGTTTTTAAGTTCTTCTATCTCGCAGTTCTTTTTGGATAACTGTATAAAACTCTCTTTAAGTGCCTCTTCTGCGCGCTTTCGTTCTAATGCGTTTGCAAACATTTCCCCTACTATTTTTAGAAGCTCAATGGTGTCTTCGCTCCATGTCTTTTCAGTTCGCACAGAATCGAATCCCAGAAATCCAATGGTAGCGAGACTCTAGCCGGTTATACCATCGGCATACACATTATTATCTTTGACTTGTTGCCATCATGGGGCATGAGCAATGCTGCCACAACGATGGTGGGACAATCTTTAAGGGCAAAGAAACCAGACCGCGCTGAGAAAGTCGTCTGGCTCGCAGGCTTTTACAACATATGTTTCTTGGGCACGGTTAGTTTGTCCTTTGTGTTTTTCCCTAGTTGGATAGTTCAGTGGTTTACGAACGATCCGGCGGTCTTCGGTTACGCCGTTGATTGTCTCTGGACCGTGGTTCTCGGCTTTTTATTCTATGCCTACGGCATGGTGCTGACGCAATCATTCAACGGCGCGGGGAGTACGTGGACCCCGACTGTCATAAACCTTTTTACCTTCTGGCTCTGGGAAATACCTTTGGGATACGTGCTTGCCAAGCCACTCAGTCTTGGTCCACACGAGGTCTTCTGGGCTATGATGATTGCGTTTTCGACTCTGGCTGTTGTGAGCGCGGTTGTGTTCAAACGAGGAAGGTCGAAAGAAAGCATTATATAGGCTAAGAAAAAGAAACCATAAATTAAATTGATGTACCATTTGCGAGCTGAAAACACTAAGAAGGAGGAAAACACAAATGCAGCCAAGGATTGAATACCGCAAGGTCAGCCCAGATGCAATCAGAGCAATGTATGGCCTTGAGACTTACGTGAGGGAATGTGGTCTCGAGCCGTCTCTATTATATTTGATTAAAGTAAGAGCCTCTCAGATCAACGGCTGTGCTTTCTGCATCGAGATGCACACTAGGGAGGCGAGAGAGAAAGGGGAAAGCGAACGCCGGCTCTATATGCTTGATGCCTGGCGCGAATCACCCTTTTACACTGAACGCGAGCGGGCGGCTCTTGCATGGACTGAAGCAGTAACTCTTATCACCAACGGGCATGTGCCGGACGAGATGTTTGACCAGGCGCGCAGGCAGTTTACCGAACAGGAATTGGTAAACCTGACTTTGGCTGTTATTGCTATCAATAGCTGGAATCGCCTGGCGATCAGTTTTCGTGCTGTTCCCGGCACATACGAGGTAGCGCACAAGTAATCATACTTGGAGGTGTAACATGTCTAAAGTCATTAGACAAAGAATGACGTCTATGATCGAAGGCGATTTCATTGTCTTCCTCATTGGTATGTGGATCAATAAGCTTTGGAAAGTGCATAAATGGCTCCCGGTCTTCCTGGCGATGCCTAAAATGCTTCAGGAGTTGTCGCAAAGACCCGATTCTGGACTTCTCGGGTTTCACTTTCACATCGGCTTGCGTAATCACATGGTTGTGCGTGCAATACTGGCGCTCATTTGAGCAACTAAAAATCTACGCTCATGATCGGAATAAAGACCATTTTCCGGCGTGGGCAGCTCTCAACCAGAGGGTCGGAAGCAATGGCGATGTGGGCATTTGGCACGAAACCTACTGCGTCAAGGCCAACCAGTATGAAACAATTTACAACAACATGCCACCCTACGGTCTGGGAGCAGTGACTAAGCTCGTTCCGGCTTCGGGTCGGCATGCGACGGCAGCGGGTCGTCTTGGCTTAAGTCAACACCCCGGAGCACCATTTGTTGATGTGGCTGGAACGAGCGGGGAGTGATTCACTTTGAACCGGATTCGCCTCCAGCCAGCTTTATTTGAACTAGGTCCTATAGCTTGCATTAAGCTTCAGGTAGTCCATAGTTATGTCGCTTGCAATTACGAAATAGCTTGACTTTCCCCCTTTTAGGTCTAGCGTGATTGTGAAGCTAGGGCTTTTAAGGATGTGGTTTACTTTGCTCTCGTCCATTATCTCCGCGCCGTTTTTTACGATCCTATGATCTCCAAAATACAAGTCTACTTTTAATGGATCGAATTTAACCCCAGCCCGCCCTGCTGCTGCAAGCACACGTCCCCAGTTTGCATCCTCTCCGTAAAGGGCGGTTTTCACTAGGAGCGAAGAGCCGATTGTGCGAGAGATCTTCTCTGCGTCTTTTCTATTTTTTGCTCCTTTTACTATAATCTTCACAACCTTTGTTGCTCCTTCTCCGTCACGCACAATCATCTCTGCAATTTCCGTTGTCAGTTGTGTAAGAATCCTTTCAAATGTCTTATAATTTTTATCTCCATCCTTTATTGGGCTGTTTCCCAAAGTACCGTTTGAGAGCATGAGCACCGTATCATTTGTAGACATATCTCCATCAACTATAATTCTGTTAAATGAAACATCTACTGCATTTTTAAGGGCATTTTTCTGGGCTTTTCGGTCAACGTTAATGTCTGTGAGAATAAAGCAGAGCATTGTAGCCATCTTGGGGGCAATCATTCCAGCCCCTTTTCCAATGGCGCAGATTGTTCCGGTTTTTCCATCAACACTAATTTGCGCTTCCGCGTACTTGGGAAACTTATCCGTTGTCATTATGGCTTCGGCAGTGTCCAATAATCCATCTTCGCTTAATTCTGAGACAAGATTGGGAATTGCGCTTTTAATCTTTTCCATATTTAAGTAAACCCCTATCACACCTGTTGATGAAGGGATAACAAGGGATTCGTCTATCCCAAGCTCATTGGCTACGAGTTTTGCTGTAAGGTTTGCGTCCTTTAGTCCCCTCTTCCCTGTACCTACGTTGGCGTTCCCACTATTGATAATGATTGCTTGACAATATCCGCCCTTTACCCGCTCCATTCCTAAAAGGACAGGAGCTGCCTTTACAATATTGGTCGTAAAAAAACCCGATACCTTTGCCGGGACCTTCGAAAATATAAGAGCCAAGTCCTTTTTCCCATTCCTCTTTATACCAGAGGATATGCCGCATCCGAGAAATCCAGGAACCTTAATCATTCCCTAGCTCCTCTAAAAATTTATATGACCTAATCTCCTTTCCTGTATGATACTCAGTAAAATTTATTAGGAATTTTACATAGTCAAAAGACGTCTCTAAATCCCGGTTTGAGAGGTCCATTAAATCTCCTTGTCTGAGAAAATCTTTTGGTACACTAAATCCGTTTGGCTCATTCTTTCTGCAGCCTTTGCAGAGAATCCCGCCCTTTTGAGGGCTAAAGAATGCATCTTCTTCTGTTGGGTCTCCGCATCTTGCACAGAGATTAAAAACCGGTTTGTATCCGGATAGAGAAAGAGCCAAAAATTGAAATTTTATGACTACGGCCAGAGGACTCTTCTTAGAACCTAAATCAGACAGGGCTTGGATCAGAAGCTCAAATATCCCTTCATTAGGTTCCTCTTCGGGAACAAGGGCATCTACATTCTCTAGGATAAAACTCCCCCATGTAAAGAGTCCTATATCTTCCATAAGAGGTGAGAACACTTCTATAGTCTCTGAGTCATCAATAAACTTCATCCCTCCTGATCTCTCCCGAAACCTCACCCGTAGATGCACAAATGGCTCAATTCTACCTCCAAACCGTCTTCTACTCTTTTTTGCATTTTTTGCGAGTCCCCTTATTTTTCCAAAATCCTTAGTGAAGAGGGTAAGTATATAATCTGACTCACCGTGTTCAATCTTGCGAATGAGAAAGGCCTCAGAGATTTTCATGGGGTTTATAAGTCGCCATTTAATAACCACATCATCATTATTGGTTCATGGCTAATTCCTGTGTTAAAAAATAAACGTAGCAATAAATAGATAGACAATTGATCCAAAAATGTCGTTAAACATTGTAACAAAAGGGCCGCAGGCCGCAGCCGGATCGAATTTTAGTTTATGCAAGACAAGCGGTTCAGCCGCCCCCATAAATGCAGTTGCAATGGTCGCAGAAGACATTGCTATGAAAATGGAAAGCGCTATTTTTACGACCTCAGGCTCGTGTATGCCTATTAGTGCACCTATTAAAGCGGCAATAATTCCACATATTACTCCCAACGAAAGACCCAGTCTCATCTCTGATATTATGACTTTAAAGGCCTGCTTTAGGCTGATTGTTCCCATTCCGAGGCCTCTTATCACTACAGTTGTTGCCTGAAGTCCTACATTTCCTCCAGTTGCCATTATGGCTGGCATGAAGGCAGCAAGAACCACGACACGCTGAAGAGTCGATTTAAAGGCGTGTGCGATTACAAATGCGATGAAAAGCTCCCCCAAAAGGGTCAGAAGAAGCCAGGGAAGACGAAGCCTTACCCTGGTAATAGTAGGAGTATATATAGGATGTACGTATTCCCCTACTCCGGCGAGGAGATATATGTCTTCCGATGCCTCCTCGGTGATGACATCTATTACATCATCTGCTGTTATGCGACCTAAGAGTCTTTCATCCTCATCTACGACGGGAAGCGAGACTATATCGTATTTCTTAAAGATATTGGCGACCTCTTCCTGATCAACATAGGGTGTTACCTTAACAACGACCGGCTCCATTATTTCTCCTACTTTAATCATTGGGTTGGCTAGGATTAATCTTTTAAGTGATACAACTCCAAAAAGCCGATCATTATCGTCGGTAACATAGATTTCGTTGAAATCCTGAACCTCATCGGCGATTAGCCGAATCCATCCTATTGTATCTTTCACGGTGGAATCACGTATAACCTGGACTAGCTCTCTCTGCATTATTCCCCCTGCTGTATCCTTTGGATACTTGAGCAGTGGTTCAACCTCTTTGGCCTCTTCAGGAGCCATCTTCTCAAGGACGACCTTTGCTGTATCATGAGGTAGTTCCGAAATTACATCGGCCGCATCATCTGAGTCCATCTCCTCTATGATGTCGGCAATCTTTTCATGGTCGAGTTCTTCAAGGATTTTTTGTCTCTGTTCTTTCTCAAGTTCGAGGATTATCTGAGAGGTGGTTTCACTATCTAGGGAACTGAGCACCTTGGAGCGGTCTTCCTGGTTAAGGGATTGAATAAGGGCAGCTATCTCTGATGTGTGTATAGGTGATAGCATCTCTTTAATCTCCTCTGTGTTTCCTTCCTTGAGGCAATTAGATATTCTCTCTGTTAGCTCAGGTGATTCCATAGGCTTCCTTTAAATAGATCGGATTTAATCAAGTATTCTAAAAGAGAAACTATAAAAGTAAAGGTAAATTCATTATGATGGAGAGATTAAAAACATACGGGAGATTCGTTAAGGTTGAACACACGCTTTTTTCTCTTCCCTTAATCCTGAGCGGAGCCTTCTTGGCAGCAGGAGGCGTTCCTGAGAGCCGTGTGCTGATTCTCATACTAATTGCTGCGTTTGGAGCAAGAACATCAGCCCTGGGACTAAATAGGATAATAGATAAGGAGATTGATAGGAGAAATCCTAGAACTAGAGAAAGAGAACTCCCCTCGGGGAAGATGAGCCTCATTGAAGCCTCTGCAATTGTTGGAGGAGGGATTCTGATTTACCTAATTGCGGCCTATCTTATATGCGATTTTGTTCTTTATCTATCTCCGATTCCCCTTATTGTTTTTACCGTATATCCATATATGAAAAGATTCACATCGCTCTGTCATTTTGGAGTGGGACTCGGGCTCTCACTTTCCCCTCTTGGGGGATGGTTTGCAGTTAGATGCTCAGCCAGTGGTATTATTCCGCCTCTTTTTCTTTCCCTTTTTACTTTCTTCTGGGTCTCCGGTTTTGATATTATATATGCCACGCTTGATGAGGAATTTGACAGGCAAAGCGAGGTGTTTTCTCTTACATCTAGATACGGCAGAAAAAGGGCGATCATTATCTCAGCCGTTCTTCATCTCCTCTCATTCCTCGCGCTTATTGGGCTTTATTTCTATAGCTTCAGATCAATCTATGCGCTTCCCTTTCTCATTATCTCTGGGCTTCTCCTTTTTTGGGAACACAAAAAATCGGCCGATGTAGATTTTGCCTTTTTTAAAATAAATGCCGTACTTGGATTTGTTGTTTTTCTTTTTGTCCTCTCTGGGATATACTTACCTTGAGATGCGTACTATTATAGGGATCACTGGAGCTTCGGGGGTGATATATGGGGTTAATTTCTTGAGAAAATGCCCTGATGATAGGTTTCTCATTGTCAGCAAATGGGGGAAAAGGGTACTACACGAGGAATTGGGACTCAAGGTTGAAGAACTCAACCCGTGGGCGAAAAAGACGTTTTTAGACTCTGACCTTTCGGCTCCATTTTCATCGGGGAGCAACCCTTTCGACGCCCTTGTTATAATTCCATGTTCTGTTTCAACCCTTGGCAAGATCGCATCGGGAATCTCAGACACATTAATAACAAGGGCTGCCCAAGTGGCCCTTAAAGAGAGAAGAAAGCTCGTGATTGCACTCAGAGAAACTCCACTCAGCTCAATAGCTCTAGAAAACGCCCTTAAGCTATCGAGGGAAGGCGCAATCATAATGCCTATAAGTCCGCCTCATTATATTGAATTAAAAACCATCAACGACCTTGTAGAGGGTTTTGTAGATAAGGTTCTAAAGGTAATTGGAGTTGATGATGGACGTGGGTGGAAGCATGAAGAACTAGAATAACGTTGCTTATGTAGCTGTAAACATGGAGGGTAAAAATGGTTCAGAGACTCATCGTAATTTTAATAGTCCTATTTATCCCTGCTGTTTCATTTGGAGATGCACCCAACCCAATATGTAAAGATAATCCCAATGGAATAGTCAAAGACTACTATCCGCATGGAGTGGTGCGGACTGAGTGGGGATGCAAAAACGGCCATCTAAACGGGGTGACTAGGCTTTACTACGAAAGCGGTGCATTAAAGAAAGAGGTACATTATAAGAACGATAAGATGGACGGACCGTCCCGCACCTACTATGAGAGCGGGGCATTGGAGGGCGCATGTAACTATAAGGATGGCAACCTAGATGGAGTGCGTAAGATCTACTTTGAGAACGGGATGTTGAAGGAAGTATTGAATTTTGGAGAATGATAATCTGGATAAGATGCCTAGAGAACGCTATTTTATAAAGATGTTTTCGATAAATAGATTCAAGTACGAGGATAAGTAGTTCCTTTCAGCGATATTCTTTTACGCCTACCTGCTGACACATATCTAGGACTGGGCAGGTCGAGCATCGAGGGAGGATACCTGTACATATATGTTTGCCGAAAGGGACGAGCAGGCGATTAATTTCTATCCAGTATTTGCGAGGAAGTTTCTCTTCAAGAGCAATCATGGTTGCCTCCGGTGTCTTTGTCTGCACATATCCCCACCGATTTGTGATACGGTGGACATGGATGTCTACGCTTATACGCGCCTCTCTACACGCGATTCCGAGCACAAGATTAGCGCATTTGTGGCCAACTCCTCGAAAAGAAAGCAGAACATATGAGTCGCACGGCAAAATACCTCTGTGTTCTGCAACAACTCGTCTTGCTATCTCATGAATCTGCAATGCCTTTGTCTCGTGAAATGTACAGGTGTAGATTACATTGTCTATCTCTTTAGGTGTCAACCGACTTATATCGGCTGGCGTGCGGGCAATTTGGAAAAGACGACGCGCACACGGCAGAGTAATCTCATCGCGCGTACGTATAGAAATAATACATGCAACTAGCTGTTCAAACGGCGAATTGTATCCCTCATCGGCAAGCTCAAACAGCGCTGCCTTCGGAAATGATACGATAGCGTCACGGATACGCATGAACGCCAGGTCAACATCAAACGGACGCTTCATCAAGATTCCGATATTTTTAGTTTATTCATCCTCGATGGCGGCTTTGACCTTTTCAATTAATTCGGGCGTTGGTTCCAAACCATGCTCTTTAGCGTGAACCCTTGCCTTCTGGATTACTTCCTCAACATCCTTACCGCTGATTACATGGTTGCGATCAGAACCAGGGTTTACCTTATTGCAGTAGATAACCTTACCCATGATAACCTCCTTCTTTAAATTATAAGTCCAATGACCCGAGGAATATCAATTTTGTATCGTTTTATACATCAAATCCGGCTTACTATTAATTGCTACCAACTGGCAACATCTTTCTGAGCAATAATCCTGGTTGGCGTAATGCGCACAACGAGTTCGCCCAGAACAACATTGCGTCTATCAGAGGTTTCAGATAGTTCGGTCTCCATATATCTACCCCGATGTGAGTCGTCCAATAGAGCAGTTCGTCAAGATCGTCGCTCAAAGTTGCCGTACCTTCAATCTGAACGAATGCAAAAGGAGGTGTCTGGTCATCAACGCATATGCACACACGCGAATCGCGCCTGATATTTTTCGCCTTAACCGACTCTCTCCCAGTTGTAAATACTATTTCTCGCCGTCAAGGTCAAACCATATTGGAACTACATGCGGGCGCCCGTCTCTCCGCACTGTTGCGAGCTTTCCCGTCCGGGTGTCCGCATGTAGAAAATCTCTCCATTTAGTATTAGTCATCTCCTGCATCGGTTTTGTTCCGCCTTAAAACCAGTAGCTAAACAAACTCCCAAATCGCTCTTTAAATCGCTCCCATCCAGAGCGCTGCCTCCATTTTTCCAATTCTATCGGCTGCGCACGCCCTATGTCGAGTTGAAATAGATCCTCCATCTGCCGTCCGAAATCATGTCCTAGAATAACAGCATTTGCCTCGTTATCGCGTAAGAAACTGAAATAATCTAAATTACTAGATCCCACCGTAGACCACAGGCCATCAATGACTGCCGTCTTTGCATGGAGCAGCCGATCCTTGCTTTCATACAACTTAACGCCCGCTTCGAGCAACTCTGTGTAATGTGCACGTGAGGCATACACAATTATTCTATGGTCGGAAAAGCCAGGCAACAGTATTCGTACATCAACCCCGCGCCGGGCTGCTGCCTTTAGTGCATCAATAAATTCGTTGTTTGGAGCAAAATAGGCTTGGGTAATCCAAACCCGTTGCCTCGCAAGGGAGATCGCTGTAAGATAGGCCTTATAAATACTGTACTCATTTTTTCCACCGACCGTGGCGACAACGCGTACCAAGTCGTGACCAACGTTAATTAGAGGTGGGAAGTCCTGCTCTGGTCGACTATCTTTCTGTCCGCTTTGAGCCCAAGTGTGTAAAAACAGCCTTTGAAATTCGGCGACCGCAGGCCCTTCAATACGTACCTCAGTATCGCGCCAATGGCTATCTCGATAATGCTTTCTACGTCTGCCAGAAAAAGAGCTTTTGGAGTAAACACCGCTGACGTTTATTCCCCCTGTAAAGGCAACTCTCCCGTCAACAATCAGGAGCTTACGGTGATCCCGCTGAAAGTCACGCCAGAAAAGGAGGTCTCCTACCGGGTTGAATTTGTACACAAGCACCCCGCCGTCACGCAGATAGTCAAAATACGCATCCGATGTGCTCCTACTGCCTATGCTATCATAAATGACCTTAACATCTACCCCAGCGGCTCTCCGCTCAATCAGCATGTCGGCAAATTGCTGACCAATCTCGTCATCAGTCATAACATATGTTTCCAAATGTATATGATCTTGTGCATTCCTAATTGCATCGAACATTGCTTTATAAGTTGCGGGACCATCAATAAGTAGTGTGACGCGATTGCCCGCAACAAGCGGACATCCGGTAATGCCCTGTTCCGCCTGGATAAATTCTTTGAGGTGCTCTTCATCACCCTCATTGCCCGCCGCTTGCTTTATGATGTATTCACTTTTCTGGAGACTGATATGACCGCTTGCATCCTTAATCTGTGGGTTCACGGAATCGAGATTCCATCTACTTAAAATTGCCTCTCGCGTCGGCAGAGAAGCGCAGCTGCCTATTAGCAGGACGTATATAAGGCACAATAGGGAACTATATCTGAGTAGCATGAATAGAGAACTGCCTAACTGTCTAATAATTATACATTAGGAATGTATATTAATCGTCGAGTATAATTAGTATTGCGTGCATCATCCTCATTGAAAGTTATATCAAATCCATTTTATATTTTAAGGAATATAAAGGAGACGAGTGACAATGTTACTGGATAGAAAAATAGACTTTAGCGAGAATAAGGAAAGGGGGTGGAACGAACTCAGGTTATATGGAGGGCATATAAAAGGCGCATCGGTTTCCTAATTCTTTGTCTACTCTGCTATTGCGTTTCACTTAAGAATTTGATGCTAACCAAATTATTCATTTGCTCAATGATCCACTTTTGCCTTTTATATAGATATGCCGATGGCCTTGCAGGAGACAATGCCCTTGGCTCCGGCAATACGGCCGCTATTAGTGCAGCCTCTCCTTTGGTCAGGCCTATAGCAGATTTTTTAAAATACACCTGTGCGGCGGCCTCCGCGCCGTATATTCCATCGCCCATCTCAGCCACATTCATATAGACCTCAAGTATTCGCTTCTTGCCCCAGAATATCTCAATTAAAGGCGTGAAATAAGCTTCAAGCCCCTTTCTCAGCCAAGTTCTTGATGGCCACAGGAATACATTTTTTGCCACCTGCTGACTTATGGTGCTTGCCCCTCTAATCCTTTTAACCCTCTTATTTTTATGAAGTGCTTTTTCAATGGCTTCTATATCAAAACCATGGTGCTCGAAAAAGTTTTGGTCTTCTGCGGCGATTATTGCCAATGCCATATTCTCAGAAATATAATCATAATCCTTCCATTTTTTATTAATTGATTTATTTTTGCTACTACTCTCAAGGTACCGTATAATCATCAAAGGTGTAATGGGAGGATTAACAAATCTATAAATAATAACCCAGGCAATTGAGATGGCGAGAAAATAAAGGATAAATTTTTTTAGTACATTGAGAAAGCGATTCAATGATTTTTTCATCAGAGGGGAGTACACACAGATTATACCTTAAAAGGTTTTTATAATTTCTGGCATATTAATGACTCCTAAGTCAAATCGGGCTTTTATTGCTCCACCACTTGGATTTATCGGCTCCACAAATTGCTAAATAAAGACCTTTGTGATATATAAAGGATTATAATCTACGAAAACTAAAAGGATAAGAAAAATAAGGAGGAATCAATAATGAGAAACCCATATTATCTTATCAGCGTGCTCGTTATATTGATATCGTTATTTGTTACTAAAGTGGCAATTGCTCAGGATGTAGTAAAGGTAGCACCGGGGCAGTTTAAGATCCTTCTGGAAAATGAGCATGTGCGGGTTCTCGAATTTAGGATGAAACCCGGTGACAAACAGGAAATGCATACTCATCCTGCTACTGTGCACATCGAACTGACCCCCACTAAAGTCAGAGTCTCTTATCCTGATGGTAAAACTGTAGTACTTGAGGGGAAACAAGGTGAGGCAATATGGGTAGGTCCGGTAAAGCACACCGTAGAGAACATCGGGAATAATGAGATTCATGGCTATATCGTTGAACTTAAAGACATCCCATATAAAAAATAGATAGTCATGGAAGTGAGGCTGCATTGAATCGAAGGGATTTTTTGAAGACGGTCTTAGGGTTGCCCGGAATTATCGGGATATTGCCCACCGCCTGGGCACATCAGATAACAAAACCCAAAATAAATACTAAAGGGGTTTTAGTCAACGATGTTCACACAGAGCTTAACCCGACCCTGGTGGAGTGCATTGTCTATCCGAATTCAATTGACGCAATAAAGGAGACCATACGCAGTGCGCGTCGTGAAGGGAAAGTAATTTGCATCGCCGGTGCCCGTCATGCTATGGGGGCTCAGCAGTTTGCCACTGATGGAATCTTAATTGATACGACGGCAATGGGCCGCGTGATCAATTTCAATCCTGAAAAGGGCACTATTGAGGTCGAAGCCGGTATACAGTGGCCTCTAATCATCGGCTATCTGCTCAATACACAAAAGGGCCGGTCAAATCAGTGGGGAATCGCCCAAAAGCAGACGGCCGATTGGCTCTCTATCGGCGGGAGCCTAGGCTCCAATGTGCACGGACAGGGACTCAAGATGAAGCCTTTTATTCAAGATGTCGAATCCTTTGTACTGATTGATGCCTATGGGAATGAGCAAAGATGCAGCAGGCAAGAGAATACGGAACTCTTTCGGCTTGCCATTGGTGGGTACGGTTTATTCGGGATTATTTACTCCGTTACACTTCGCCTGGTTTCTCGGCAAAAGGTCGAGTGCGTCGCCGAGATTATAGGTATAGGGGATTTGATACAAGCCTATGAAAAGCGCATTGCAGAGGGGTTCCTTTACGGCACATTTCTCTATAACACTGACCCGGAATCGGATGACTTCCTCAGGAAAGGGATATTCGTGTGTTATCGCCCTGTGAATACGGCAAAGCCAGTGCCCGACTACCAAGAACAGCCATCTAATGAGGAATGGATAAATCTCCGCTATCTGGCTCATGCCCACAAAAAGCAATACTTCCAGAAGGTATCTAGTCACTATATTTCCGCCTCCGGCAGGCTCTCTTGGTCGGACACACACCAGATGGGATTATACATTAAGGGCTACCACCATGTACTTGATCGGATGCTCGGCACTCCTGAGGCATCCGATATTACAACCGAGATCTATGTTCCAAAGGAAGCGCTTACGAATTTTGTAGATGAAGTCCGCAAAGATTTTCGTAGGAACCGTGTGGATTTGATCTTTGGAGACATCGGAATAATACAGCAGGATGACGAGAGCTTTTTAGCCTATGCAAGGGAGCCATGGGCACGCGTCAGCTTTAATATTCACACCATACATAGCCCTGAAGGTATAGAGCACTCCCGTCGGGTATTTCACCGTCTTATAGATATGGCAGTTAGGCGTGGCGGAAGCTATTATCTGACGCACCATAAATTTGTCACATCCGATCAGGTTAAAGCCTGTTATCCGCAATTTCCGAAATTCCTCAAGCTAAAAAAGAAATACGATCCAGAAGAAAGATTTCAGAGCGACTGGTACCGATATCACAAAGAAATGTTTGCAGGTGCATAAATGGATCAGATTCCAAAAAGACCGGGCGTGTATAAACAAATTTTTTCTGATGACAGACGCTATGCAATCTACATCCCTGAGATTTTAACTGAAAATAAAGAACCGACATTGATAATGTTGCTTCACTGGAGGGGGCCGTTTTATCCTTTTAAAGGATGGGAGATTTTATCCGGTCTGGGAATACCCGCATTCGGTGATATGGGGACGATCATTGTTTCACCTGATTGTCCCTCAGAGCGTTGGGATGATCTGGTAAGTGAGGCTTATGTTATTGATTTGCATAGGCGGCTTCTAGATCAATATGAAATTAAAAATGCCAAAACTCTCATTGCCGGATACAGCTTTGGCGGAATTGGGACATGGTATATTGCAGCAAGGAATCAGAATGAATTCGGAGGGGCATTACCCATCTCTGCAAGACCACCGGAAGCCATCAATGTGGACTGGTCAATCCCAATCTATGTCATTCACAGTAGTGATGATGAGATATTCCCGATTGAATATACATTGAAAGCCGTAGAATTTCTCAGAAAGAGAAATGCAGATGTAGAGCTTAAGATCGTGGAGGGTGTAACACACTTTGACACATACGGATTCATTGGTCCTCTTCGTGAGACGATTCCATGGATTAGGAATGTGTGGAAACAGGGCAGTTGAAGCCCTGAGTTAATAGCGCATCTCCTACAGAATGCTTCTACAAGCACTGAGATTATAGAGTCGAAAATAGAATCCCGTCTACTATATCGTCACTGAGCCAGCTGTTTCTTTAGCCATGCCTTAATAGGGTCATTTATGGGATAACGACCGTCGGCCTCTATCTTCCCGCCTGCCTCCTCGACTGCTTCGCGGAGCATCTGTTCAGGAATCTCTGTTATCTCTGCAACGAATCTTCCAGAGCCATCGGGGTAATTTTCATATAGGTAAAGCGCAAGCTGAAGATTCCGGACATCTATGTAGAAATAGTATCCAACCCTGTCTTGGAGTTGTTTTGTAATTTGTTTTTCTTCCTCTGGGGTTTCCATTCCTCTTCGCCGGATTCTCTGCTGAGGCTTC
Organism: uncultured Spirochaetia bacterium; assembly: GCA_964389705.1. Classification (GTDB taxonomy): domain Bacteria; phylum Desulfobacterota_D; class UBA1144; order Nemesobacterales; family CSP1-2; genus PSLL01. Next base: position 24,220 of record CAYMEO010000022.1, read on the forward strand.
ATGTCCCAGTGGATCTGAGATTGCAGTGCCTTATCTTGACGAATGTCGTTGAGTGTTTTCATCTACTCTTCCTCCTCTTTTAAAACTAGGGTGATAAATCCTGGACTGACATAAAATGATAGAGACGCAGTCCACACCCGGAATATTAGAGTTAATAATGTACCAAAAAGTAAAGAACAACATGACCATTATAAAAAGAGAAGGTCCTAATTATGGATTTGCTCCAATAGTTCTTGCGTATTTGAATCGGCAGTCCGATACAGGTTAGACTAATGTGATGAAAAAAAGCCATCCATCCTATAACATCCAAATTTATCACATGTACCTTCAATGCTGAAAAACATTTCCATAGATAGGGATGGAAATTATAATTAACCTATTATAGACCCCGATTTTTTGAAAGTCTTTGCAAAAATTCATCTTTAGGCACCAGATAGTACAAATGTCCCTTTTCCTTAATAACCCCCGCGTACCTGGCGGCTTCTTTCCCCCTTCCCCAATAGAGGTCTACACGATAGGGGCCGCGTATGGCTCCTCCCGTGTCCTGATCAAGAACAAATCGAGATGTCATCTCCCATCGTGCAGGTTCAATTGAGGTCTCATCTGAAAACACGGGCTTTGGAAACTCCATATACGCTAAAGCCCCTTTGGGGAAAAAGCTCTGATCCGTAGCGATTGTCCGTCCATCTACCACCTCTGCGCCTAGAGTGGTAACTGGTTTTCCTTTCAATTCTTGAAAGAAAACATAACTCGGATTCTTATTCAAGATATTTCTCACTTCATTCTCGGTCATTTGCCGCAAATAGCCCTCTATAGCCTGCATACTCATCTTTCCATTTGGAATTACATCCAATAAGTATTTACTAATCGAGACAAAAGGATACCCATTTTTAGCTGCGTATCCTAATGTAAGCTCTTTACCATCTTCAAATATTACCGTTCCCGACCCCTGAATATGTAGGAAGAACGCATCAATTGGGTCCACCCAGGCCAATTCCAAATTCTTTCCTTTCAACACCTGCTGGCTATCAATTTCTTCTCGTGTGTAGTAAGGCAATATCTTTGATGCCCCTCCCGGTTCGGACAAAACTAAACGTCCCTGCAAGACACCAATTCTGGATGTTTGGTTGAGCACTTGATCTTTAATTGGAGAGAGTGTTTCGTTAGCTTTAACAAATTCATCCAGGCGAATATTTACTAAATCAGGCGGAACAGAATAGAGGGCTTGAGAATACATGGATGTTCTTGTTCTTGCCCCCCGTATAATCGGGTGAAAATAAGAGGTTATTAAAACCTCACCCCATTTATCCTTTCCGTAGACTTCGTAAAAATCAAAGTTGTTAACCACAGTTTCAATAAAATGGATTCTCGAGACACCCGACTTGATTTGATGCACAAGGTAATTAAGGGCCAAAACATAATCATCTTTCGAGATGACCCTAGGTCCGAAGGTCAGTGATTGAATATTTAATTTATTTAACTGCTCTATGTTTCCTTCTATACCATCTGCCAACTGGTCTATTGGAAGATCATCAATAATGGTTTCGGGCGGTTTAGTCAGTCTCATGGCCTGGCGGGTCTGCTTGATAGGAGTCCTTCCACAAGAGGCTACTAAAACAAGAAGACAACATATGAGAAATCGGGTGGGTGTAATATGCATCCTAATTATTATAGAAATGTTCGGCTACAACACAAGATAAACTGATTAAAAATCAAAGAACCATTTTATTGGGAAGGTCATAGAGATTTAGAAACAGGATTTTATCTCTCATATCTGAATTCTTAATTTGCCGAACCTCATGACGGGTCTATGTATCGGTCAAGATGGATCCAGATGATCCGAGAATACCGAAACACTGCAGGAACAAGCGGCAAGAACAACGCCGCTGCAAGTAAGAATACCCAATAGAGGGGCCCTTGGGAACAAACCTGTATCACAAGATTGCTAAGATAGCTGTTATCACAACAAGCGTTGGAACAACCAGCGCATAGCTTACGCACATTGCTCCGGTAAAATATCCGGGTTCTCGACCGAATCTGAGATGACGGACTGGGCACTCTTCATTCATACTTAGCGAACCAGAGAAGATACGACCGGAGTGACACTGAGGGCAAAGACCCCACCATATCGTCCGAAGACGCGTGGTTGCAACTGCCTGCGCTTTCATATTTTGCTCCTTTTTATAGCCTTGCCCGCTGCTACTTGGAACCACTGAATATTCAATTAATAGCTACGACTTAGTAGGCCACTAGACAGTGTGCTGACTTCGCACATGCTGGGCTTATGCCTCAAGCTTAGCATCCATCGTAATCTGGGCGTTTAATAACCTTGAGACCGGACAGCCAGCCTTGGCATTGTTTGCTGCTGTCTCAAATGCCTGCTGATTCGCTCCAGGTATCCTTGCCCTAACATCCAGATGTATGGCCGTGATGGTAAATCCAGCATTAGTTTTTTCTAGAGTAACAGTAGCAGTTGTATTGATACTCTCGGCTGTCATACCAGCGTTTCCCAACTGACCAGAGAGAGCCATAGAGAAACAACCCGCATGTGCAGCGGCAATCAATTCCTCGGGATTGGTGCCAATTCCCTGCTCAAAGCGCGTGCTAAAAGAATACTGGGTATTTGACAAGACACCACTATCGGTCGAAATAGTGCCTTTCCCATCTCTAAGACCGCCTTTCCATACTGCTGAAGCTTTACGTTTCATTATTCCTCCTTAAGGTTTCATTATCTCTTAAAAAAGCATACGACGTGATCTAATTATTGTGCTACCCTCATATTACAATAACCTTACATGCTGAGTTGATCAATAAAATTTACCAACGATACTCAGGATGAACAAGTGATTGATACTCAGGATGCTTACGTATGTAGCTTGCCACAAATGAACAGAGGGGGATTACTCTGAGTTTATGGGCTTGGGCATAATCAAGCGCCGTGCGAGCCAGCTTACCTGCAAGTCCACGTCCTTCGAGCGCTGGTGGCACTTCAGTATGGGCAAGTACAATACCGTCTTTGGAATAGTGATACTGGAGAAATGCCACATGCCCGTTCACATGCGCTTCGAACCGCTTTGCGGATTCATTATTCTCAACTACAATATCCTCGATATTTACTCTCACTTAATCACACCTCCTGGATTTTCTATGGGATTGCTACTCTCTTCTTTTAATACCTTATCCATGACCCGCTTAAGCACTTGGTATGGCTGGGCGCCGATCACCATATATTTCTTATCAAAAAGGAGTGTAGGGACATTGTGTATTCCGTATGTTGAAGCCAAATTTATATCGGCACCGACAGCTGAGGTAAAGGTAGAATCCTTCCAGGCGGTTGCAATATCCTCGCCACTTATGCCAATCTGAGCAGCAATACCCTTGAGTACTTCCTTATCGTCTATTGAGCGTGCTTCCTGCCAGAAGGCCCTCATCACAGCGAAATGAAAGGAGTTTCCTTTTGTGTGAGCCTCAGCGTATTTAACCGCAATGTGAGCATTGAGTGTATTGATGCCTATAGGACCAGGATTGAGTTCAAGGCCATACCGTGTGTATGCTAACTGCCCAACGTGTTTACGCTCTGCCTCAATCATAGCCCGCCTCTTGTTAGATATAGATGGTGTGCCAGGTGGGCGGAGTAGAAATGCGCGCCAGCGAATGCTAATGTCATAATCTCTCTGGAGCTCCTCCAAGCCAGGAACGATGAGAAAGCAAAAGGGGCAAACAAAATCTGACCAAACATCAACCAGTACCGACACGTGACGACTCTTTGTTTATAATCGCTATACTATAGTGTAAATGTAAAATTGAAGAATGGAAAATTGGCTATCCTAATCATATTCCAAAAACAGAATGAACTTAATAACGAACAAAAACGCTAGAACCAATGAGAGTGAAGCGCTATTGGTTCTAGTACAGTGCTATGCAGTTCACTGGCGGCCGTTGCAACCTGCCCAAATGCACAAGTTCATCTGTTAACCCACCTCGCGACCAGATAAGAAACTCTTGACGTAACGGCACAGTATTGAGCTCCCGCCAACCCTCGCGTCGTGGAATCTTGATAGCGAACTGTCATTGATACTTGTCCCCCTTGTCTACTGACCATAGCTGGCCGCAAGCAGAACAACACCACAACTGCACCCAATCGCCGGACTCTAGCTTATCGGAGTTGCGCTCGATATCCGGATAATCATCAAGGCGGACAATCTCTGATAGCTGGGCACAATTACATCGCACGGCACATGATATGGTCTAGTTATTGATGGCACAAAATTTTTACGCATACTTACCATATATAATGCTTTCTTCTTTTCGAGTATACTCAAAGTGAAGGGGATTAATTAGCCGTCGGCTTTATAATCATTTGCCTCTAGCCACTTTTTAATATCCTCTCGATCGCGGTTAAGTACTGTGATATTCAGCCTAATCATCTCAAGCGACTGCTTTATAGTACGCTTTGCCCCCGGAACCTTATGGGTCTTGAAGAATCCCTTTACATCCTGGAACTTGTCGAGTGTGGTAAAAGCGGTTGTTGTTCCCTCAATAATCCTCCCGATAAGGAAAAGGCCACCATTGTGGTAACGATCCATAATAGCCTGCCAATTTCTCTTTACGAACTCCCAGGCCAGGCTCCTACCCCATGGATTTTGACCGACAGAGGAAAGGGCAATCGGTAAATCCTGGGGGCGCACCTTTTCCGAGAAAGCAAACTCTAAAACCGCCCTTAGAATGCCCTCTGTACGGAAGCCACCCATTGCTGAAAGCACTCTATTTTTTTCTTCATGGAGATCCGTCGAGTCATAAATCCTAAGTAGCCTTTCAAACTCCTCTTCTCCACCATTCTCTGCAACAAGTCTATAAACGGTATGTCTCAGGTCTGGATCGAGACTGCCGCCGTTGACAAAATTTCTAAAGCGTTCCTTTGCCTCCTCGATCGTTGGCACATCACCGTAACTACCGAGATTCCTTAGAGCAAGTGACCTCAGCATTATATCAATATGGCTGTCTTCGGTTGATTTATCCCATCCCTTTGAAAGCGCAATCGGTCGGAAAAATCCCCTCGCAAAGGCATTGAAAGCCTCTCTCCATTGTTCTCCTGAAATCAAATTATGAAGAAACCCGAGATTCTTAGAGATTGCAACCCACACGCTAAAATTGGTTTCATACCTATAGGCACTCAGTGCGGTCAGTGCCTGTGATGTCCTTATAAAACCAGCGTGGGAGAGAGCAAATACATCATCTAGAAAACCCAGTCTATCAACCGTTTCAATCTTCCCGGATTCTACTGCCTGGGTTAAATTGTTAAATAGCTCAGAAGAATAAAGCACACGGTAGAACCCGCTTTGAGACGGATTGAGTTTTATCCATTCACCTACTTCCAATTTCAGGGGAAAATCCATATTTTGACTTTCCATATATTTGAATATTGGATCTCTTGTATTTGAGGTTAAAATGCCAACTGGTATTTTCCAGATCTGGTTCTTTTTACCCTTTTTTCCATCAAGCATGAAACGCCTTTGCTCAAGGCTAAGTATGAGTTCTTCTCCGTGTCTCTCACTGCGCACTATAACAACTGGATATCCCGGTTGTTTCGTGTAGCTTGCCATAATGGCTTTCACAGGTTTTCCTGACACATCCTCAAGTGCCTGCCAGAGGTCTTCTGTTCTTGCATTTCCATAGGCATGACGGTTAAGATAAATATTTAGCCCCTTTCTGAAATCCTCCTCTCCGAGATAGTGTTCAATCATACGGTTTACCACCGAGCCTTTTTTATATGTAATAGCATCGAAGAGCTCGCTGATTTCGTAAGGATTCTTCACAGGGACCTCAACCGGATGTGTGTTTTTCAAACTGTCCTTGTGAAGTGCCACAAGAAAATCATCTGCGACATACTGAGTCCAGATATCCCATTCTGGAAACTGGTGATCAACGGCCTTCGGGCCCATATATGAGGCAAATCCTTCATTCAGCCAGAGATCATCCCACCACGCCATTGTGACGAGATTCCCAAACCACTGGTGTGCCAGCTCGTGGTCAACAACCTCGGCAACGCGCTGTCTTGCAGTAACGGCAGAATTTTCGGGGTCAACGAGCATTGCGGTCTCGCGGTAGGTTATAAGTCCCCAGTTCTCCATGGCTCCAGCAGCAAAATCCGGAAGGGCTACCATATCGAGCTTTGGAAGCGCATAGGGGATATCAAACCAATCCGAGAAATATGGAAGGGTATGGAGCGCACATTCAAGGGCAAACCGTGCCTGCTCCTTTTTACCTGGAGTTGTCCAAACCCTGATTGGAACGCCATTTCTATCTGTGGATTCAATAGACTCAAGGTCGGCTATAACAAAGGCAAGGAGATATGTAGACATAATAGGGGTTGTATCGTAGGTGACCCTTTTTAAATCAGAATCTCCGTATGGCTCTTCGCTAATAATAGGCATATTTGAAAGTGCAGTGAGATTCTTAGGCACAATTAGAGTAACACTGAACTTCGCCTCACATGACGGCTCATCCCAGCATGGAAACGCCCGTCGGGCATCTGTCGCCTCAAATTGTGTTGCGGCGCCGTATTTCATGATTCCGTTTACGTTGTATGATGTGCGATAGAAGCCGTGCATCTTGTCATTGAGTACACCGTCGTATTCAATCTTTAGGGTTGCACTGCCGTTTAATTCTCTGCCAAAATGAAAACTAACGGTTTCCTTTTTCTTACTAAATGAAACTCTCCTTGCGTTGATTACCTCATCACCGACCATTAGACAGACTTTATTTATCTTTAAATCAACGGCATGCAGGGTAATTATAGAAGTCGGCTGTTTGATATTAATGGTTATATCCTCTTTTCCCGAAAAGGTAAAATTCTCAAGGTCGGTTTTTATCTCAATATTATAATGAACTGGCTCGACATCCTTTGGTAGAAGTATGGGATTCCTTGAATCTGCAATCATCCGTATCTCCTTTTTTCTTTTGAGTTTCGATTATTTGATAACTACAAAAGGCTTGTTCAGTAAAAGACGATTAGAAACTCCTTCAAATTAGCCGTAATAATCCGTTAGTTTACCTTAAATAGATCTTGTATGCACTCATGTAAGATAGCCATTATGCAGTTAAGTTTTTCTTTATGCTCTGTTGCAAAGATATGTATAATTAGCCTCCTTAAGGTATAAAATAAAT
>CAYMEO010000023.1:0-27968 GCA_964389705.1 uncultured Spirochaetia bacterium
GCAGATAGAGGAGCTACAGAAGAAGATAGAAGAACTGGAGAAGAAAGAGACCAAAGCACCTGAGAAAGAGAAATTCTTAAGTAATTTCGATGCAGGATACAAAGACGGTCTTTTCCTAAAGACAAGGGATGATAAATTTAGTCTTAAATTTAATGCCCTGTTCCAAGGACAAATCTTCATACAGGATTTTGATGACAAGAGGGGTTTGAGTAAAGACGAGCAGATAACATTTCAGGTAAGGAGACTCAGGCTTTTCTTTACCGGCAACGGGTTTTATCCTTGGATGAAGTATTATATTCAGGTGGGACAAGACAGGGGAGGTAGCTTTGAGATAAAGGATGCATACTTGGATTTTGCCTATTATCCAGAGTTAACACCCAGAATAGGTCAGTGGAAAGTCCCATTTCAAAGAGAGGAACTGACGTCCGATGCCTTTTTGGAATTTGGGGCTGACCGTTCTATTGTCAACGATGAGTTTACACTTGAAAGAGACATCGGAGCTGAAATATATGGAAGTCTTTTTAATAACTTAATCGAATATGCAGGTGGAGTATTCAATGGAGCGGGGAGGAATGTATCGCCTAATCCCAATGGTACTAATCTGCTATATGCGGGGCGTGTGGTATTTCAACCTTTGGGCAGATATGAGTACTCACAGGCAGATCTTAGGGATGATCCATCTAAACCGCTATTTGCAATAGGGGCAGCATTTGCAGCGCTACCGAATTTTGATCCTACGACTGAGAATGCAAGTAGCAGGGCGAATCTGGCAAAGGCTATATTGGCAATAGATAAGAACATCACGAATGCAGATGTGTTTCAGTTTACGGCTGATGTAGGGTTTAAGTATTATGGGTTTGCATTTGAGGGGGAGTATGATCTGAGGCGTATATATCATATACAATCGAGCAGTGCAATAGATGAGGCAACGACTGGGCAGGGGTTAAGGCTTCAGGCTGGGTATTTATTGTTACCGCCGCATATGGAGATAGCCTTTAGGTATGCGATTGTGGATCCGAACAATCATCAGAGTAGGGATAGGAAGCAGGAGTTCACCCCTGCTTTGAACTACTACATTTATAAACACCGTCTAAAGGTCGGATTGAACTATACGCTTCTTCTTCAGCAAAATCCCAGTGGTGGAAATTTTAAGGATAATGGATTTAGAATTCAGACACAGCTTTTCTTCTAACTTGTGCTATATAGTTAATTCACCTCCTTACCCTCCTAGTATTGGCGTTATCGCCTATCGAGACCCGACGCCGGAAAAGGGCGTCGGGTCCGTTTTATAATGAACCCTTAGACTACAGATTATTGAAATGCCGAATTGAATTATATAGACTAATAGGAATTTTTAGATTGGTTTTTATTATATGTCCTCAGAAAAACTGACAGAGGGATGGATTTCAGCATTAAGACTCTATGAATCGGTAAAGACCGTAAGCGTCCTAAATCATAAATATACAAATGGCCGTGAGAGAAATACCTTCATAAGTAAGGAATTCGGGTTTAGGGTGTCGTGGCCCAATGGCTGGGCAATAGAGAGCAGGCTGAGTGAATTTTACAAGAGGCAGTTTGGATTCGGCTCCAATGTTATAATGCCCGTAGTGATAGTTCCCGAATCTCTCTGCGGAGGTTTTAGGCCGAGTGTTACGGTGGCAATGGAGAACTCAGTAGGGGTTGATGTTGAGAGCTATTTAAGACAAGGCATCCAGGTATATAAAGGTGCGCTGGTTGAGATAGTGAGGTCAATCGGGGTAGACATTGTATCAATACTACAGTTTCGCTATCTGAGCCCTTTGGGCATACCATCTGAGGAGAGGATTTTTCAAATCCAAAAAATAGCCCTCACAAACAATAGGGCCTATATTGTAACGGCCTCTCAGATACCTGAGTCTGAAATTAAAAGAAATGATAGATTAAAGAGCGATCTAGATAAGATAATGAGCTCATTTGCGTTTGTCACCTAGTTTCTAAATGACTCCGATTGGACACTCTCTAGCAGGCTATGCAGTCTATAGTTTCTCTGTAGCGCCAACAAGTCATAATCGGCTTAGGCTGGCCTTTCTATGTATATTTATGGCAACTGCTCCGGACTTGGATTTTCTCCCCGGAATTATAATAGGTAGACCGCACTTGTATCATCATACATTTACACACAGCTTTGGATTTGCTCTTATAGCTAATCTAATAATAGCTGGGATCGTTAATATTATAGGGATGAAGCCATTGTCTAGGATGTTTAGTCTGTGTTTTATTTCATACCTCTCTCATATCTTCGTTGATTTCTTCGAGTCTTCAGGTCATTATACCTACAGAGGTGGTATGCCACTTTTTTGGCCAATTAGTAAAGAGAAGTTTTCCTCACCAATAGCGTTGTATTTAGGCTTTCATTATAATAGATTGCCATCAGCTTCCATAATAGAATGGATCATGAGTATGATTGACATATATAACATTGGTGTAATTGTTAATGAAGCGGTCTTAATCCTGCCATTTATTCTCTTAGGCCGATTATATAGAAGGATATGTAAAAATCAATCAACCCAATAGAGCCTATTTTAGGGAATAGAGATTAATCCCTCCTTATGACTTTTTCTCTACCCGCTTTGCCTCAATTTCATTGAGGAATTTATAATTTTCCGTACTGAGCACTCTCCTGTATATCCCTACGACCTCCACGATATCCCCTTCGGTTATAGGCAGGTGACCAAGGGCAAATACATTGACAAAATTCCCGTCTTTATCGGCGAGCTTAAAATTCGTATAAGGGCTTCCTTTATCCTTTTCCAGTGTGTTAAATACTAAATCCCAGACCCTTCCCTCTACTATTACCCCTGCGCTATCATAAATAATTGGGTTTGTTAGAATGGCCGTTATGTCCATCCTTTTAGCCGGTGTGGTGGTGTTGGGGTTTTGCCACTCACCTGCACATCCCAGAAAAATGAGGAGTAGTATGGCAAAATATTTACCTCTCATCAGCGCCTCCCAGATGTAACTATTGTGAAACAAAATCTATTACGCCTAAGATTATAACATCTCTAGAAGTCCTTTTATATGGCATGTTCGTAGTCCATCTGTCGCCGGATTTTTTCTTTAACCTCATAACCTGCCAATTTCTCACATATATATAGCCCCCAATCAATTGAAGAGGTAACTCCTCTCGCAGTAATGACGTCGCCTTCATCAACGACCCTTTGATTCACAACAGACAAACAAAATCCCTTGAGGTCGTCAAAATGATTGGGGTGTGTGGTTGCCTTCTTTCCTTTTAGGAATCCTGCCGCACCCAGAATTAAGGCACCCGTGCACACAGAGACTTTTAACTTACAGGGCCTTGCAGTTTTAAGCCATTCAATGAACTCCGTATCATCAATCAAGTTTCGTATATTGGACATAAATCTGCCGGGTACAATGACTATGTCATAACCTTCTAGTGATTCTCCTACCCTAGTTGGTATAAATTGTAGCTCCGCATTATCCTTTACTTCTTTAGAGTGTGCACAGATTTCCCATTCGAGGTCTTGTGCAAATCCCATCGTTTTAAGCCGGGTTACCGGATCATAGACGCCGATAAAATCCAATGCCATCATCCCATTGTAAATGATAAAAGCAACCTTCATGACAGCTCCTTTTTCACTTGAGCTTTGCGGATAGAGCAGTGGCGCAACCGGCGGCAATTAGATAAGACGCACTGCCCGAGAGTGTAGTGAATGTAAAACCAAAGGCAATACCTATTATGATTGCCGCAATTGAGCCAAATACCGACATAATGCCGTTTAGCCCCCAATAAAATGGAATGCCCCCTGCCTTTAGTGAATTGCTTACAACTCTTATTCCGAGCGGAAATGGCATTCCCATAAGAAGCCCAAGCGGCAACAGTAGAATAAAGGTTATAGCAATCCTTGTCTGGATTGAAAAAGGTAGAAGGATCGGTATTAGACGTGGTAAGACCAAGGCATAGATTGTTGAAATAAAAAATATAAGGGAGCACACTGTAAAGATGCGTTTCAGAAGAGTCTCTCCTTTAAATCTGCTACTTAGGAAGCTGCCAATCCCACCGGATACAAGTAGTGAAAAGAGTATCACGGATAGGGTAAAAGTAGGATGGCCTAGAAGGAGAATGAATTTTTGGAGTATTGATATCTCTATAAGTATAAATCCGAGCCCCAGCGCAATGAAATAGATGATAAACAGTGTTGTTTCAATCTTTTTCTTTGCCTCACTGCTATATGAAAGGGCAAAGAATAAAAAGGTAGCAGAGACCGGTATAAGGAGGAATCTCATCAGGTATGTTGGAATACCGTAGGGTTTTTCATTTGCAAAGTAAAATGGACTGTCATCTCGAACGGGGTCTACCTTTTCATCGAACTGAGAATAGAATTCATCAGGAGAAATCCTTCCGCTAAAGAGCCCATTGTATGGAGATGAGGAGACAACGTGCGGAATGTGAACAGGATTGTATTTAGATGCAAGGTTTTTTATCTTTGCAGCCTCTTCTTTTGTAAAAGGTGTCTTTTTGAGCATAAAAATCATCTGAGTCGGCTCATTCTTTTTTGGAATATCAGATAATAAAATCGCAATATGATCTCCGGCTTCATCCGGGGAGATTCCATATTCATGCATCATAGAGATTGAATTTGAGACGAGCCTTGGAATATCGACCTGCCATCTTATGACGACAAACATTCCATTGTTTGTTAGGTGCTCGAAGTATTCACGGAACGCCTCAGTTGTGTAGAGGTAATTCTCTGAAAGCGCAAGCCCTCCTGATGAAACGGATGCCCAAGAGTCAACGAAGCTGAGCGATATGATGTCGTATTTTTCATTCGACCTGCTTATGAAATTGCGTCCCTCATCTATTATTAGATGTACGTTGGGATTGCTGTAAATATTGCCCGCTTTTTCTCCGTAATGCCTTACAAAATCAACTATTAGGGGATTGAGCTCTACGGCGGTTACATGTGTGCTTCCTGAAACAAGCGACAGTAATACGTCTACCCCTCCGCCCGGGCCGATTATAAGGGCCTTTGGCTTTTTCTCAATGTGAAAGGGTATATACCTAAACCACTCCTTAGCCTCTTCCATACTCTCAGTCTTGCCATCCCATTTGACGACATTTGTCCAAGCATCGGAATCAATATATATCCTTGCAATATGGGGTGGGGTTACGCCCTCTACGCCATCAATTCTCGAGTATGAATTCCACTTTGTAAAGACGATGTGGAGATTAGGATTAGAGTGCATATGCTGGTAGAGGCCCTTTGCCGGGGCATCTTTAATAGTGAGTATATGGAACTCACTGTTGCAGATTATTAAGATGACAATTGCCAGTATGGAGGTTAATCCAAGTGAAAATGTCTTTGTTTTCCAAAAATCCAGACGATATGTAGAAAAAAGGAGAGCAGTCAATGCGGGAGGTATAGCAACAAAGAGCACGGTTGATTCACCCCCTAACAGCCCAAGTATCGGGGTAATTCCCAGCGCCCCGAATGAGGCTCCTATTAAATCTGCAAAATACAGCTTTCCCGTAATTTCCCTGAAAATATCGAACGCCTGGGCAAGTGTGATGCCCGCAAGGAAAAATGGAATGGCGGATGTAATAAAATACAGGCTGAGATAGTTTGGGGTGGCGGGAAGATGAATGACTATCCAGAGAAATATCGGAATTGATAATGAAAAAAGGAGCGATGATATAGCAAGAGAGCCAAAAGAGGATCTTATAATATTTCTTTCCTTGAGAATATGGAGCGAGAATCCGCCCAATCCCCAACCGAAGAGGGCAACTGAGATTGCGATAAACGCATAGTGATACCAAATGGTTGCGGAAAAGATGCGTGTGAGAGTAACCTCAAGCATCAATCCCGATGCGGAGATTAGAAATATTCCTATAAGGAGTAAAGGCGTGGGAATCATCCTGACATTATTTAAGTCGCTCTTACCTGACATCTATGTTAGGACTCAACCGATTTTTTTGTCCAATTAGCCCGTATATCTTAATGGAGGTAGGGAGTTAGTCAAGAATGAATTAAGATGGGTATTTCACGGTGGTCAGATGCCAACAATTTCACTTAGGCTATCAATAATCTGATTGAGTTCTTTAGGTATACGACACGGCTGATCCTTTGTCCCGGATGCTCAACTCCTGGCCCATGATCGTTTCGGTAAAGCTGCCGTCTTGGGTTCAAATGCCAAGGAGAAATTACAGATACGGTTGGCTGGTAGTTGCAAGTGTGATAACTGTTGTAGACCGCTGATTACTAAGACAGGACGAAAGCCCGCAGCCGGATACTCGTTTTTTGCCCGGTATTAAGCCATTCAATGGCAAGGTATTCTTCTTCCGGAGTGTATCGGCTCAATATGTGACGACATAAGGCTCCCTCTATTCTTTAGAATGTGTGAATCTAATACCTCGGCATGTCTGGGTCATATTCCTCTGCCCAGGCATCTATCCCGCCTCTTAGACTCCTTACCTTCTTAAATCCCATGTCTCTTAAGAATCTTGTTGCACGAAGGCTCCTAATACCGTGATGACAGTGGACTACTATTTCATCGGCTGTGTCAAGCTCGTTTACCCTCGAGGGCAATTCCCCAAGCGGGATTAGTATAGAGCCGTCTATATGACATATCTCATATTCATGGGGCTCTCTGACATCGAGAATCACTACGTTCTTTTTGCTGTTGAGCAGGTTATTGAATTCATCTACTGTAATCTCGAGATCAGAGCCTGGTGGAACCTCCTCTTGGCCGCGTCCAAGTCCACAGAACTCTTCATAATCAATTAGTTTTGTAATTGTCGGATTCTTGCCGCATATCGGGCAGTTTGGGTCTTTTCTTAGTTTTAATTCTCTGATCTTCATCCCCATCACATCAATGAATAGGAGCTTCCCAATGAGCGGGTCGCCTTTTCCGAGGATGAGTTTTATGGTCTCTGCAGCCTGAAGAGTACCGACAATTCCCGGGAGAATCCCCAGCACTCCCCCTTCAGCACAGCTCGGAACCATCCCCGGAGGGGGCGGCTCGGGATAGAGGCAGCGATAGCAGGGACCGCGCCTTGCATCAAACACGCTTACCTGTCCCTCAAAACGAAATATGCTTCCATAGACATTTGGTTTTCCAAGGAGCACGCATGAGTCATTTACGAGATAACGTGTAGCAAAATTGTCCGTGCCATCAACAACGACATCGTACTCCTTCACAATATCAAGGGCATTTTCAGATGTCAGCCTCAGATTATAGGTTTCTACCTTTACATCTGAATTAATCTCACGGATTCTTTCCTTTGCAGAATCTACTTTAAGCCTTCCTACCTTGGACTCGCTGTGGATTATCTGCCTCTGCAGATTGCTAAAATCCACTATATCGAAATCAACAATGCCAAGGCGTCCTACGCCTGCTGCTCCAAGATAGAGGGCAAGGGGAGATCCAAGTCCGCCCGCCCCTATGCATAGAACGCTCGATGAGGCTAATTTCTCCTGTCCCTCTACACCCACTTCAGGCATAATCAGGTGTCGGCTATATCGGCTTATTTGCTGATTTGTAAGATTCATTTGCCATTTACCTTCCTTTTGAGAATCTATATAAATTAATATGAAAATCCTGATTTTTCAAATCCACTGAGTCCTTAGGCTACTTTGATTTATTAGTTAAAAGATATATAATTGAGGCACTTATGAGTAAAACCAAACCCATAATAGGGATAACAGCGGATATAAAATTGGATGTAGACAATGAAGAAAAATTCGTTTTAGATAGACCTTATGCCATTGCCGTTGCCAATGCAGGTGGTATCCCGTTTTTTATTCCCACACTTTCAGAAGACAGGTCTTTGCTTAAAGATATAGTAGCAAGGATTGATGGGCTTCTACTCTCAGGTGGAAGGGATATAGACCCGAGGTTCTATGACGAGGAGCCTCATCCAAACCTTAGGCCTATGAGGCTTGAAAGGACACAATCAGAGATGGTCATATTAGAAGAATCTCTGAAGCGGGGTATCCCGGTTCTCGGTATCTGCGGTGGGATGCAACTCATAAACGTTTTCTTTAGGGGCTCGCTTTATCAGGATATTCCCTCTCAGATTTTCGGTGCCCTTATTCATGAAAAGGGCTCCGTGCATGAAGTTTATGTTGAAGAGAACACGCTTCTCCGAGAGATTACCAAAGAGAAGAGATTCTCCATAAAGAGCTATCACCATCAATCCGTAAAGGTACTTGGAAATGGGCTGAGGATCTCTGCTATGTGCCCGGATGGGGTTGTAGAGGCAATAGAGTGGCCAAATTCTTTTGTTCTCGGTCTTCAGTGGCATCCTGAAAGGGAAGGGACCGAGGTCTCAAAGAGGATTTACAGGGCCTTTGTGGATGCCTGTAGGAAGTGATAACACACTTATAATTGCCAATGTCATGAAAGAATTGGATTACCATATGCGGTAAATGATCTGTTATGCCCTCCATTAGCAGGTAAAATAAATCTACTTTGGAAACAATTAGGATTGTTGGAGCAAGAGAGCATAACCTAAAGGACATCACCGTTGAGATTCCAAGAGGAAAGCTCATTGTAATTACAGGAGTGAGTGGATCCGGAAAATCCTCTCTTGCATTCGATACGATTTTTGCAGAAGGGCAGAGGAGATACATGGAATCCCTCTCTGCATACGCAAGGCAGTTTGTAGAGAGGATTGACAAGCCTGATGTAGATTCAATCGAGGGGCTTTCGCCCTCGGTCTCGGTTGATCAGAGAGCGATTCAGAGAAATCCGCGCTCAACCGTAGGCACAATAACGGAGATATACGATTTTCTCAGGCTCTTTTTCGCCCGCATTGGAAAGCCCTATTGTTACGGATGCGGGGATGAGATAGCCTCACAAAACCTCGATGAGATGATAGAACGCGTCTTTGCCTTCGGGGTAGGGAAAAGGGTTTCTATATTCTCTCCGATTATAAGGGGAAGAAAGGGGGAATATAGAAGGGAACTCGAGGAGCTCAGAAAACAGGGATTTGTGAGGGTCAGGATTGATGGAAGGTTCTTTGATCTCGAGGATGAAATACATCTCGAAAAACAAAAGAAGCATACAATTGAACTTCTCGTGGATATAATAGCTCTCGACAAAGAGGGTTCGAAAGACAGAATTAGGGATTCCCTAAGACTCGCGCTTAAGCGTTCGGGGGGAAGCGCAAGGGTAGAGGCCGAAGGCGGAGAGGCAATTACATTCAGTGAGAAATTCGCATGTCTCAGATGTGGGATAAGTTACCCCGAGATCTCCCCTAGGCTCTTTTCCTTTAACAGCCCTTACGGGGCCTGCCCTGAGTGTCAGGGACTGGGAATAAAGTCTTTTTTTGATCCCGATCTTGTTATTGATTCATGGGATAAATCAATTGAGGAGGGAGCGATAATCCCATGGAGGAATTCAGCCTACTTCAGCCGAATAATCGAGTGTGTTGCGAGACATTATAATTTCAGTTTAAAAACCCCTCTTAAAAAACTCCCCCCGAAAATAAGAAATATAATCCTCTATGGCACAGGGGATGAAAAGATTAAATTCTATAGGGAAAGAGGCAGATGGACAGAAAAATACTGGGACACATTTCCTGGGGTGATTGGTATTATTTCACAGTGGTATAGAGAGACCGAATCGGAAGAGGTAAGAGAGGCACTTGAGAGATATATGAGTACTGTTTCTTGTCCTGTCTGTGGTGGCTCAAGACTCAAGAAAGAGAGCCTTGCGGTTTTGGTAGCTAAAAGGTCAATCCATGATATAGTGAAAATGACTGTCAATGAATGTATCGGGTTTTTTGATACCCTTGAACTTAGGGGAAAGGAAAAAGAGATAGGCGAAAGGATTATTAAAGAGATTAAATCGCGTCTTGGTTTTCTAAAAAACGTCGGTCTCGGGTACCTTACACTTGAACGCCCCGCCACTACCCTCTCAGGTGGGGAGGCCCAGAGAATAAGGCTTGCAACTCAGGTTGGATCGAAGCTCGTGGGCGTCATATATGTCCTTGATGAACCGAGCATAGGCCTTCATCCCAGGGATAACCAGAGGCTCATCGGCACACTCAAGGCGCTCAGGGATGCCGGAAACACGGTTATAGTCGTTGAGCATGACGAAGAAACAATTAGAAGCGCGGATTTCATCGTAGATATGGGGCCGGAGGCTGGGGAAAGGGGAGGGGAGGTTGTTGCTCAGGGAAGGATTTACGATTTAATAAAGAATGAAAGATCGCTCACAGGAAGGTATCTCTCGGGTGAACTCTCGATTCCCATTCCGGAGGGGAGGAGGAAACCAAAGGGATTTATAACAATAAAAGGGGCAAGTGAAAACAACCTAAAAGATGTGGATGTCTCATTTCCGATTGGCGTATTTACGTGCGTAACAGGGGTTTCAGGCTCTGGTAAGAGCACTCTAGTTGTTGACACCCTTTATAATGCCATCTCTTCGAGGCTTTACGGGAGCAAGGAAAAACCTGGCAAGCACAGAGAAATATTAGGAGACGGCGGGGTTGATAAAATTGCAAACGTTGATCAATCCCCGATTGGAAGGACTCCGAGGTCGAATCCCGCAACGTACACCGGGGTTTTTACTCATATAAGAGAATTATTCTCTATGCTTCCTGAGTCAAGGATGCGTGGATATAGGCCTGGTCGGTTCAGTTTTAACGTTGAATCTGGAAGGTGCAGCGTATGCAGGGGGGAGGGGATGGTAAAGATAGAGATGCACTTTCTCCCAGATGTTTATGTGAGATGCGAGCAATGTGGGGGAAGGAGGTACAATCCTGAGACGCTTGAGGTTAAGTATAGAGGAAAGAGCATATCCGATGTCCTGGATATGACGGTAAGCGAAGCGCTTGAGTTTTTTGAGAGCATACCACAGATAAAATCCAAGCTCGAGGTGCTCTATGCAGTGGGGCTTGATTACATAAGGCTGGGTCAGGCAGCTACAACCCTCTCAGGTGGCGAGGCACAGAGGATAAAGCTCACAAGAGAGCTGTCACGCCGCGCTACTGGAAAGACGCTTTATATACTGGATGAACCAACTATTGGACTACATTTTGATGATGTAAGAGAACTGCTAGGGGTTATTCACAGACTCGTTGATATGGGAAACACAGTAATTGTAATTGAGCACAACCTCGATGTGATAAAGTCTGCCGATTATATAATTGATTTGGGTCCTGAGGGTGGAGAAGAGGGAGGACGAATTGTAGCCTGCGGTACACCTGAAGAGGTCTCACAGATTGAGGGTTCATATACGGGGATGTTCTTAAAAAGGGTTTTGAGAACTTAGGTAATTTACCAGGGATGGATGAGAAAAATACAAATGGATATTCAGGAAACAAGGGTCAGAGGCATTCTTCTATAATATCAAGAACCAAATCTTGTAATTGAGGGGAGAATTTAGATGAATATAATCCAATCCATAGTCTTGGGATTCGTTCAAGGTCTGACGGAGTTTCTTCCGATAAGCAGTACGGCACATCTTGCCCTTGTGCCCTGGTTTTTTAGGTGGAATGATCCCGGACTGGCTTTTGATGTCGCCCTCCACATAGGAACGCTTGCCGCTGTCATATACTATTTCTGGCGTGATTTTGTATTGATTATTAGGGAACTTATACAGGGTGTTTTTGCAAGGGGTTTTAAAGACTACCCCAATGGGAAATTGGGGATTTTTATTATAATCGCGACTATACCGGGGGCTCTATTCGGATTTCTATTTGAAAAGCAGGCACAAGAGGCATTTAGAAACCCTCTGGTTATTGCCCTTTCAATTTTTCTTTTTGGAATAATTCTTTACATCGCCGATAAGTTCTCGAGAAAGCGGAAAGGGATTTCAGATATGAGCATTCTCGATTGTCTAGTAGTCGGAGTCTCTCAGGCACTTGCGATAATCCCTGGTGTTTCACGCTCCGGGATTACTATCACAGGTGGTTTATCAAGAAGCCTAAAGAGGGAGGCAGCGGCGAGGTTTTCTTTCCTTCTCAGCGCGCCTCTTATAGCAGGGGCTGCAATACTCGAATCGAGGCATCTCAATCATACAGCCGTTATAAGCCCTCCATTTGTGGCTGGGGTCATTACAGCCGCCATTTTTGGATTTCTAGCTATAAAATACCTCTTGATATACGTTCAAACAAAGAGCTATACGGTGTTTGTCATATACCGCATACTGCTCGCTGTCCTGATTTTATTTGTGTATATGCATAGGGTCGGTATTTGAATTTGCATAAGAAAATCAAATTTTATTCCAGATGATGCATTAAAGAAATACGCAATTTCAGTTGAGTCGGGTTTTGGTGCTTTGTCTCATATCCTAGGTCCTCACGTGATCTGCCATTTGGCGCAATTTTGTGATGTCGCGTAACGGTGGCTCGCCAAACAAACGCCTGTACTCGCGACTGAATTGGGAAGGGCTCTCATAGCCAACCCGAAAAGCCGCGGTCGCTGCATGCAGATGTTCTGTGAGCATGAGTCGCCTCGCTTCGGTCAAACGTAACCATTTTTGGTACTGAAGCGGGCTCATAGCTGTAAGCGCTCGGAAGTGATGATGGAAGCTCGATTTGCTCATATGGACCTGGGCTGCAAGGTCATCAATACGCAAAGGTCGCGTGAAGTTACTCTTTAACCAATCAATTGCCCGTGCTATCTGGTAACTCTGACTTCTCACCGATGCTATCTGGCGCAGACGCATACCTTGATCACCCACAAGTAACCGGTACATGATCTCCCTCTGGATGATCGGTGAAAGGATAGGGATATCCCTCGGTTCATCAAGCAAGTCAATCAACCGTTGAAAGGCATTGAGCAGCGGCAACGTGACCTCACCGATCGCCATTCCACGGCTTGATTGCTGCGCACGCGGTGGGGGAAGATTGCTCTCCACCATAAGCTGTGAAATCTCGCGCTGATCAAGTCTCAATCGGAAACCCAGGTAAGGCCTCTGCTGGCTCGCTTTGATAACCTGTACGACTGTGGGTAGATCCACGGATATAATCAAAAAATGGCGCGGATCATATACATAGGTGTCGCCTCCAAGCACCACGCTTTTGATCCCTTGTGCGATCAGGCAAATGCTTGGCTCTTGCATGTAGCTCTCTGGTTGGGTCGGTTTGTCCCGCCGAAAAAGCGATAAGCCCGGGATCGCCGTCATGAACTGGTCGCCTTTCACAGTCCATCGGGCAATGCTCTTCCTCAGGGCTTCGAGCGCAACTTCTATGCTTTTATTCTCAAACTCCTGATTGACGGCCAGCTTACGCATTGATTTCTCCTATCTAACATTACCAGACCTAGCTTTGGCGTGCAATCCAATTTATCGAATAGCTCGGACGATTAGGCAAGAAATAAGCAGGATTGGTCTACCTGTCTTTGTCATTCGTGAATATACTGATAATTATCAATAGGGTAGCAAATGGATATGAATAACGTCTGGTTTATCACACTGCATGCTTGAGTATTTTGTATGTTTGGAGGATAAATCAATGTACAACACAAGGGCTTACTCCGCTGCCAGTGAGACATCGCTGCTTGCCCCCACTACGATCCCGCGGCGCGATCCAACCGAACGCGATGTTCAGATCGAAATCCTATTCTGCGGAATCTGCCACTCTGACCTGCATCAGATCCGTAACGAGTGGAGCAGTATTCCAACCTTCTATCCCTGCGTGCCGGGCCATGAGATCATCGGCCGTGTCACGAGGATCGGCTCGGCAGTCACCAGATTCAAGCCCGGCGACCTCGTTGCTGTCGGCTGCATGGTTGACTCCGACGGTACCTGTGCCGATTGTAAAGCTGGCCTTGAGCAGTTCTGCCCAAATGTAACCTTCACCTACAACTCTCCAGACAAGCACCTCGGAGGCGTCACCTATGGTGGCTACTCTGAAAGCATCGTCGTTGACGAACGCTTCGTCCTGCGAGTCCCATCGAATCTCGATCTTGCTGGGGCTGCGCCTCTTCTCTGCGCCGGGATCACAACATACTCGGCGTTGCGACGCGGGGGTGTCGCAAAGGGCAAGAAAGTTGGCGTGGTCGGTCTCGGCGGACTGGGCCACCTAGGCGTGAAGTTTGCTCATGCGCTCGGAGCCCACGTCGTCGTTTTTACCACTTCACCCAACAAGAAGGAAGACGCCCTCCGCCTCGGTGCCGATGAAGTCGTCATCTCCCACAACACCGATGATATGCAGAGGCACGCCGGTAGCTTCGATTTCATCCTTGATGCCGTTTCCGCCGATCATGACATCAACGCATATATCAACCTGCTCCGCCGTGATGGCAACATCACTCTTGTCGGTGCACCAGAGAGTCCCCTTAGCGTCTCGGCCTTAGGCCTCATCATCAGGCGCCGCAGTCTGTCCGGCTCTATGATAGGCGGCATCGCTGAAACCCAAGAGATGCTCGACTTTTGCGGGGCACATAACATCACAGCCGATGTCGAAGTCATCCCCATACAGAAGGTCAACGAAGCATACGAAAGGCTGCTCAAATCCGATGTGAAGTACCGATTCTCCATTGACATGGCTTCCCTCAGATCTGAATAAAAGGAGGACAACTATGAGCGATAACATTGAAATAAGGGTTGTAATAATCACGGGCGTGAGCAGCGGGCTGGGCGAAGCAACCACCGGGGATGAGGCATTGATGAAGTGCCCAGCTTTCTGCCTGATGATGTGGACGTGAACGAGATCGTGTTCCAGCCCACGCACCAGAAGGCTGTAAGGCGATGGGGAGGAGCGTGAAGTGGTAGCTCGTTTAATCTATCGGTATGAACGGCGTTCACGAACATAACACGAAAAGGAGGAGAAAATGGCAATGAACGAAAATGGAATTTTCACAGGAAAGGTCGCGCTTGTCACCGGTGCTGGTTCTGGTATAGGTCTAGCGACCGCGAAAGCCTTCGCTGAGGCTGGCGCTTCAGTGGTGCTTGCAGATATCAACGAGAATGCGGTTCGCTCTGCAGCCGAAGAACTCATCGCCGGTGGTTACAAGGCTCTCGCCATCCGCTGCGACGTAGCCGACGAGCGTCAAGTGGCAGCGATGATGGAACAGATCGTTTCCGCTTTCAGACAGCTGGATGCGGCGTTCAATAATGCCGGCGTGCAGTCTCCTGCCGTGGAAACCGCTGATGCTAGCGGCGAAGAATTCGACCGCGTAAACGCGATCAATCTCCGCGGCGTCTGGAACTGCATGAAATATGAGCTGCGCCAGATGCGCGAGCAAGGAAGCGGCGCCATTGTTAACTGCTCTTCGATTGGCGGCCTGATCGGCCTCCCCGGCCGAGCAATATACCATGCGTCCAAGCACGGGGTGATCGGGCTGACGAAGAGCGCCGCTCTCGAATATGCTTCCAGAGGAATCCGCATCAATGCGGTGTGCCCTGGGACCATTGAAACGCCAATGGTTGCGGAAATGCTGGCCAAGGAACCAGACGCCATGAAAGACATTTTGAGAGACCAGCCGATTGGGCGACTTGGTCGGCCAGAGGAGGTTGCCGCTGCCGTGCTGTGGCTCTGCAGCCCCGGCGCAAGCTTTGTGATCGGCCACGCACTCGTTGTGGATGGCGGATACACGGCACGCTGAAGAAAGGAGGAATAACCATGAGTCCCGACAAGACTCAACGGATCGTGCTCATTACGGGTGCCAACCGCGGCATCGGTCTCGAGATAGCGCGGCAACTCGCACGACGGGGATTCCACGTCGTTATCGCTGCTCGGGACGAACAGAAGGGACGACAGGCTGTCAAAACTATCCAGGCTGAGGGTGGGAAGGCAACTTTCCTCTCCCTGGACGTGAGCAGTTCGGACAGCATCCGGAACGCTGCCAGCCAATTTTCGACGATCGCTGCCCACCTGGACGTTCTTATTAATAACGCCGCCATTTACCCCGACCAGGGACTGACCATCTTGACCCTTCCGCGAGACCGCCTAGCCCAGACGTTCCAGACGAACACCTTTGGGCCACTGGAAGTCACTCAGGCCTTTCTGCCCTACCTGCGCCAGGCCACCGCCGCACGGGTCATCAATGTCTCCAGCAGCGACGGCCAGCTGGAGGGGTTGTCGCCGGACGTGCCTAGTTACTGTCTGTCGAAGCTGGCGCTCAACGGCCTGACTATAATGCTGGCCGAGGCGCTGCAAGCGGACCGCATCGCCGTTAACTCGATGTGTCCGGGGTGGGTGCGTACGGACATGGGCGGTCCCAACGCACCTCGTTCCGTGGAAGAAGGGTCCGACACGGCCGTTTGGCTGGCCGACGAGGCCCCGCACGAGCTGACGGGAAAGTTCTTCCGCAACCGTCAGGAAATTCCTTGGTAAGACAGGGGGGAGTAGAATGCGAGTTGGCGTTCTGGGTTCCGGGTTGAAGGTGAGGCAAATTCGGAACCATATTTGCGCAAGCCGGACATGAGGTAGTATTCAGCAAAATTACAAAACCATCAATGGAGGGAATACAAGATATGGAAATCAAAAGAATTGGCTCACGGCCTTCTGGCAAAGGACCGACGGAGTATTTTACCGGCACTGTACGCATTGATCCACTGTTCGAGGCACCCGAACCGGCACGTGTTCGTGTCGCAAGTGTCACGTTCGAGCCAGGTGCCCGCACTGCCTGGCATACACATCCGCTCGGACAGACCTTAATCGTCACGTCCGGCTGCGGCTGGGCACAGCGCTGGGGTGGCCCGATTGAGAAAATCCGGCCAGGTGACGTGATTTGGTTCCCCCCGCATGAGAAGCACTGGCACGGCGCTACGGCAATCACAGCCATGACACACATCGCTATTCAGGAACAACTCGATGGCAAGACTGTCGACTGGATGGAAAAGGTCAGCGACGAACAATACCAGGGAATTCCGTGTGAGGAGGAGGTTGATTGATGGCATGGCAGCACTTGACGGATGGAAAAACTTCTACGTGATCGTCGGCTCGTCTGCTGATACCCTGATCGGATTGCAGTTCGTCGCTGTGGAGGTATCTCACATTGAATGATAAGGTCAGAGAATTGACCAAAATTATTTGTTGGACGAAATTGGCCATACATAAGCTGAATATCAATCTTACATGAACTCCATCCAGTAATAGATCACGTGTTTCCATTCGAGAAAATACGTGAAATGCTCCACTACATGAAAAGGGGTACTCATTTTGGCAAGATCGGCAATTACGATTTAATCTCTATAGGAGATTATTCTTTATGAGAGAGTAAGAATAGAAAGACCTTGTGCATAATATGGGTTTATAAATATCCTTTGTCTCAACATACTCAAGAGTACTTCAAACTTCTATAAAACCCCTAAGGGCTGTTCCGACCTTGAGCCGTCTGAGCTTTTTGAGGGCTTGCTCTTCAATCTGCCTTATCCGTTCTCTTGTAAGCCCATAATGGCTCCCAATCTCCTCAAGGGTGTATGAGTCGTTGTATCCAATACCAAATCTCATTTTTAGTATCTCTTCTTCTCTGTTACTGAGACTCGATAGTGCTTCTTCAATCCTTTCATTCATTGTGACCCTTTCAATGAGCGAATCCGTAGGGGGTTTTCTATCTGGTATAAAATCAAAGCTTAAGGCATCGAGGTAAGTTACGCTTGCCGTTGCATTCATTACCTTTTTTACCTTTTGTATACTAAGACCGGATTCGTATACGATTTCCTCAATATCGGGCTTCCTACCGCTCTTATTCTGGAGCATAGCGGTTGCCCTGTTCACTCTATTTGCCTGCTCAACCACATGAGTTGGTACTCTTATAATCCTGGTTTGGTCAAGTAGGGCACGGCATATGCGCTGTGTTATCCACCAGGAGGCATAGGTTGAGAACCTGTAGCCCTTTGAGGGATCGCATTTCTCTACGGCTTTAATAAGACCGATATTCCCCTCTTGAATGAGATCGGCAAATGGAAGTCCACGCCCTATGTACCTCTTAGCTATGCTTATGACTAGTCTGAGGTTGGCTTTTATAAATCTCTCTTTGAGTATCCTTGATCGCTTTGAGTAGACCCTCATAAGTGTATAGAGTCTCTGTGTTCTTTGAGATGGAACATATATACTGGTAGTTTTGGCCTCTCCAATAGGGTTTTTCCCTCCACACATAGAACCACTTCTGGATTGCCGCATGAATTTATCAAGAAGGGTTTTTATTTTCCTAGCCTTTGCCTCGTATTTCTTTATTTTAATGGATATCTCAAGCTCCTCACTCGGAGTAAGGAGTGGTTCTCCTCCAACCTCTCTAAAATATGACTGAAGAAGCCTGTGGTCTTCTTCAGAAATCCGCCTGGGGCCGTTTCTATTTTCAGACTGAGTATTATATTGGATAGAGATAGACTGTGTCCCAATTTGATCTATTAAATCGTCGTCTATTTCAAGAAAATCCATAGAAAACCCTCATTCGACTTTTTGGATTTAGACGAAAAGTTTTTATATGTTTCCCTTTTAATTAGCCAAATAAGTTATTAAAATCTCTAATAAAGCTTTCATGGCAGTTTATATATAAGAGAAAAGTTCTCTAATGAGATCTAAAGGACTCTATATTCTATTCTCTCCAGGTCCAAGATGGATGATAAAAATATCCTGACAGAAGAAGATGCCCTTTTTGTTCAAGGTATATGTATGAGGAGCTTTGGTAAGAATAAGGAGCTGGCAAATGACTGTTTCCTGTATGTCTGGGAGAAGCTCCATGAGAATGATTCGCGCAGAATAAGGGCTTTTAAGGGGGAATCGAGCTTTAGGACCTTTCTCTACAGCGTTACGAATAAACTCATTATTGATTTTAGGCGCACAAGGTTTAGATATAAGGTTCTGCCCAAATACTTTTGGGGGTTTGATGATATCAATCGTTATATATTTAAGCTATTTTTTTATCAAAACCTGACCCCTGGGTGGATAGAGAATGTAATACAGACAGAGTTTAAGATCTCTCAGGACGAGGCGCAAAGGAGGGTTGATGAGGTTGAAAAGAGGATAAGGGAAAGTAGGGTAAGGATAGAGAGGCCTGCTCAAAATGAGCCACTTACTCTTGATAATGAAGGGAATGTCATAGGATTAGAGAATAAAAGATCGAATCCGGAAGAGTATATAATAACAGCGGAGGCTAAACAGAAGAGAGAGAAGGTCTTGGAGATATTAAAAGAAGAGATTCAAAGGTTCGAGGCCGATGACATTTTAATTCTACAGCTTTACTTCGAGCATGGTTTAACCGCAAAAGAGATATCATGGGTTATTGCAGGGGTTAAAGGCAAAGGTGTGTATAAGAGAATAGATAAGGTATTAAAGAATCTAAAGAGGCATCTAGAGGAAAGAGGCGTAACTGAGGCGGATATAGAGGAGATATTTGAATACCTGATCTAGGTAAATAGATAAACAATATATAGGTTATAGGTTCTTCTACTTTTCTAATCTTATCTTCAATAAACCGTTACTATAGAGGATTAAGACTATCCTATCTCCCTCTCTAGCCACTTTTAGGTTTTTAATATCCTCTACTGCTATATCTGATACATTTACACCAGAGGGCAAATCTTTAATAAGCTCATTTTTTAGCCCTTTCTTATCCTCTTTTCTAATGATTGTCAATAGATTTGGGGTTAAATCTACCTGCCTTATGGCAACTAGATTTCCTCCCCTTAGTCTTTCTTCTGAGATGTGCCGGGGGTTTAGATAGAGATTTAGACTAAAGGCTAGGAGGGCAACAAATATTAATGCAACAGGTGCCACAACAAATGGATGCCGCAAGGGGATCAGGAGTTTTTCTATAGGATTTGCTACCTTTGGGATCTCAAGGGGATGAATAGGGATTGTAAGTCTCTCACGACAATTGCAGCAGGAGGCAAAGTGTGAAACAATGGCCTTTCTTCTCTCTTTATTTAATCTTCCCTCTATATAAAGGGCAAACTCCTCATCTGTTGGGCATACCCCTTCTTTCTCTTGAATCACAGAGGTTATAACTGCTCCGAGTATTTCCTGATCTTTTTTTAATTTCATTCTCTTCTCAATCTAGTTATATAGCTATTAGACGAAAAGCTACGCAAATTTCCGATTACTTCCATACGCCTAATAGTATAAACGGAGCCCAGTAAAAGGGTTGACCGTATTTATCCGACCTTTTTAACATATCAATCTGCGCCTTTCTCAATGACTGGTAATCGAACCTACCCTCAGCCTTTAGGTTTTTATAAAAACTCGACATTAGCTCAGACGTAGCGCGGTCATCTACCTCCCAGAGAGTAGCAATAACTGATGGCGCACCCGCCAGTGTAAAGGCGAATGCTATGCTATTTAGCCCCGTTACCTTGGAGTTGGCCTCATTATGGTCTAATGCCGCATTACATGCCGAAAGGACTACTAGGTGTGTGTTTCTTGCCGGAGGTAGTCCCGTAATATCTGAGAGTGTGAGACTGCCTGAACCCAAAGGGGCCAATAAGATTGAAGGTTCATCCTGGATCAGTCCATGGGCTGCTAGATGGATTATCTCATTTCCTCCCCAGCTATTTTTGAA
The DNA here is from genome assembly GCA_964389705.1 of uncultured Spirochaetia bacterium. Taxonomy (GTDB): domain Bacteria; phylum Desulfobacterota_D; class UBA1144; order Nemesobacterales; family CSP1-2; genus PSLL01. The sequence goes on from CAYMEO010000023.1 coordinate 20,460, forward strand.
ATTGTCTTTAGTGGCATCCTTCTTTAAGAAGATGATCGTATTGGGAAACATCTCCTTTATAACTAATACCTCTTTTTCAGAGCTCGGAAGTGCAAGTTCGGGCTCCCCAAGGTCTGGATTGCCAAAGGCGGCAACCCTGCCAATTCTTCTCTTTCCATCACTTCTCAAGGCTGAGTTCAGATAGCTGGTAGATGTGGATACCAGATAAACCAATCCCTTTTTTTCTATAAAGAATTCTAAACTGCCATCTGTCCTCTCCTCACCTAAGGCGTGAAATGGAAGATAATTGAGGAATCCAAACGGAATTACCGCCACTATATCCGCATCTCTTATATCATCCTCAATTGGTTTTATAAGGAGATGGTATAAATGCGTTGACATTTCCTTTAATGGTTTTATATCACTTCTATATATTTTGCTGCCGTCATCTCGCCAATTATTTGTCGGATTGGATCTGTTCTTCTCTATCAGTGTCCTAAAGAGTGTTACCGATCTTCTCAGTTCTTCTTTTGATACAGAGGCGCCTTTTACGATTAAATCCCTTCTGCTTATAACGAATATGTATATCTGTTTATCGGTGATGAAGTACTCTACAAAAGCGACATTAAGAGGGAGTTTATTTTTCTGTTCTAAATCCAAGAGTTTTCCGGGTCTTATGCTGAGGAGATTGTATATATCATTATGCTCGACACTTAATTGAGAGATTACACGATTGAACTCCTGTCTTGTCTTTGCAAGTGTATTTACCAGGTTATCAATCTTCTCTAAGTTGGGCGAGGGTTTTGATTTTTCCTCTGCGATCTCATGGTTTATTGATGACTCTTTCCGAAACAGTTGATTATAGAGGCTGAGAAGCCCCCTTGTCTTTTCATCGAATGAGCTTATACCACTTCTGAGAAATGTATCGCGAAGGGCTTTAGACCTGCTTCTTTCAATGTATTCAAGAGCCTCTTCTTTCTTTCCCAATCTCAGGAGTAGTGACACGAGCCTTTCATATATCCTTACGTTGATATCACTAAAGAGTTGCTGTGCCTCTTCCCCACCTGCAACGTCTTCTCTTATTGACTCAAATACATCTACCGCCTCTTTATAGCTCTTTTCGGCCGATGCCAGGTCTCCCTTTTCCTCTAAATAAAGCCCCTTTCCAAATAGTGAAACTCGAATCCACTCCCTGTCTCCGAGGTCTTTATAGATTGATATGGCTTTATCAAAGTTCTCAATTGCAGAGTCCCATTCCTTCATATCCCCTTTCAGATAGCCAATGTTATTTAGGCTTCGGGCTATTCCGTTTTTAAAACCCAGTTCCTGAGATATTGCCAGTGAGGAATTATAGAGACTGAGGGCTTCTTTATAATTCCCCTGTTTATATCTCACCTCTCCTATGATATTGAGATCCGCCGCCATTGTTAATCTGTCATTTGATGCCTCAGATATATTGAGGGATTGACGGAGGTATTTAAGGGCTTCATCATAACGTCCCAACTCTTCATACAGCTCCCCTATGATACTAAGATTTATGGCAATCTCAGTCTTAAGGCCCAGCTTTTTATTTATCCTTAGCGCCTTTTGGTAATTATCCAATGCCCTTTCATAATTGCCCTGGGATCTGTTGACGACCCCTATTAGATTAAGGGCGTATGCCTTTATATTCTCTTCTTTTGTGCCATCGGCAATCCTAAAGGCACGGTCTAGGTATTCGATGGAGGTTTGATAATTTCTTAGACGGAAATTAATTGTGCCCAGGTTTATCAGTGTCTTTGCTGTCTGAGTCGGGTCTTTAATCCCTTCGCTGATCTTAAGAGCCTGGTTTAAAAGCCTTATTGATTCTTGATAATTACCCAAGTAGCTATAGAGATTAGCAACGTTGTTTAGGTTGTGTGCTACTGCGCTTTTATCATTCAGCTCCTCTTGTATCTTCAATGCCTTCTCAAAGTATTCGATCCCCGATTCGTATCTTCCGGTATCTGTATATATCTTTCCTATATAGCTGTAGTTATTAACCAGTCCGGGTTTGTTATCCAGGGCTTTATTTATTTCCAGTGAGCGGTCATAATATGAAAGTGAGGTTTTAAATAGCCTTTTCTCAATGAGTCCAAAACCGCCTTTAGATAAGATATCAGCGATTTTTATCTTATCTTCAGTTAATTTAGCCTCTCTTTCAGCCTCGGAGAGCCTATCTAGTGCCTCATCATACATTCCTTTGTCATACAACTCTGCCGCCTCTTTGACTAACCGGACTATCCTTTCATCTTTAATTTCGATATTTGTATGGCTTGCCCCTACACATGCGCTTAGAATTAAACCCATTATAAGGAGTTTAATCAAACAGTGGTAATTTCTTTTTCGACTCAATGGAGAGTAGTCCATCATTTTTAAACAGGAGGCTTAGGATCAACGGTGATTGTTGTAACCTCGTCGGTTAATACATTTATAACTGATACCGTTTTGCTTATAGAATTTGCAACATAGGCCTTAGCGCCATCTGGGGTTATGGCTATACCCAGTGGTGCAGTCCCCACATTGACTGTAGCGATGACCTGATTGGCCGATGTGTCTATTATTGAAACGGTGTTGCTGAAGTAGTTAGAAACAAAAACCTCGGTGCTATCCGGGGTTATGGCTAGATCAATGGGCTTGGATTCCACCTGCACTGTAGCAATAAGTGTATTAGTTTGTGTATCAATCACCGAGACTGTGCTTCCGGTCTCAGCAAACGAAGACTTATCAGAGGGATTGACTATATAGGCTTTAGAGCCATCCGGTGTTATCCCTATAAATCCGGGCCCAGGGCCAACACCGGATACTGTAGTGGTAACTGAATTGGTTGGCACATCTATTACGGATACTGTGCTGCTAAAGAAATTTGCAACATAGACCTTAGATCCATCTGGAGATATGGCTAAATCAACAGGTCTAAAATCCACACCCACTGTATCAAGAACTGTATTATTTGATGTGTCTATTACTATCACTGTGCTTCCGGTTTGATTATTATTGCCTACATTGGTCACATAGGCCCTGGTGCCATCTGGGGTTATAGATATAAAATTGGGTCCGGGACCGACACTGGATATCGTATCAACAACTGAATTGGTTGAAGTATCTATTACAGATACTGTCCTGCTGACAAAATTAGTGACATAGGCCTTGGAACCGTTGGGGGTTATGGCTATGCTTAGGGGTCCCATTCCTACGCTGACTGTGGCGATAATCTCGTTGGTTGACGTGTCTATTACGGACACTGTATTGTCGACAAAATTGGTTATATATACCTTAGAGCCGTCTGGAGTTATTGATATACTGCTTGGTCTCGACCCCACGTTTAATGTGGAAATGATCTGATCGGTTGACACATTTATTACCGATACAGTATTTGTACCGGGACTAACTACATAAGCCTTAGACCCATCTGGGGTTATTAATACATTTGTAGGCCCTGACCCTCGGGCAAAGATTGTGGCAATGACTTTATTAGTTGGTACATCTATTACCGATACTGTGTCTGTATTGGCAACATAGACCCTGGAACTATTTGGGTTTATCAATATAGCGATAGGACTGGGTTCTACGGCAATTGTATTAATAACTTGATTATTTGACGTGTTTATTACTGATACGGTGTTGCCCGGGGAGAAGGAGGTACCAGAATTGGCTACATAGAGCTTAGAAACCTTTCCTGTTCCTGTTATCGCCATACCTACAGGATTGGGTCCGACATTCACCGTATCGGTGACCTCATTGGTTGATGTCTTTATTACTGATACCGTGTTGCTAATACGATTGGCTACATAGGCTTTGGTGCCATCCGGGGTTATAATTATAGCCCCAGGCTTATTTCCCACTATCACCTGGGCGATGACTGCATTTGCCGGGTTGGTTACCGATTTTTGTATGTCTATTACCGATAGTGTATTTCCGGGGCTGATATCGGAGCCTGTATTGACCACATAGGCCTTAGAGCCGTCTGGGGTTATTGCTATATTTGTAGGTACACTGCCTACTTTTATTATAGCAATGACCTCATTTCCCGATGTGTCTATTACCCATACTGTGTTATTGCCAGAATCGGATACATAGGCCTTTGAACTATCGGGGGTTATAGCAATACTGCTCGGCCTGGGTCCCACCTTTATTGTGTCTGTAACCTGGTCGCTTGACACGTCTATTACCGATATTTTGCCCTCACCAGAAGAGAGTGTACTTACGTAGACCTTAGTACCATCCGGGGTTATTGCTATGCTGCTTGGTCTCAATCCTACATTCAGTGTGGAGATGACTCGGTTAGTTGATATATCTATTACTGATACCGTATTGCCGGGTTGGTTATCAGAGCCCGAGTTGACTACGTATGCCTTAGAACCGTTGGGGGTTATTGCTATATTTGTAGGTCCGTTTCCAACATCTATAACAGCAGTAACCTCATTTATTGACAGGTCTATTACCGATACCGTATTACTAAAACTGTCGGTTACATAGAGCTTGGAGCCATCAGGGGTTATTGCCATAGCCTGGAGATTGGAATTAAAAGGAAGAACAAATGATGGCACCGACCCCACTGGTCCGGGGAAAAGAGGTATAATGAATGGTGTGACAACGGGTAATATGCCTGAAGAAACGCCTGGTAACAGAAGTAGCGAGCCACCTGCTGCTGCACAAGAGGCAATAATAAAGCATAAAAGGATTTTTAACCTTGATTTTAAATTCAAAGGGTCTAATTTGAGTTTATGCACATATCACCCACTTCTAATTTATTTGTTAAAAGCCCTTTCCCAGCAAAGAGCCATTATATAATACGTAAAAATCAGAAGAAGGGTCTTAGAGCCTTCTTGTGGGAGAACCTAATATTTAGACGAAAAATTGAAGCGATTTCCATGAGCATACATGCCAAAAAAGCTATACCAATTTGACGCATAGAGCCTTGTATATAGCCTCTACGGTGTCTTATTCAATGTCAATCCCCAGTTGTCTTAATGTCTCCTTTATTTTATCCTCATAGTCCTGTTCAGAAATGGCGCCGTCCATTGCCTTTAACTCAATCTCTAGTGTTTCAAACCTACTTTGTAAGAGATTCATTATCCCCATGATGCTGGAAACCTTGCCCTTTGGCACCCGAAACCTCAGTTGTATCTCATTTTTACTTTTTGGCTGATAAATAGGCTCCGGTTGTCCGACCTTCTCGCCGCCTTTTTGAATCACCGGTTCAGGATACCGATATTCCGGTGCAGTAACTTTTTCTTTTTGTTCACGGCACAGCGCTTCATTGATGAGAACCTCATTCCCTGAGAGTGCAATAGACGGTTGTTCCTTAAAATACAGGCAGATTGGCATATTATCTTTAATCTCACCCAATCCAAAAAGTCCGGCACGTACGCCCTCGGCGATCCCTTGTTCTATAGCTGATTTATTCACTATTCTTGTCTCCCCGGGTGTTTTAAGCGATGACTGATACAACTGCTCAGTTGAAACATACTCCCTGTCAGAGAGATACTTCTCTCTGATGACTAAGGGAAAAACCTTCTCAAGTATCTCTCCATCAGAACGTAACCTTGTGTAGACCTCCTGGTCAAGCCACTTCTCCTCGCCGTATGTGGGTATCCCCAGGTCAATGTTTTTTAATCCGTCTTTAGAGGGGATTCCAACTATTCTATAGAGCCTGCGTATAGATTCTTTTAAATCCGATTCTATATCCTTCAATTCCTTTTTAACCTCTTTCTTCTGCTCATCCGAGAGTCTCAGGTTGTCATCCTGCTGGATGTATTCGTATGCGATTTTCCGTCTCATGATGTTTATAAATGTAGGCCTTTCAGATTCCAGGGGATATAGGAAAATTAACGTATTTCGGTAAACCCTTGGGGTCTGTCCCTTTGTTTTTATAATACTCTCCAATGTTTCTTTATTTTCCGACCTTAGGATTATCAGCCTGATCTCTTCGGAATCGGGGATATTACCTGGGTTTTCCTCCCAAATAAAAACCTTTAACTTGTCCCCCTTGATACCCTGTTTTAGAATCTCCTTCTCCAATGAGGTAAGCTCTTTATCCTTAACATTCTCCATCTTGGTCATAAGGATGCGGTTCAGGTTTGGCTGATTGCTAAAGAAGTATTTATCGCCTATGTTCTGTATATAAAACAGCCTGCTTTTTAGCTGTTCTGTCGCCTCCGCTACAACGCTTGAGGGGTTCCCCAAAGTAGTAGCCGAACGCTTTATTTCACTGATTGTCGCACCGTGTATCTGACCACCGGAGAATGAATAGAGAAATATAGTTCTTGTTGCGCGAGTTCCCAGTTTTAGTCCCTGATACGCATTTCCCAGTGATACATCCACTTTTTTAGAACCCGAATCCTTATCTGTAATATCAGCCGCTATAATACCGTTGAATTCAGGCCCGATGTATTTTAAAAGCTCCTGTCGGATTTCCTGATTGGCAAGGTCAAAATCCGCGAGGCTAATATAGGCTTGGCTACTCCCCTTTAAGGAATGGACAACCAGCGAGAGGAGCCTGAGCACTCCCCTTGTTCTCTGAAACGTTGAGTAACTCCCCCAGTGATGGTAGAGCACATTTACAACCTCAGGCATAAATGGATATGAGTCAAGGAATTGATCCCTGTATTCACTGGGCTCGACGCCTGAGGGGAGTATCCCCTCTCTTTCCGCGTATGACATAAACATACCGACGATTTCCTTTGCTCCCTGTTCATTTAAATTGCTAAAGAGCCTTCTCCTAATAATCTTGGTAATCTCATTTTCCTGAACTGGTGTATAAATCTTCTCTATCCTGCCGGATACCTTCTGTATCTGTTGATAGAGCTTTTCCGCGCTTTCATCATAATGCTCGATAATGCTGGATGGGAGTGTTACAACAACACACGCCCTCTCTACATTGGCTACCGCCTCAGTGAGTTCCTGTATAAAGGCTACGGTCTGAGCGGCTAAAGTGCTCTGTCCAACCTTCACCCCTGCCGCTTTTGTCGCGTATTCTAAGACCTCATCCATCAATATGAGGACGGGCTGGTTTCTGTAGATCAAATCCCTTATAGCCTCTTTACCAGGTGATACCTGCCCGGAGAATTTCTCGGTTTTTCCATTTAGCTGTTTTTCCAAAAGTCCCCATAGGGTTACTTCAGTACCAAGAGCCGTACCAACCACAACGACCCTTTTGGCCTTCCACTCAGAAGCCTTATGGTACATGGCAATCAAAGCATGGGTTTTGCCGCCGCCAAAGGGTGTTTGAATCTGTATAACCGGGTCTCCGCCCTTTCCCTGAAGCCTTTTTTCTACAACTGAGAGTAGATTCCTAAGCCCTTCTGTGAGATATGTCTTTTTGAAAAATGTATCTGAATCCCTGTATTCATCAGGCCCCCTGTTCTGGCTGACCTCCCACAAATCGGCGGCAAACACATCCATAGTGAGCCTGCCCTCCAGAATGTCTCTATGGGGAATGGCTACTGTGTGGAATACATTCATTTCTATTCTCCGGCCTATTTTAAATTCTTCGAGAGACGACCCGCC
>CAYMEO010000023.1:27978-30080 GCA_964389705.1 uncultured Spirochaetia bacterium
ACCCGCCGGGTCGTCTCTACTCCATTTGTTTCATTATCTCGATTATATGAGGTTTTACCTGTGGCAACTCCTCCTTCAAGATTTTCCATACTACCTCATAATCTATATCAAAATAGTGATGGGTAATCTTGTCTCTCAATCTCGCCATCTCTTTCCATGGAATTTGAGAAAACTTCTGTTTTATAGAATCCGGTATGCTTTTAGAAGCCTCTCCGATTATCTCCAGTTTCCTGATAACGGCACTTGCAGTTTTATCATCTTGAACAAATTGTTGAAAATCCATTCCCTCAACAAAGATTTCAATCTTATTTATACAATCCAATATATCCTCAACATAAAGCGAGTAGTCTCTTTTCATAAATACACTACCTCTTTCAATATCAAATCCTTCAATCTAGGTTTAATTGCCTGTTTTCTTACGAGGTCAACTTTTGTGCCGAGAAGCTCTTCAAGATATATTTCAAGCTCAAGGAACTTAAAAAAACCGGGGACTGTCTCATATTCCACCAATATATCTAAATCGCTAGATTCTTTCTGCTCGCCCCTTACATAAGAGCCAAATATCCCTATTTCCCTCACCCCGTACCTTTCTCGTAATTCTTCCTTATGTGATTTAAGTACGTTTTTGATTTCATCCAATGTTTTCATTTAAACAACTCTCCCTGCTTTGGCTTATTCTTAACCTCTTCCTTCAAACGTTCCCTTCCAGCAAGGAATCCATCCAATAGCTTTTTCTCCTTGCTCTCATTGCCCAAGGTCTCAGAGATTGCCTGGGCAACCCTAAAGAAGGCCTCGCTCTTTCCGTAACCAGATTCCCTGAGCAGATTCAGCATATCATCACGCCTGCTCTTTTCCCAAAGAAGCAGAACAGAATGGAGGACATCTATCAGTTCTTGCGAACCTGTATTAACGGCATCTCCAAATTTCCTATCCTGCGGTCCCAGAACCCTGATAAACTCCTTTTCCTTTTTAATAAACCCATCTCTACCCCACTCTTTCGCCAAATCAATGCTACAGCTTTGCGCGAGTTTCCTCGCCTCATCAAAAAGTACCTTTGCCTCACCGTAATTCCAGCGGAATAGGACATAGAACCGTGTGAGATCTGAAATTTCACCAGCAAAGCCATTGTGCAGTATCTGCCTTACGGCATAATCCGTAGCAATCCTCCCCACATCATCAAGCAAGCGATCTGCACGGACGATATTTCCCTCATAATCCATTACCTTTTCGTATCTTCCGAATACTTCAATTGCAGAGCCTATGGCAGAGATGAAAAAGTCAGCTCCGCTTACGCCCTCTGCCCATAGCCGTTCGAGTTTGGTGTTAAGGTGTTTCTTTAGTTGTTCTCTTACCTCATTATAAAAACCCGTAGATTGACGCTCCATCTTCCTGGCAACAATATAAATTGAAGAGGCAAGCGCGGCAGATTCTTTTGCTCTCAACCTCGCCTGCATTTCGGTGTTTATCGGCCATGCCCCGGTCATTATGAGACCCGAATCCAGAAGGGAATTTACGAGTGTCTCCCATCCCTCAGCGGATTTATGAGCATAAACGATAACAGCTATACCGTTTGGTTTTAAAACTCGATGAATCTCCTGAAATGCTTTTTTGAGCATATCTTCAAAATACTTTTTCCCTGCTTCAAATCCTCCTTCGATATTTGAATATGCTACAATTTCTTGTCCTTTAGGAGTAAGCGGTGTTGAAAAAAGCTCAGGATATAAATCCCCGACTGTCCTTTTTAACCAGACATAGAAGAAATCAGAGAGGTAAGAGTATGGAACATTGTCGTAATACGGTGGGTCGGTGAAAACAGCATCAAAGTAGTTATCGGGATAGGGCAGAGAGGTGGCAGAGGATTGAGAGATTGTCGGGATTTGGGGTTCGGGATTAGGGATTCGGGAGATTCGGGAGCAGTGGTCAATTGCTTCTAACATTGGCTCTAAGTCCCAACAACCTCTTGCATCACTGAATGGGTTGACTTCTCCATAATCCCACACCATTGGCAAAACTTGTCTATCAAATGCCCTTTCAAAAGAGAGGACATCAGCTCTCCACCTTGTTAATGCAACTAAATAAGTTGCTAATCTATCAATACCCAA
>CAYMEO010000024.1:0-29875 GCA_964389705.1 uncultured Spirochaetia bacterium
TAAAAGGCCAATCCGCTTTGTTCCCTTTATTTTCCAGTCCCTTTAAAAACCTCCTACCCCATTTGGTGTCCCTAAACCAGTGGGCCCATCGTATCCAGGCACGGCCTTACAGAGGTATGTGCCACCGCATCTGCCGTTTTTTCCACTGATTATATCATTGATATTAGCTGATGAACCCTGCAAATAGGGGAGTGAATTACCCCGTATTCCTGTCCCTACTCCGCCTGCTAAGGCATATGTGCCTGCTATTATTGGAGAAGATAAGCTCGTTCCTCCAACCACAAACCATCCTATATGGCCCCCATAAGGCACACTGTCAAAGATCGCTGCCCCGGTATTTGGATTGGCATCGGCAGAGACATCCGCGATCGTCCTTCTAGAACATAGGTTATCCTTTTGCCAGGATGGCTTGGGCTCATAAATGCTGCACCCACTTCCCGCTTTATTCCACGCAGATTCAGTAATGGATGTATTAGAGAAATACAGTGATGTTCCTCCTACTGCGGTAACGTATGGAGAAGCCGCCGGATAACTAGTACCATAACCGCTATCGCCGGAGCTAAATGTAAATGCAATTCCTGTAAGATTAAAGTGGGCATCATAGGAACTTTCTCCAGAGAACTCACTTGATCCCCAAGAATTAGAAACGACCGTCGCACCCATAATCACTGCTCTATCTATTGCTGACATCAAATCTGAATATGAACTGCTATATGCCTCCACAAGCAGGATTTTGCAGTTTTGACAGATAGCATGGGCAATCTCAACATCAAGTGCAATCTCTAATGCCCAACCGGAATTCACCTTTGGATACGATTGTCCTCCATTCTGATCTACCTTCTGAAAACAAGGAATACTAGAGGTGGTAATAGAACCCATACAGGCAGGTAACCTTGGTATCCCGAATGTATCGCTGTACGTATTTAGGTCGGACTGGATATTGGGATGATCATATGCATCTACTATCGCGATGATCTGGTCAGATGGGGCTATTCCAGTCAGTCCGTATGCCGTAAGGAATTGATTCGGGCCATAGCCGCTCGGACTCGTTGTTATCATTGGATTTCCCTTACTGTTAATCCTCACCCGTGCGTGGCATCGAGCACCACCGCTTATTTCTGTCCGACAGACCGGGGAATGACCTAATATAATATCCTCTAAGTCAATGGCCTGTGCATTGGATAAACTCGGTACTAAAGGAATAGATAAGATTAAAAAAATAATATAGACTCCTTGTATTAACCAACTCTGTTGGATTTTCATTCCATACCTCCTTGTGAAATATAAAGACCACCCTTAAGGCATATCTTTAGCAAAGGCTGTGCCATTTGTTTTTACAATAATTAATTATGTGTGTTAACGCAAAGACCCCCGTATTACACTGATAGAGAATACCCAGATTACAAAAAGCGTCACAAGGCAGTAAAATTTTTGACAGTTTATGGTATATCTCTAATTTATCGTATTATTACAATATCAATATCTGGGCCTTCTTTGCGTATAATGTTAATGTCTACCCCCTGGGTATGACGCTCAATCAAAAGCTCTCCAGACGCCCCTCCTACCTTAAGATTCTTGATCCAAACCCTGTGAAGAAAATCAGGCAAGAGTGGATGGGAGAAGTATATCTGCTTACTGGGGACACTAATGTGTAGTCCTAGACAGGACTGAATAAGGAAAAACACAGATGCCGCAGACCAGGATTGCGGAGCACATGAGAGTGGATAGAGCGTCGGACCGCTGCCGGGACGCCTACGGAATCCACAGAAAAGTTCAGGCAGCCTGTAGAGGTCAAAAAAAAGTACAGCATCAAAAAGTCCGGTTAAAACCTTAATAGCCAGGTCCTTAAATCCGTATCTTGAAAGCCCAGCCGTAATAATGGCGTTGTCAAATGGCCATATGGAGCCATTATGGTAAGACATGGGGTTATACCGGATCTCCGAGGCAGCCACAGTGCGAATTCCCCATCCGGAGAAGAAATCCTCCCCCAAGAGCGCCTGTGCCATACGCTCTGCACGGTCTTGAGAGGCAATCCCGCTAAACAGACAATGTCCGGCATTGGATGTGCGAACCCGACAGGGGCGCTTTTTACCATCGAGGGCAAGGGCATAGGTAGAAATCTCATCACACCAAAAGGCCTCTTCAAACCGCTCCTTGATTCTATTTGCCTGATCTAGTAGCTCATCGGCCCTCTCCACATATCCTAGAACCGATGCCAGTTCCGAAGCCTTGAGCTTGGCATCATAGACATATCCCTGAACCTCACAAAGAGCAATTGGTCCCTCTGCTAGGATTCCATCTGCATGGAATATAGAATCCTGAGAGTCCTTCCAGCCTTGATGAACAAGCCCCCGTGAGGAGCGTCGAAAATATTCTACAAATCCATCGCCGTCTATGTCTCCATATGAATCGATCCAATTTAAAGCAAGTTCAATATTAGGCCAGATGAACTCAATAAATTTTCTATCCCCCGTACGCTCGTAGTAGGCTCCAGCAAGTATAATAAAGAGCGGAGTGGCATCCACACTACCATAATAGCGGCTAAATGGGACTTCACCTAAAGCCGCCATTTCTCCGCTGCGCGCCTCGTGAAGAATCTTTCCCGGCTCTGCATCACGCTCAGGAATAGTTTCTCTAGCCTGTGTAGATGCAAGATATGTAAGCACCCCCCTAGCAATATTGGAATTAATCAGGAGAAACTCAAGCGCAGTAATGATTCCATCTCGGCCAAAAGGCGTACTGAACCAGGGGACTCCAGCATAAGGATAAGGACCCTCGGGGGTATCAGTAACCATCATATAGAGGTCAGATAAAGAACGGTTCAACCAATTGTTGAATTGTTCATTAGATGTATAAATCTCACAATCCTGTTGGGCCCTCGCGATTTTCAGTTTATTTTCTAGTTCTCCAAAGGCACAGTCATAAGAGAAGCAACGAGAGATTTTATATTCGAGTTCACAGGTTACGGTTAAAAAAAACATCGCCTCTTCCTTTGGACCGAGACACACATCAAACCGTATCTGGGATGCAGATACCTCCTTAAGTGCCGGTGAAAATTCCAGTCTCGTCCGCCGAATCACATTATCCAGGCCCTTATATTGAAGAACAACGCCTTTCTCCTCTATCGTGTCTTTGAGTCTCTGTCCCCTATGCTCCCGCTTTATTCCCCGCACCTCAAATATATCCCTAAAGTCAGCCTCAAAACCTAATGAAAACACAACCTCAACGGGAGAAAGACCGTGATTGATGATCCTTAAACGTTCATAACAAACCCCATGCCAGAGGAACTTAGAGCGGAATATATGCAAAGTGCCTCGCGGAATAATCACATTTCCACCAATATAAATATCGGGATTCGTAAGGTCTACAGCCAGAAGGCTATTGTCGTCATTTACAGTCGAGCCAAGAAGGAGGGGACGGCTCTCACCTAACCCTAGCTCCAAACGAGAGAGAAACCTCGTTCCTTCATAATAAATACCCTGCTCGCCCAACCCGATAGGTTGAATGTCTCCATATCGATCAAATACAGCAAACATGTCGTCGTGTTTGAGTACCCGCGTACGGTCATCAGCTAAAGAAGAGGTTGCCAGTATATAGAACTGATCCCTTACGCGTATAATCTCATCCATCATAGTTACAACTCCCTTATTATTACATTGATCTAGATTCGGTCTTTCTTTCGATAAGCTGATTATAAATCAATAAATAGTCGTTTGCCATTCGGGATGCAGAGAACCTTTCTTCAAAGATCTGCCTACACCGATGCCGACTCAAATTCGGAACCATCTCCACAGCCCTTACTGCCTCTTCTAGGTTTTCGACAATAAATCCAGTAACGCCTTCCTCCATTACCTCGGGGACAGATCCACGACGATAGGCAATGACCGGAGTCCCACAGGCCATTGCCTCAATCATCACTATGCCGAATGGCTCTGGCCAATCGATTGGAAATAGAAGTGCATAGGCATTTCCTAAAAATTCGTCTTTTTCACCTTCCCCGATCTCACCTATGTAATCGGTCAATGGATCATCGAGAAGAGGTTTTATAACATCCTCAAAGTATTCCCGGTCTACAGCGTCTACTTTTGCAGCAATCTTGATTTCCATACCCACTCTTTTGGCAATCCGAATCGCTCGATCTACACGCTTCTCAGGCGAGATACGCCCCAAAAAGGCAAGGTATTTTCCAGGCTCCGCTCGGAATGTGTAGAGATCTTTAGGTAACCCGTGATAAACCGTACCTTGCCAATTGATCCAAGGCAAAGGTTCTCTCTGAGAATTTGACACAGAGACTACAGGCATATCATGAAACTCCTTATAAAGTGGAATCAGATCCGGAATATCCAGTCGCCCATGAAGCGTAGTGACATGCGGCGTTCTTTGCCGCCTTGAAAGGGGAAAATGCAAATAGTCAATATGGAAATGGATAATATCAAACTGGGTCGTATACCGAAACACCTGTTCTAACATCAGTATATGGTGAGCCATCTGATCAACACAAGTCTTATCAAGGCGCAAGGCTCGCCGACAAGGAGCAATGAGGCGGGCCTTCGTGGCCGAATCGCCACTTGCAAAAAGGGTTACCTCATACCCTTGACGCACCAGCTCCTCAGTAAGGTATGACACAATGCGCTCTGTACCCCCATAGTATTTGGGCGGAACGCTTTCATAGAGCGGTGCAACCTGCGCAATTTTCAAGAATCATCACCTCCAAAAAAATTTAACCCTCTATAAAAGGACAATTCAAGAACGCAGTGACACTCTGAATGTAGTCGCTGTAATAGCAACTCTCATGAACCATATCTTGGAGATTTGTTCTTTTCCTAGATAGAAAAACCAAAACGTAGGGATGAATACATCATAAAGAACAAGCCCTCTTATTTATAATACAGGAAGCAACAAAAGGCATTACGGACATGGTACTCCCATACCCTCACAATTGCAATGACAATTTAACTTATTCAGGGAAAACTTCATTCAGCCTGCCCGTTTTAACATCATAAATAAAGCCCCTGACCGCAATGTGTTTAGGAAACCAGGGATGGTGTTTTATCTTATCAATCTGATGGCGGATATTCTCTTCTAAGTCCCCGAAGGCATGGAAGTGAACGGGGGATATGGCTGAGGCGCCGGTCATTTTACGGAGTTTTAGGTGCAGTTCCTCATCCTTGAAGGTCAACATCCCGCAGTCAGTGTGATTAATGATCATCCACTCCTGGGTGCCAAGTAGGTAGTGAGAAATAATAAGTGAGCGCATAACATCCTCGGTGACAACCCCCCCAGCATTTCGGATAATATGAGCATCGCCGGTTTTAAGGCCGAGCAGTTGAGATACTATAAGTCGCGCATCCATACAGGCAACAACCGCCAGTTTACGAGCAGGTGGCGCCGGAAGATGACCCAAATTAAAATTCTTTGCGTACTCTTCATTAGCCCTTAGAACCTCATCAATGACACCCATACCTTTTTATACCTCCTTTTATAATTTTTGCAGTTATATCGAATTTGTGGTTAGGAAACCTAAAGAAAGATGGCTCCCTAACCACGACTCATTGGGTGATACTGAGTTGTAGATGATTATAGCAAGGCTCATGCCAAAAGCAAGCTGCTTTTATCACAGCGAGTTATAGAGTGAACCGATACGCTATTTGGCTAAAAAATAATCAGATAGTATAGTATTTGTCTGATACTATTTCGGACGATTAGTCACTGTGTATGGATTGATTCTAACTTTATATTAGCACACACCGCAGAGCTTGCAGATGGGGGTTATGCACTCGGGGGTTCTTCTGCCCTCGAATGATTTTTCGTATTCCTTTCTCAGGAATCTTTTTGATATTCCGTGGTCAATAAAATCCCAGGGAAAGGTCTCATCGGCACGGCGTTCGCGATACGTATAGAAGTCGGGGTTTAATTCCCATTTTCTCAGTGCCCTTGCATAGCTTCCTCTCTCTTTAAGAGTGAGTTCAAGGAAGCGAGAAACACGGCGTGAGCCACGTGAGAGGAGGGCTTGGATGTAGAAAAGCCTCGGAGAGCTAAGCGCGATTTCTATCCCGCTTATCCCATTAACCTCGTTCTTTATAATCCTATACTTTCTCTCAATATCCTCCAGTTTTGGAAAAGAGGCCCACTGAAAAGGCGTCCAGGGCTTAGGAACAAGAGGGTTTACACCTATAGTTACCTTGCCTCTTGGGAAGACCTCTCTTACGGCTCGTCCAAGCTCTCCTATAGCTTTTACATCCTCGTCTTTTTCAGCAGGAAGCCCTACCATGAAATACAGTTTCAGATTTGTGATTCCAAATCTCAGTGAAAGCTCGGCACTTCTGACTATGTCTTCATTGGTAAAGTGTTTATTGACTGAACGCCTCAGAAAATCACTCCCCGCCTCAGGCGCGATTGTAAGCGTCCTCTGACCGCTCATACGAATGGCTTCAAGCATATCTTCGTCTAGAGCATCAGCCCTAAGGGACGAAAGCGAAGCCTGAATCCCCTCTCTTTTAGCCTCAGCTATTATTTCCTTTAAATCGGGATGGTCAAGGAGCATAGGACTTATAAGCCCCACCCTTCTTCCCATCTCTTTTGCCTTCCGTATTTCAGAGATAATTGAGGATTTATCCCTATGCCTTGGGTATCTGTATACAAACCCTTCTGCGCAGAACCTGCACGCGCCTCCGCATCCTCTGCTAACTTCAATCAAATACATATCAGAGAATGTCGTGTTCCTAGTGAGAACCACAGAGCCGCCAGGGTGTAGGTCCAATTTATCTATAAATCTCTTCTTTACACGAAGAGAGGGAATATGTCCCGCAAAGGTTCCGTCCTCATTATAGGTGGGTTCAAAAAAAGAAGGAACATAAACTCCCTCAATCTCTGAAAGCCGCTCAAGGGTTCTCCATTTTGGCTCTTTGCGAGCTATAATCTCAAATACCTCTCTCGTTATATACTCTCCCTCACCTATGACAAAGGCATCAATAAACGGGGAGAGCGGCTCCGGATTTAGGAGGGTTGCCATCCCCCCTGCTATGACCAGTGGAAATCCCTCTCCTCGGTCCGCGCTATGAAGAGGAATCTTTGATAATTCTAGAATTTTCAGCACATTTATATAATCGCCCTCAAATGGAACAGAAAAGGCAATTACATCAAATTCCCCGATTGGCCTCTGAGTCTCAATTGAAAAGAGCTCTTCACCTGCCTCATAGAACTTTATATCTTCATGGTCGGGAAGATAAACCCTCTCTGCCGATATATAGGAAATTGAATTTAGAACTCTATAGATTAATTGAAACCCTAGGTTTGATGTCCCAATTTGATATGTATTTGGATACGCAAGTGCAACTCTGAGTGTTCCCTCTTTAAATATGGTTCCAGTTTCATTGGATAGGATTTCTCTAGCTTTTTCCTTAAGTTTCCATATCATCTAAAAATATCCAACACTAAAATTCTATAAAATAGCACCGCATTGAAAAATGGCTGTCATCGCTCATAGGGGCGTACGATCATATCCCCTAAATTACCGAATTAGGATAACACCCATAAAAATCTAATTGATTTATCTAGGCAGCTAGACAGACAAAACCTAGCTTCGCTCAACTTACACCACTATTTTACCCGACTCTACTATAAACTCGAAACCCCCTGTCGCCTTTTTAACGATATATTGCTAAGCCGTTTCCATACGAAGGGAGATCGAGTGTTGTTCCTCATTCGCTTGCTGTTTTCGGCACCCGACCATTAGCACTGAGTATAGAGATATATTGAAGCAAAGCCCGCCCTTCATGCGATCCATCCTCCCAGACGTCGCCCTTACGCGTGAAGGAAGAGGGTACGAAAATGGGTCTCAATCGGCGCCACCGCGGGAGGACATCAAGCCCTAAGGTATAGAGGCCACCGTGTCGAGAATCAATTAGTTACCGTCTCATATAACTCCACTGAGACTCGAAGTGCTTGAGATATTTCGTGTTTTCTATATCAATGTAACTCAAGGCCAGTAGCGCCTTCAGGGCCTCAACCTAGACCCACCACGGCTTTGTGCAAACCATAAGGCTTCGACCCACAAGCCTCGGTGAAACCATCCGCCCAATGAGCTGTCCCACATCACGTCACGGAGGTAACAGAAGCCATGCCCGGTGGCTTGGCAAAGGCATTCGTTTTGGGGATAGGCTTGGCTTGACACGCCTGAAATTCAAGCAATTTTTCGTGAGGACCACAGGGCTTCCATATATAGTCGAAGTCGCAGAGGAACCCCCCACATTCGAGATCAAGGGAGCGAGGAAACTACACGTCAAGCACGTGACGTTTAAGGACGGACTCCAACTCCTCAGTGGTTGGCGTTTGCGCGGACAAACTCACAGGCATATCTATGGTGAGCCTCACCTTCTTGCTTTTGTTGAGTAGGGGCTCATCACGCTATACCTCCCCATAGAGACGCATTGTGCAATACAGCTCTATCTGCTGTTACCGATTTTATTTTCCCTCTCTAATGCTTCGCCTTCTTATAAAGGCAGGGATTTCAAATTCATCGGTTATCGTCTCAATCGCCGCAGTATGAAGCTTGGCAACTGTCTCCTTGGATGTCTCTTCTTCTATCATTTTGTCCTCGGATCTAAACTTTACGCTCTGTATCCCTGTAGCAATTACTGTAATCCGCACAGCATCCTTTAGGCCCTCGTCAAGCACGAGTCCAAAGATGAGATTTACATCTTCATCTGCGCGCTCCCTTATGTAACTGCAAGCCTCATTTAACTCCTCAATCCTAAAGTCTGGCGAGGCAGTCACATTTATGAGAATTCCCCTTGCTCCATCAATTGATACATCTTCAAGCAAAGGACTTGTAATTGCAGCCTCAGCTGCTTCCCGCGCCCTACCGCTTCCTTCGGCATAACCCGTTCCCATAAGTGCCTTTCCACCGTTTTCGCCCATTATGCTCTTTACGTCCGCGAAATCAACATTGATATATCCTGTTCCTGTAATTATATCGGATATACCTCGAACAGCCTGGTAGAGAATCTCATCGGCCTTTTTGAACGCCTCAACAATTCCACATTTCTGCACAGAAGCCAGCCGATCATTGGGAATTACAATAAGCGTGTCTACCTCTTTCTCAAGGCTCTCTATTCCCTCCAAGGCCTGTCTGTTTCTCTTCGGCCCCTCAAAACTAAAGGGTTTAGTCACGACTCCAACTGTAAGGGCGCCGAGCTCTTTTGCCGCACGCGCCACAACTGGGGAGCCGCCTGTTCCCGTGCCGCCGCCCATTCCTGCTGTGATAAAAACCATATCCGCACCTTCTAGCGCCTCTATGATTTTTGTTTGATCCTCGAGAGCGGCCTCTTTCCCAATTATCGGGTTTCCACCAACGCCAAGGCCCTTTGTGATTCTCGAGCCGATCTGAAGCTTCACTGATGCACGTGATTTTCTTAAATCTTGAGAATCCGTGTTTGCAACGATAAATTCAACACCGCTGAGATTTCTCTCTATCATAGTATTTACTGCGTTCCCTCCAGCTCCACCAATTCCTATTACTTTTATTTTTGCTCTTTGATCTATTGTTGTATCCTCTAATTCAAAGTTTGCCATAAGCTTTCCTCCCTTGATGCTTTAATAATACTGAACCATCAACACAATCCCCTATTATTTCATTTAAAAATTGTTTCATCCTTGCAAGGTTCATACTCTAACCTAGAAGAATTCTCTAAACCAATGCTTCATGCTATCGAGCACCTTTTTAAAAACGTTCTCATCGCGGATGCGGAGTTTTTTATCTCCTCTGTATCTTGCGCCATAGAGGACAAGCCCAACTCCCGTAGAATAGATGGGATTCGCTATAATGTCCTTGAGTCCGCCGACTTCGGTTGGAATCCCCCTCCTTACCGGCATACCTAATATCTTCTCTGCAAGCTCAACTGTGCCATCCATTATAACAGTTCCTCCCGTAATTACAGCACCTGCAGGAAGAAGTTCCTGATAACCGGATTTTATTATTTCTCTTCTTACAAGGCTAAAAATCTCCTCCATTCTCGGTTCAATTATCATTCCAAGCTCTCTTCTAGAGATACTCCTTGGACGCCTTCCACCAACGCTTACTACCTCTATTGTTTCATCAGGCGAGATAAGATCCACAAAAGCCGAGCCGTATTTTTCTTTGAGCCTTCTAGCTTCCGTAAGAGAAGTAGAAAGTCCAAGAGCAATATCTCTATCTATGTGATCACCTCCAAGTGTGAGATTTTCCGTATACCTGATGCTCCCCCCGACAAATATAGCAATGTCGGTCGTTCCACCCCCACAGTCAATAAGAACGACCCCTATTTCCTTTTCATCCGGCGTAAGTACCGCCTCGCTTGATGCGAGCTGCTCTAGTATAATATCTGCAACATCCATTCCCGCGCGATGTATACACTTTACAAGGTTCTGTGCTGCTGTAACCTGCCCGGTAACAATATGAACTCTTGTCTCAAGTTTGATTCCATAGATTCCCACAGGGTCTTTAATTCCTCCTTGACCGTCTACAATGAACTCCTGGGGAATGACATGGAGGATCTCCCTATCTGCCGGAATAGAAAACGCACTTGCAGATTCAATCACACGATCAACGTCGCGCTTTGAAACCTCGCGGTCCCTTATTGTAATCATTCCGTGTCCGCTCATTCCCTTTACGTGTCCCCCGGCAATTCCCACAAAAACCGTTCTGATCTCGCATCCTGCCATGCGCTCAGCTTCCTCAATTGCACGTTTTACAGATTGAACTGTATTTTCAATGTTTACTACAACACCCCTTTTAAGGCCAAATGAAGGATAAGTTCCAACCCCTATAACGTCCAATTCATCTTGATGGTTGAGCTCTCCTACGATGGAGCAGACCTTTGTAGTTCCGATGTCTAAACCTACAATCAATCTAGATTCTCTACTCACCCTTCTGTCTCCTTAATTACATTTTAGCCACAGAGATTAGGTGGCCCCATTGCAAAGACATGAAAACCAATTTTTCATGTCTCGAAATTTTCATTACATATCAGAAAATAAATGGGATAACACAGAATCTGTCGCCCTATTTCTGACATTTGATACTCTAATCAGATCTTTAATGAGAAAAGGAGATAAGATGCTTTTTAAGTAATTTCTTCGTGCACCTTGTAATTGAATCCCAGAAGCTAACATTTCTTTACCTCCATCTGTCGTATACTGTCCCGGCTACAATTTAAAGTCCACAACACCCATATTCCCAGAACTTATGTTTATATATTTCTCAGTCAGATTTATTCCTCTCGCATGGCTTATAATCCTTTCTACCCTGTACCATTTTTTCTCAATGTTCTCTTGTCCAAAATCAACTCGCCTTCCATCCGTAGAGAAAACCGTAATCCCATAAATTGGATTTGTATTGATTTCTGAGATCTCTTTCCATGTAAGAACAGTACTTCTCAAAGAGAATCTTAGAATCTCAAGTGCCTCCTCCAAAAGCTTTGGATTCCCTATACCTTCACCTGTAAGAAGGGGAAAATCAAGTCCTACGCTAAAATTCGCTTTGCCGAGTCTCTTACCCAACTCACTCATATAGTAAAGCTCACCGTCTTCTCCAGAAACAATACAAAACGGCTCAGCCTCTTTTATCTCAATTATGACCCTACCGGGAAATTCCCTTTTGATATGGACATCAGTTATCCAAGGATTTTTCAGTATCTCCCTTATCACATCTGAATCAGAAAAGAAAACCATATTCTTCCCTAATATAAGCCCAGACCTTTTAATGACCTCTTTTTCGGAGACTCTTTTTATTCCCATTACCTCTATCTGATTTATCTTAAAAAAGTCAAGACGCAAGACGGCAAAAAGAAGGACGCTAAAGACACAGCCAAGAAAAATGAAAATGAGAAATATCTGTTTTTTTCCTTTCACATCCTCTCCCCTATGATTCTAACCTCCGTCTCTAAGAGTACAGCCCTTTTTAAAAAAGCCTCTTCTTTTGCTATCTCTATGAGTCTTAATACATCCCCAGCACTTGCCCCTCCCGAATTTACGATAAAGTTCGCATGAATCTCTGAGAACCTGGCTTTTCCTATTTGAAACCCCTTAAATCCCAATTCATCGAGAAGCTTCCCTGCGGGAATCTCAGGAGGGTTTTTAAATACAGACCCGCAATTCGATGTCTTTACAGGCTGTGTTTTACTCCTCTTATCCATGTAATCCTTAACCATTTTTTCACTCTCTTTTCTGTTTCCAACCCTAAGACCAAATACGGCTCTTGTAACGACACTCCCTTGTGGAAGATGGCTTTTTCTATACCCAAACTCGATCTCATCTTTTGATAAGACTATCTCCCTACCATCTAGCCATATCCATACGCCCTCTACGACGTCCTTTATCTCACCGCCGTTTGCACCCGCATTCATAACTATCCCCCCGCCTACGGTTCCCGGAATTCCAGCTGCAAACTCAAATCCTGAAAGCCCTGCACGAAGACTAAAATTTAAAACAGAACCCATTACAGCACCGGCTTCAGCCACTACCCTTCCATTTTCGAGGACCTCAATGCTGCGCATCTTCTCCGTGCTTACTACTGCCCCTTTTATCCCTCCGTCACATACAATAGTGTTGGATCCCCCTCCAAGGGGGATCCAATGAAGATCAAGAGAGGAAAGTAGATCAAGCACCTTGATGAGCTCTAAATAATTCTTCGGATAGACAATTAGGCCTGCTATGCCTCCTACACGCATTGATGTGTAGCGATTCATAGGGAAATCGCATCTATACTCACATCCAATTCTCTCAAGCCTCTCTATAATCCTATTCACGAAATCTCCCTCACTATACCCTCGCCCACCTTCCATACGTCTCCGGCCCCGAGTGTAAGAACCAAATCCCCGGGCTTTAGTATTTTTAAAACTCTATAAGTCGCCTCGTCCTGATCCTTTACATAAAATACATTTCCATGTCCCCTGGTTTTTAGAAACTCTACGAGCCTCTCTGAATTCACTCCATCAATAGGCATCTCACCGGCTGGATATATATCAAGAATAAAGAGCACATCGGGCTCATTGAGAGCCGAGACAAAATCATCAAACAGGATATGTGTTCTCGTATATCTATGCGGCTGAAAAATCACTATAAGCCTCTTTGAAAAGGACTCCCTCAGCGCCCTTAGTGTTGCTCGAATCTCTTGTGGATGATGACCGTAGTCATCCATAACTAAAATGCCCTGAGCTTCTCCCTTTACCTGAAGCCTTCTGTCAATACCTCTGAATTCATAAAGTCCGTCCCTTATGTGCTCAAATCTCATTCCGAGTTCCATTCCAACCCCAAAAGAGGCAAGTGCATTCTGCGCATTATGCCTTCCGGGAACATTGAGGTTTACGTTCCCCAAAGGAACATCATTAAACAGAACCTTAAAACTGGTCTGGAGACCAGAAACCCGCACGTCTTCTGCCCTAATCTGGGCCTCATGACAAAAGCCATAGGTGATAAACCTCTTCTTGAAGTTTCGGGCGATTGACTTTGTGCGCGGACAATCGAAGCACAAAACAGCAAGCCCGTAGAATGGAATCTTATTTAAAAACTCTAAAAACATCCTCTCCAGATTCATCATATTCTCATAATGATCAAGGTGCTCTCTATCAATGTTTGTCACCACGGCCATCACTGGGGACAGCATGAGAAAAGAGCCATCGCTTTCATCGGCTTCGGCAACCATAAAGCTTCCCTTTCCAAGATGCGCGTTTGTACCAAGGTTTTTTACCTTGCCACCTACAACTATGGTCGGATCAAAACCCCCAAACTCTAGCACAGTTGAGACCATAGAAGTTGTAGTTGTCTTTCCGTGGCTTCCCGCAACGGCTATTCCGTACTTAAGCCTCATGAGTTCAGCAAGCATCTCGGCTCTCGGGATTACCGGAATCCTCCGGGATTTTGCCGCAATCACCTCAGGGTTATTTCTCTTTACAGCTGAAGACGTTACTACCACATCGGCATCTCCGATATTATTCTCACTATGGTTTATAAATATCTTTGCTCCAAGGCGCTCAAGCCTCTCTATTATCTCGGTCCTCTTTATATCAGAGCCTGTAACACTGTATCCCATATTGATGAGCACCTCGGCTATACCGCTCATCCCTATTCCGCCGATTCCCACAAAATGAATTCTCTTAATTCGTCCATACATTAATTGACTCCAGCACGATTCACAATAGTGTTTTTATCTGCGCCCTGCATCCCGCATCCTGTATCCCTATAAGCTTATATATCTCATCGACAATCCTCTTTGCCGCATCGGGTTTGCCAAGCCTCCTTGCCCTTTCCCCCATCTCCTTGAGTTTTTCCCATCTTAACAAATCGTTTAAAACCTCAGCGAGCCTCTCAGGGGCGGCATCTTTGTCCTCAATAACAACTGCGGCCCCTGCCTTTTCAAGCGACTTTGCATTTTCAAACTGGTGATTATATGCAGAAAAGGGATAAGGAACGAGAATTGAAGGAATACCCAATGCCGTAATCTCTGCTATGGTTCCCGCCCCTGCCCTTCCTATCACGAGGTCTGAATGCCTATACACACTGCCAATATCTTCTATAAATGGGAAGACATCCGCTCTAATCCCATACCATTCATAAGCCTTCCTTACATCATCGAGGTCATCATATCCGGTCTGATGAATTAAGAAAACATCCTTTCTACCGAGGATTCCAAAGGCCTTTGGAACCGAGATGTTAAGCCTGTGTGATCCCTGGCTTCCACCAAAGACAAGAATGGTGAAACCATTTCGTTCCTGGTTTGGATTCCTTTCCATTAAAATATATCTTCTTACGGGATTTCCAACAAGGATTGCCTTTTTCCTAGGGAAAAATATAATGCTCTCTTCAAATGAAGCAAAGACCCTCTTTACAAATTTTCCAAGGATTCGATTCGTAATGCCGGGGATTGAATTCTGCTCACATATAGCAGTCGGAATCATGAAAAGCCAAGAGGCAAGAACCATAGGTCCAGAGGCGTAGCCGCCGACACCGAGAATCAAATCCGGTTTAAACCCCCATATAATCCTTAGGGAATCAAAAAAGCCCTTTATAGATAAAGCAATTCCCTTTAAGCTCCCTATCAATCCCTTTCCGACTATCCCCGCGGAGCTTATAAATTCGATCGCATAGTTCTTTATCACCCTTGATTCTATCCCCCTTTTTGTGCCCACAAAAAGCACCTCGTTTCCTGAATCTCTCATAAGAATCTCTTCGGCAATTGAGATTGCAGGAAATATATGTCCCCCTGTTCCCCCACCAGCAATTATAATTCTCATCGGAGCTATAATTCTTCGAGATTAATAGAGACTCAATCAATTCCCTTGAGTCTCATAACCATGACACTCTTACGACCTTCAAATTCACAATCCTTTTTCATTTCATACTCGCCCTTGAAACACTGAGCACTATGCCCATAGCTGCAAGACTACTTATAAGAGACGTACCACCATAGCTGATAAAAGGAAGCGTCAGCCCCTTTGTAGGAAATAGTCCTACGGCAACGGCCATATTAATCCCCGCTTGGAGCGCAATGAGCATAATACAGCCAAAAACAAGATAACAACCAAAGAGGTCTGGGGCCCTTAGAGCTATTCTAAGACCCCGTACTACCAAAAATCCAAACCCGGCAATTATCAGGACTACACCAATGAAACCCAACTCTTCTCCAATTATAGAGAATATAAAGTCCGTATGTGCCTCGGGAAGAAAAAGAAGCTTCTGAGAACTGTTTCCAAGGCCAGTCCCCGTAGCTCCACCGAGGCTAAACGCTATAAAGGATTGGACAGCCTGATAGCCAGCCCCGAGTGGGTCTTTCCAGGGATCTAAAAATGCCATTATTCGATTCACTCTGTAGCTGTGGCTCATCACAGCCCAGATGATAAATAAGGTTGAGAGAAACCCCGAGATGGCTATGTATCTCGCGTTTACACCCCCGATAAAAAGCATCCCTAAGAGCACTGCAAGAATTACTACAGACATTCCGAAATCGGGCTCAAGGAGAATGAGAACTATATAGATCCCACCTATTAAGACATGAGAGACAAAGCCTATAAGGAATGTATCCATCTTATCCCTTTTCTTCATAAGTGAATACGCAAGATAAAACACCAGAAGAAACTTTGCAACCTCTGCCGGCTGAAAGCTCCCGGCACCAAGGTTTATCCATCTCCTTGCCCCACCGATTTGCTTGCCGAGCCCGGGGACAAGCACCAAAACGAGCATAATAAAACCAATCACATAAGCTGGATAGACGAGTTTCTTTAGAAGATTATAGTCAAGTCTCATCAGTGCGATCATGGCTATAAGACCTATAGAAAGGTATATAACATGACGTTTGAGGAAGTAATCTGCATCCCCAAACTTTTCAAGGGCGTAGACGGAGCTTGTGCTGTAGACCATAAGCGTCCCTATAGCAGGAAGAAGTATCACGGATACGATTATTCCCCAGTCGTATCCCCTGTATCCGACAGAGGTCTTTGGGGAATTGCTCTTTTTTTCAGATTGAGAGATTTTGAACAATCTCTTTAAATCTCCTTCCTCTCTCTTCATAAGAGGTAAACATATCGAAGCTTGAGCAGGCAGGGGAGAATAGAACAACGCCGCCCATCTCCAAGCCAGTAGACGCTTTTGAAACTGCATCCTCAATGGAGGACGCCAAAATCGTTTCGACCCCTTTGCCGAGTTCCTTTTGCATCCTAAACCTCGACTCACCAAAAAGAACGAGGAGTTTAACCTTCTTTCTGATTTCATCCCTTAGAACCTCATAGCTCACACCCTTGTCCTTCCCTCCGGCTATAAGAACTATAGGAGCCGAAAAGCTCTCTAAGGCCCTCAGTGTCGCTCCGGGGCTTGTTGATTTTGAATCGTTATAGAACCTTGTCCCATTAATCTCCCGGACAAACTCGATTCGATGTGGGAGTGGGGAGAAGTTGACTATCTCCTTCTCTATCTGATCCGGCTCACATCCTATGACCCTTGTCGAGGCAATTGCAGCCATGGCATTCTCTATGTTGTGATCTCCAATGAGATTCATATTCCTCAAATCGTAGATTTCATCTCTAAACCTCACGTAGGTTCCGTCAAAGAATATCCCAACATCTATTGGACTCTTTCCAAAAGGAATTTTCTTAGATTTAATCACCGAAGAATGCCCTTTTATCAAGGGATCTTCGGCGTTATACACAGCCCAATCATCCGTGGTCTGATTTAAGAAGAGTTTCATTTTAGACTCTATATATTCATCTAAGGTCTCGTGGTGATCCAGATGATTAGGGGAGATATTGAGAATAACTCCAACATAAGGCCTAAAAGTAGATATGCCCTGAAGCTGAAAACTGCTCAGCTCTAGCACAAGAAGGTCATATTCGTCGTCTCTTTCGGCAACCTCAATAAAGGGTGTACCAATGTTCGCACCCAAGAAGACCCTTTTTCCACAGGCCTCTAAAATCCGAGTAATGAGGGTCGAGGTAGTGGTCTTTCCATTTGATCCTGTAATGCCGATTATCGGTCTTTTAATGAATCTCCATGCAAGCTCAACCTCACTTATTACTTCTATTCCTCTACGCATGGATTCCCTGACTGGAGGTAGTACAAAAGGCACGCCGGGACTCAAAACAATCATATCTGACCAGAGGAATGTCTCGAGTCTGTGTTCTCCAGATTCTATTTCTATCCCCATGTGTCCAAATTCCCTGACCTCTTTTGGGAGTTTATCAATTGGTGTAATGTCTGTCGCCTTTATATCCGCCCCCTTTTTTAAAAGAAACCTCACTGTCTGAATCCCGGTTTTCCCCAGCCCCACAACGAGTATTCTCTTTCCACTGAGTTCCATTTATGTCCCTAACCACTAAAAATTAATTATTTCCTATCTGAGCTTCAACGTCGAGAGGGCGGCAAGAGAAAGCACAAGAGAAATTATCCAGAACCTGGCCACCACCTTCGATTCAGGCCAGCCGTTGAGTTCGAAGTGATGGTGGAGCGGAGCCATACGAAACACCCTTCTTCCGGTAAGTTTAAATGAGACCACCTGAATTATTACCGAAACCGCTTCGGCTACAAAAAGACCGCCCACGAGGACAAGAAGAACCTCCTGTTTGATCATCAGCGCTACGGAGCCTATGGCTGCGCCGAGTGCAAGAGAGCCAACATCTCCCATAAATACCTGAGCGGGATGGGAGTTGTACCAGAGAAATCCAAGGCACGCGCCCCCCACAGAGGCAAGAAAGACGGATAACTCCCCGCTTCCCGAAATATATGGAATCTGAAGATACCTCGAAAACTCCGCATTTCCTGAGAGATACGCAAATATTATGTATGTCGCAGCCGCAACGGCTATAGAACCAATAGCGAGTCCATCCAGCCCGTCTGTAAGATTCACTGCGTTTGATGAGCCAACAACCACTAGAATTGCAAAAGGCACATAGAGCCAACCCAGATCAAAAACGGCCTTTTTAAAAAATGGAAACATCACAGAGGTAAAAGGATAACTCAACACACGATCTACTCTAAGAGACATTCTAAACACGCTTATCTCATGCAAAAGAAATATAATAAAGACCAAACTGAGGGTAACCTGAAGTAAAAATTTAACCCTTGCACGCATTCCCTTCCGATGTGATAGTTTCATCAAATCATCGGCAAGCCCAACAAGGCCATAGCCTAGGGTAAAAAGAAGAGCAATCCAGACAGGGCTACTCATTAAATTCGCCCAGAGTAGAGTCGAGATAAACATAGCAGTAACGATAAACACTCCGCCCATTGTAGGGGTGCCAACCTTGGATTGATGTCCGACAGGACCATCTGCACGAATGTTTTCTCTAAACTGCATCTTAATTAGAAGCCTTATAAAAGCCCCTCCTAAAATAATGGTTATTAGAAAAGCTGTAACCCCTGCTCCAAACGAACGGAATGTTATGTATTTAAAGACATTGAAAGGCGCAAAATCGCTCTTGAACAGGTAGAGAAAATAAAACATCGAAGGAATCTACTCCTTAAAAAGGCTCTGAATTATGTCTTCCATTCTCATTGCGCGAGAACCTTTTATTAGCACCAAGTCCCCGGGTTTAGCAAATCCGACTAAAATCTCAGCCACCTCGGCATGGGTCGCGGCAGATACGCCTTTAACCCCATCCTCTTCTAAGATAAGGGAAGCGTACATTCCATAGGTTATAACAAAATCCACATTAGATTCACATATGAATTTGCCCAGGCTCCTATGTTCACTCTCAGTTGCACTTCCAAGCTCAAGCATGTCCCCAATCACGGCTATTGCTCTGCCAGTGCCCTTTAATCTAACAAGCTCTTCTATCCCCTTTCTCATCGAATCGGGATTGGCATTATATGCATCGTTTATGATCTTGAAACCAAAAGGCGTCTCCATAACCTCAAGCCTCATATAAGCCGGAGTAAACCTCTCAAGTCCCGCTTGAATCTCATCTACACCACACCCAAATGATAGAGCAATTGCGCCTGCACACAGCGCATTCATCACGTTATGAAAGCCTATTCCCCTTATCCTTACCGAAAATTCCTTTTCATCCGCTACCATCTTAAATCTGACTGCCGAGAGCCCTACGGACTCGATTTCCCTGGCAGAGACTTGAGTTTTGCAAGAATTGATTCCAAACGTGATCTTCCGGCATCTGACACCCTCGGCAATTTTTTGAACCCAGGGATCGTCCATATTTACAACGAACGTGTTATCCTCAGTAAATCCCTCAACGAGCTCTCCCTTTGCCCTTGCTACACCTTCAAGACCTCCCAACCTCTCTAGATGGGCCCTTCCAATATTGGTGATTGCTCCAATATCGGGAAGCGCAATCTCGGCGAGCCTCTTTATCTCTCCAAAGTCATTCATTCCAAGCTCCACTACTGCCGCATTCTGACCCTCCTTGAGTTTCAGAAGAGTAAGGGGAAGGCCTATGAGGTTATTGAGATTCCCTGAATTCTTGAGCACTGAGAATTTGAGAGAGAGAATAGCCGAGGCCATCTCTTTTGTTGTTGTCTTTCCATTAGATCCAGTAATCGCAGCGAGCTTTAGATTCCGAAAACCCCTTCTCCATGCCGAAGCAATGTCCCCTAAGGCTTGAAGAGTTGACGAGACACGGATAAGGATTTTTCCCATTGGAACAGAAGAGACCTCTTTTTCAACAACAGCCCCCTTTGCACCCTTCTGGAGCGCCTCTGAAACAAAATCATGCCCATCAAAGTTATTCCCACAAAGGGCAAAAAATAGCTCACCCTCTCTTATTCTACGCGAATCCGTAGAGACCCCGGAGAACCTCACACATCTTGATTCAGGTATAGATGCAAAATCCTGTGTCTCTACAAGCCTTCCATTTATTGAATTTAGAACCCAATCCAGTTCAAGCATTTATTCTTTCTCTTATAATCTCCCTGGCCACTTCCTTATCATCAAATGGGATTTTTTCTGTTCCTAAAATCTGATAGTTTTCGTGTCCTTTTCCAGCTAGAAGCAATGTGTCGCCCTTGTGTGCAATCTCAATTGCCTTCCTGATTGCATCACGCCTATCAGTAATTCTAAAATACAGCTTTTCTTTTGAACCGCTGCCGAGAACGCCTTTTTCTATTTGATCTATTATTCTTTCGGGATCCTCAGTGCGTGGATTGTCTGAGGTTACAATAAGAACATCTGATAGCTCCATTCCAATCCTCCCCATAATCGGCCTCTTTATTGGGTCTCTATCGCCGCCACAGCCAAAAAGGAGTATGAGTCTATTCCTCGTAAAAGGCCTTATGGCCGTAAGAACATTCCTCAGTGCATCAGGCGTATGTGCGTAATCTACAAGAATCGTTATACCAAATGGGTTTTCCACTCTATCTAATCTTCCCGGCACCCCTGTGATTTTTGAGATCCCTCTTTCTACAACTTCAACTCCAGCACCAAGGGAAAGTGCTGTAGATACTGCGGCAAGGATGTTGTAGAGGTTGTGTTTTCCAAAGAGTTTTGAACTTATCTCAACCCTTCCCCAGGGCGTATTTAAAACGGTATGTATCCCCTCAGGCGTAATATCCGCCCTTTCGGTATAAACCCCCTCTGAGTTGAGAATGGAATATGGAATGATTTGCCCGGCCACCTGTTTTGCAATTTCCCTTCCATAGGGGTCATCAATGTTTATTATAGAGAATTTTTCCCTCTTTTCGCTTATCCTGAGAACCTCTGAGAATAATCTTTTCTTTGCCTCAAAATAATTCTCCATAGTCCCATGATAATCAAGATGGTCCTGAGAGAGGTTCGTAAATACAGCCGCATCAAAATGACATCCAAAAACCCTTTTCCTGTCTAACGCATGTGAAGAAACCTCCATAACGACATATTGAA
This sequence comes from uncultured Spirochaetia bacterium, assembly GCA_964389705.1. Classification (GTDB taxonomy): domain Bacteria; phylum Desulfobacterota_D; class UBA1144; order Nemesobacterales; family CSP1-2; genus PSLL01. Next base: position 21,335 of record CAYMEO010000024.1, read on the forward strand.
CCGCAGATTTGCGCATATCTCTAAACAAATTCATCAAATCCACTGATTCGGGTGTCGTCCTTACGGCCGGGATTTTATTTCCTGCGAACCGGTAATCAACAGTACCTATTACACCTACATTCTTTCCCCACTCCTGCCAGATGGATTCAAGAAGATAAGTAGTTGTCGTCTTTCCATTTGTCCCAGTGATGCCAACAAGTGTAAGTTCCTTTGTAGGATGGCCAAAGAAATTCGCCGATACCTCGGCAAGCGCCAATTTTGTATCTTCTACCTGAATAATAGAAACTCCTCTGAGAGGGCTCTCGGGAACCTCTTCTACAAGGAGCGCCTTTGCTCCACCCTTTACGGCTGACTCAACGTACTTATGTCCATCTGTTTTCTCCCCCCTTATTGCGACAAAGAGAGAGCCATTTCGAACCTCTTTAGAGTCATAACAGACTGCTGTAATCTCTATATCAGCAGAGCCAAGAACGCGTCTAGTTCTTACTCCCTTTATTAAGTCTCTTAAGATCATGTAATCATCCGTAGTCGACCTATATTGTCTGCTTCAGCTCCACAGAACAAACCGTGTCTTCTTTTATTATCTCCCCAGCCTGAGGTTTTTGATTGGCCACACTACCGCTTCCTTTTAGCTTTACTTCAACCCCTTCTTTTTCTGCCCACTTAAGCACATCCCTTGCGCTCATACCTAGAAGGTTGGGCATTACCCTTGATTCCGCAAACGCCCTCTGAGGGGGAACACCCAGATAGAAAAGAACCTTCTCCATAATTCCTTTGAATATGGGTGCAGCTACAACTCCACCATAAGGGCTTGTTTTGGGGCTTTCAACAACCACTACGAGCGTTATCTTCGGATCATCGGCGGGAGCAAATCCGATAAAGGACGCCATATGGCGATCAGCATAGTAGCCTCCGGTTTGAGAATTGGGAATTTGAGCCGTTCCGGTCTTTCCGGCAATCCTGTATCCCTGAACCGCCGCGCTCTCTCCTGTGCCACCTTTAGTTATAACGCCCTCTAAAATCCTGGTAACCTCCTTGGCAGTATCATAAGATATGACCCTCCTTATAACCTCTGGCCTTCTCTCCTGAATAACCTTTCCATCCTGGCCGATTATCTTATCAACCAAATAGGGTTTTACAAGGTATCCTCCATTTGCAACTGCAGAGAGCGCAGAGGCAAGTTGGATGGCAGTAACCGAGATTCCCTGACCGAAAGAAATCGTTGCGAGCTCAATTGGCCGCCAGTCCCTTGAATCTCTGAGCCTTCCACTCGACTCCCCTGGAAGATCAATACCGGTTTTTTCTCCAAAGCCAAAGCGCTTAAGGTAACTATAGAGCTTATCCCTGCCCAGAACCTCACCTATCTTTGAAGCGCAAATATTGCTTGACACCTTCACAACTTGAGCCACTGTGAGAATACCATATGGATGAACATCACTTATTGTCACAGAACCCAACTTTCTCTTGCCGTTTTCACAATCAAATTGGGAATCTGGAGTTATCTTCCTCTCCTCTAGGGCGGCGGCAATGAGAAAAGTCTTCATTGTAGAGCCCGGCTCAAATGAATACCAAATGGGGAGATTTCTCTTAACCTCTCCCGGGTATTTATCAGCCTTGTTCGGGTTGAAAAATGGATAAGAGGCCATAGCCATTACGGCACCGGTTTCCGGGTTCATAAGGAGTGCAATTCCCCTTTGAGCTCCGGCTTTTTCCACTCCCTCTTTGAGTTCCTTTTCAACTATATACTGAATCTGAGAGTCTATAGTGAGGATCGCATCATATCCTGATGTGCTCTGCTCAACATCAATAGGGGCACTTACTATCTCCTTTCCTCGCGCGTCTTTTTTTACAACGATTTTCCCCGGTTTTCCGGCAAGTGAGCCATTGAGATAGTACTCAACCCCTTCGATTCCCTTTGAATCAATGTCTGTAAATCCCAGAACCTGTCCTGCAAGGTAATCGTTTGGGTAGACCCGCTTTGGTTCCTCTATAAAATTCACTCCACTTAGGTTTGCCTCCTTGAGCTCAGCAACGAGTTGCGGCTCGGCAAGCCTTTTAACCCAAAAAAATGGCTTTCTGGAGAGAACCATATTTAGAACCTCTCTTTGAGAAACGCCTAAGTATTTAGAGAGCTTCTTTGAAAACTCTAGGGGATTTTGTACGTCCTTCGAACGTACATATATAGACTCAGCATCTACGTTTACGGCGAGTTCCTTTCTTCGCGCATCAAGAATCCTGCCCCGCCTTGGAAGAAGGGTAAACAATCCCTGGTGCTGCCTCCTTGCGAGATTGAGTGCCGGATCCCTATTTAGCACTTGGAGCTCAAAGGCCTTAATGGATATGCCGAGAAAGAGAACGAAGATTAATGCACAGATTAATCTAATCTTCCATAGAGGCTTCTCTAGCCCCCTTGCAAGGGAGATTCTCTTTGAATTTTTCTTCCTTTTCATCTCCTTTCACCAATGACGGTATTGTCTTTGATATATATCACGTCCTCTTGTGTAGGGAATTTAAAGCCAAGGCCATGTGCCAGTTCTTCGATTCTCGTAGGAGATTTTAATTCCATAAATTCTGCCTGAAGGGCGAGATTCTCCTTTAAGGCCTCTTCTTCTTGTCTTTTATTCATTGAAATGTCATAGCCTAGTTTTATCGTCTCTACCTTAATACGCACATATACAAGAGCAAGGCAAAAAACCAAAACAACAGGAATTAAAAACCCAACCGAAAAAAAGGTCTTATCTAAATTTGACTTTCTTCTAAAAGCCTTGACCTCTGCCATGTTTATATCCTTTCTCCTCCTCTTAATTTTGCACTTCTTGCCCTTGGATTACGGCGAATCTCCTCTATGCTAGGCCTAAGAGAAGAAGGCGTAAGAATTTTAAGAACGCTTTTTTTCCCACATCCGCATCTGGGCATTTCTGGCGGACAGATACAGGACAAAGCAAATCTCCGAAATGCGTTCTTAACTAATCTGTCTTCGAGAGAATGAAAAGAAATCACGACAATTCTTCCACCGATATTGAGAACTGAAACCGCCCTTTCTAAAAAGATTTCCAGATTCTGAATCTCGTTGTTTACATATATACGGAGCGCCTGAAAGGTTCGAGTAGCAGGATGAATTCCCGGAGGATGGAATCTTTTTGGAATTGCACCTGAAACGATGTCTGCAAGCTGAAGGGTCGTCTCTATAGGCTTTTGGCGTCTGTATCTTACAACCTCCTTTGAAATCCTTTTTGCCCATCTCTCTCCACCATAGGACCTCAGGATTTTTGAAATCTCCGATTCCTCCATCTTGTTTAACAGGTCACTGGCGGTAAATCTGATCCTTGGGTCCATCCTCATATCAAGTGGCTCATCTCTTAAGAAACTAAAGCCTCTTCCACTCTTCTCAATCTGAAAAGACGACATTCCAAGGTCGGCAACAACTCCATCTATCTTGTCTATGCCTAGTTCTTTAAGCACATTGTCAATCCGGGAGAAATTTTCATATACAAATTCAACACGCGATCCGAATCTCGAGAGGCGATCCTTTGCAAAGGAAAGGGCCTCAGGGTCTATATCAAGTCCAATCACCTTTACCCAGGGGGAAAATTCCAATATAGCCTCAGTGTGTCCGCCTAGTCCCAAGGTAGCATCTACATAAATCCCATCGGGACGAGGACACAAAAGATCAATCACCTCATTTACCATAACCGGCTTATGAACCGTATTTTTCATTTCTAATACTGCCCTTTGCATCTATAAACCCTGCCCGGCCAAAATTTCTCTACTTCTTTTAAACTCCTCATATGCCTTCTTTGATTCCTCTTCGTCCCAGACCTCCTTTGCCCAGATCTCAAACTTTGTGAGCATCCCAATCAGTACCACATCGCGCTTAATCTGGGCATGGTTCCTCAATGACTGGGGAATGAGAATCCTTCCCTGACCATCAATTGGACAGTCGTCTGCGCTTCCTATAAGGTGCCTGAGGAAGGATATTACCTCCTGCTTAAACTGGGGAAGTTCGGCAGCCTTTCTTTCAATCTCATTCCACTCCTTTATTGGATAAACAATGAGACACCTATCAAAGTTCGTAATTATGAGGGTTTCATCACCATACTTATCTCTCAGCACCTCCCTGAACTTTGCGGGTACGCTTATCCTTCCCTTGTCTGTCATTGTATGTTCATATTTGCCCCGAAACATCCTAATTCCTAGTTGCCCTCCACGAGAAGAGCAGCGCTATTAACAAGCCACTTTATGCCACTTTAAACCACTATATACTCAAGGCGTTAATCTTGTCAAGTAAGTTTTTGAAATTTTTAATTTTTTTCATAACCATTGTATTCCTAAATATCATTTAAAATATTACATTAGTATTGACAGATAGATACGAATTATTTCTATAAATTACTTAAAGAATAGTCTATAATTTACCGTATATATTTAGTAAAATATCAAAGAATAAACAATAAACTCAGGCCTGAATCTATTAGTCTAATCCCAAGTTAGAGGACACTAGATCCTTGAGACTGAGTCTTGACTGCAGTAATTGTCAGCTCAGTTAAGCTACAAATCCAACTATAGCCTGTAGTGGCATCTGACTATCAATTTCTCGGTACTAGGAGTGGCTTTTTGGCGTATATTGGCATGTTTGACCGTAGTCAAAAATGCCACACAACACAAGCACAATCGGTTCAACCAAATAAAGGCAATCTACAGACATAAGTTGACAATTACTCGCATAATTTTTATTCTCTAACTCTAAAAATGGTAGCAATATACATAAGGCTTAAAGACCCAAGCGATACAGTTTATTTTCAGTCGATCTTTGGCACATACTCTCATCTTGCATGGATAAGAACCGAAAATGCTAAGGAAGGAATAATTAAAATTATTTCTACGGATGATTTGATTGATGAGACAAAAAGAATCCTAAAAAATCTCAGAAATGAAATCGAATTTGAAGAGATAGAAATCTAAGTACGAACAAATCATACAAAATATCTTTCACTCGCACTACTTGTATTAAACCGTAGAGATTATTCCACGTGTTTGCAGAAATTCTAACTTATATACTTTTAGGTGATTAGTTGGAAACGTAACCAAAATAGATATGTAGAAACAACTTAAAATGATCTCAATCCGTGGCTAAAAATATCTACACCCCCTTTTTCTCTTCCTCAACGAGATGAATGAATCCCCTGAGACTTACCTCGACTCCTCTTTTTAAACCCCTTAATCTCTCTGAGTTAATAAGAAACTTCTTTAAATCATTATCTCGGTCTGAGATCAAATCCAAAATGTCTTCTTCTTTTTTGATTCCTTTAGATAAAGCCTCATTTGTACTCTCATACCAATTTACAAGCTGATTATAATGGTTCTTTAGATTTGCCGTCGCATGATGAGAAAAACCGAAATGTGTATACGCACTTAATTTTGGTTCGAGCGAAATTAAAGTCTCAATGGATTTGAGCGCACTATTAAGCCTAAATGGAGGCGGCGTTTGAGGAAGCGATACATCAAGGCTAGGAACGTATGCCCCTACAGCATCACCTGTAAATATCACATCTCCCGGACGGAGTAAAATACAAACGTGGTGGCTTGCATGGCCTGGTGTTGGAATTATCTCAAAAGTGAGCTTTCCAAGAGCAAGGTGTATTTTATTTTCAACTGCAATGGTTTTCTCCGCGGGAACTGGTTTTGGCTTGCCATAGATCTGTGCGACAAATCCCAAAACCTCATTCGATGATTTCCAAAGTGCCAACTCAGGGTCTATAAGATGGGGAATGCCTCTTTGATGAGCTACCACACAAGCATTTGGGAAATGCTCAATAAGTGTCCCCGATGCTCCTCCGTGATCGAGATGGACGTGCGTAAGTAAAATGTACTTTACATCTCCGTGATGAAATCCGATTTCACTCAAGGCATCGAGCAGACCCTTAGCAGTACTTGCCGGACCTGATTCCACTAAAGCGACTTCCTTTCCTGAAGCAACTATGTATGCCCCTATGTACTCCTCTTCTCCGTCTACTTTTAGATCCACAAACCAGAGGCCGGGCATTTCTTCTTTAAGAGAGTATTTCATGGGTTAACCTCTTCGAGTCGTTCTATAATTACTATATTAACTGCTATAGTTGCCATTGAGAACACATCAGCGTCTAGATAAGATATTCTAAATGAAATTCATGAATCAATCCCCCCTGTCTAACTACCTCCTTTCTAACTTGATGAGATAGACTCTTAGGATAGATTAGAATTTATAAATTCATTATAACCGAGAAAAAATACAGAAGCCTTTTAGTTATAAATGGATGGATGATTGATTAGATTAATACTATAAATTCCCCTGTCTCTTTGACTAGGACTAATAAGTAGAAGGTGCCCTGGTCAAAGAGACGGTGTATCAATCTTTCTTTAATTTTCCGATGTAAGAAACTCCTATATAGTCTATCAGACAGGGGTCCCTCTCCGACCAAAGATCAGAGATACTATAAACAGAATTAGAAAGATAAGAAACAGCACCTTTGCAATCCACGCCGCGGTTCCTGCTATTCCTACAAATCCCAGAATTCCCGCAATGATTGCTATAATTAGGAAAGTCACAGCCCATGTTAACATCACTCTCACCTCCTCATAATAAGGCTATTATACTCTTTAGTAGCAATATCTATACCAGCAGCTCAACGCTCTTAACTTTCAAATATTTATAACTGGTTATGAATAAAAGGGCCTTAAAGAGAAGTCCGATTGTGTAGTAATACACTATAGGGCTGTGCAAATCGGCACAAAAGGCACCGCTACCGATGTACTTCTAACCCTAACGTTGTAGCCCCTTAATGAATGCCACCAATTTTATCGCCCGAGGAATTCCCCAATTGGGGCAAGTGGCTCAATATGGTCACAAAGTATCTTAAATATCATCAAAATGGGAACAGCTAGAAAGGCTCCGATTATTCCCCACATCCACCCCCAAAAGATAAACCCTATGAAAACGACTACCGGATTAAGAGTAAGTCGTCGACCCAAAATCAGGGGTGTAATAAAATTGGCTTGGATAACGGTCAGACCAAGATAAATGGCAGGGGCAAGCAGAGCATGTCCTAGGCTATCGAATGTAAAGATTGACACAGATGCAACCACACTGATTCCTAATGCAGGACCGAGATAAGGGATGAATTCGAGCAGTCCGGCCATCACACCCCAGAGTAGGGAATTAGGCATCTTTAAAATGAACATCGCCACCCCAACCACAAGACCCATACCCGCATATATTAGGGTTATAGTAAAAAGATAAGCTGAGATTTGACGTTGTATCTCGCGCGCAATCTCAATGCCCCGCTTCTTATCCCGCAAGGTAGGCAGTACCTTGACCAACTTACGTAAAAACAGGTCCCCAGAGGCAAGTAGGAAATACAAAAGTATAAGCATTGTCCCCGCCCCAATAAGAACATCCGAGGTCTGATTAAACAGAATGTCTCTAAAGCTATGACTCTCGAGCTTGACTACCTGAGTCGTTTTATTCTCATTCATGTTTGTTATCTTCTCTGCCTGTTCTGTAACCTCACTCATCTTCTTTATTGGTTTCCTCAATATGCTTAATTTGTCTTCAATTTGACCCAGATTCCGTGGTGCCTTAGATATCCAATCCGAAGCTGGTGTGGCAACCAGAGAGATTCCATAACCCACAATCCCTAAAAGTGCCAAAAGCACAAGAGCAGCCCCTATTGACTCGGGAATGCGGAGCCTCTCAAGACCGCGCACTATGGGCCTCAGAAGAAAAGCAAAAAGTAGGGCAAGCATAACTGGCAGCAAAAAGATACGGGCAAAATAGAGTGTATAGAAGAGCGCAAGAACAAATATGCCGGTCAATGTAAAGGAGCGTATGCCCTGAGCCTCTCGTGGAAATTCTGTGAGTTTTGTGATGTTCGGTTCACATTCGGGCTCATTCGAACCTATTAGAAGCACTTTATCATCCACATTAGAACCCATAACGCCCCCCCAAGCTCTCAAATTGACTGAGTAAGAGTAAGTGAAAAACTAAAGATAAAACCATGGCTGAGCCATTTATTTCGCCTACGCTTAGATTAGCTAATTATCCTTATAATGACAAGGAATAGCAAACAGTTTGGTTCCCAATCCCAAAAGCCGCCAAAAGGTAAAGACCGTATAAGCAATGGATCAATCACTATTTTCTTTAATTCTTCCTAGCCTTCTCTGACCCTGCTAACAATCAGCGTATCGGCTTTATTATCTAATGCATAGACAGCGATTGTAGACCAAAATAAATTCATTTAATTTGTATCTCTTTTCTCGCAATATTCATACCAGTGCATCGAGGCTTTAATCTTCAGTTTTTATAGATAGTTGCAATAGAACGGCATTTATAAAGGCAAAGATTGTGCACTAATACACATCCATCGTAGTGTACTAGTGCACAACCTATCAGAATTCTATTCTTCCCGAACCCAAATATAACCGTTTCGTTTGTAAGAATTAAATAACTCCTGAAATTACGCATGAGCAAAAAAGTCATTGATGAGAGGGAGATGAGTAGGTATA
>CAYMEO010000025.1:0-29636 GCA_964389705.1 uncultured Spirochaetia bacterium
TAAGCGGTTCTTATTTGTAGTACAATATATCATAAAGGAACTTAATACAATGAATAATTATCTCTATGAATTAGATCAAGAAAGGATGTTGCTGAGCAGACTCGCAAGTTGGTAAAATTAGGATTTTAATAAGTCTTTACTTCTGAATATTGTTTGTACTGAGCCTGGCGTTTGGATTAACTCAGCTATTTTAGCAGTATTAGATAAATTTGAACATAATCTCGCAATTTATCTATCAGAAATTAAAAATGACGATTCTTTATAGTTTTGCTACAGTGGGGTTTTGGAAGATTTAACCGGACTCTGAAGCCCAACCAGCCTCCAATTTATATTTGGAGAAATCAGGCCAGCTTTTTGTTTCACATACTCCTAAAGACCCAATAAAATCCTCACGCGGAGTGCTTAAAGACGCACAAGGTCACAACAGAGACAACCGCTTGAGAGTAGAAGAAAGATAAGGGAATTAGGATAAAAAATCGGAGAAGGTCCTCTGGATTCAGAGTTTAGTATTATCTTCTCTCCCCAGCACGGCGTATGTCATAGCCGGTAATTGACTTACTCTTCTCTGCCATCGAGTCAACGTATTCTTTGTCAACAAGTCCCGCCATATATGCTTTGGATATTCTCATAAGGGCTATCTTGGCTGTGGCTTCATCTATCATCTGTCCGGTCTTTGGATCAAACATTGAGCCTCCGCCCTGTGCGTGGTAGAAATCAAGCTGGTGCTTTGCCTCTTCGATCTGCTTCTTTGTTGGGGTGTAGCACTCATTTGCAATCTGGGCCTGCTGGGGATGAATCACCCATGTGCCGTCCATTCCTATTGCTGCTGCGCCTTCGTTTTTTCTGCGCAGTCCTTCATTAATCTGATTTATTACCTCTGGTGGGTCGTCTTTTCTCCAGATTTTCAGATAGACATTGTCGATTGCATGAAGCCCTGCTGCCTTTGCTGCCGTGACTGTGGCCTTTTTCTCGTAATAGAATACCTCATTTTGTCTGTCCAAAAGCAAGTCTGGGTCCCCTCCAAGTTCTGCTGTGTAATCCGCGATTCCAAAAATAAGTCCTACCATCCTTGGAGACGCGGTCGCAATTTCATATGCATGCTCAAGTGCATGCGGCCTTTCTATAAGTGATTCGATTGCGACATGGGTTTTCCATCCGTATTTTGCTTCTAGCTCATCGAGTAAATCCGAAACTAATTTTATATCTTCAGGTCCATGGACTTTAGGAATTATTACACCGTGAAACTTATCTACCGCACCGCTCATTACAGCCTCCATATCGCCGTAAAAGAACTCAGAGCGGAGATTATTGGGCCTTACAGTCACGACCTTCTTCCCAAAGTCTATAGTGTTGAGTGCCTCGACCATTACCTGTCTGCTTTTGTCACCCTTAAATTCATAAGGGCATGCATCTTCAAGATCTGCCATTACATGGTCAACCGGAGATTTTATGGGATCTGCTGCATTTTGGTGCAGTTTTAAATTGTGTCCTGGATAGGTTAATTCTGTTCTTGGGACAACGACTCTTTTCCCTCCGTCTAGAACAAACACGATTGAGTTTCCTCCTTTTATTAATTAGCTACGAACTGAATGAATGAAGGCAAATCGAAGTATAGGTTTTCATATATTCGAATCATTTTATTCATTCATTTAATCTATCTATCTGTATTCATTTGTGTTTGACTTTTAAGATGTGCCTTAGCTCAATTCAAGAAGGCGTCTTGCTATGACCTCATGCTGAATCTCGCTTGTACCCTCAAATATGCTAATTACCCTTCCATCTCTCCAGAACCTCTCGACCGGATATTCCTTAGAGTATCCATAACCTCCGAAAATCTGCATGGCTTCTCTTGTGACGTATTCTACCATTTCAGCTGAAAACACCTTTGCCATCCCTGCCTCAAGATCACAGCGCCTGCCCTCGTCTTTCATAGAGCAGGCGTAGTGGACAAGCTGTCTTGCCGCCTGGATTTTCGTTGCCATTTCAGAGAGCTTCATTCTGATTGCCTGAAAATTGCATATTGGTTGGTCAAACTGTACGCGTTCTTTTGAGTACTTGAGTGCGGCTTCAAATGCAGCCTGTGCAACTCCGACGGCGCGTGCGGCCGTTTGAATTCTTGCAGATTCATATGTAGACATTAATTGGTAAAATCCCTTATTTTCCTCCATTCCGATTAGGTTTTCTGCAGGAACATAGCACTCATCGAAACTCAGGGCATAGGAGCGCATTCCATGATATCCGACTGTGGGAATGGGTTCGCCAGAGATATTTGGGTGCTTTATAACATCGCCAGGCTCCTTTTCTACGAGAAATATACTGAGGCCTCTGTGCCTCTTCTTTGGGTCTGGGTCTGTACGGGCAATAACTGTAAGAAGGTGTGCGCGGTTTGCAAATGTACACCACGTCTTTTCTCCATTTAGAACGTATCCGTTTCCCTTTTTGATTGCGCGCATCTTCATCCCACCTGTGTCTGAGCCTGCGTCTGGTTCTGTAAAAGCGGCAGCAGTCATAATCTCCCCTCTTGCAATTCCGGGAAGGTATTTTTTCCTCTGTTCTTCTGTTCCATGTGCAAGGAGGAGCACACCTGTAATAATACTTCTTGTCATAACACTTCCTACGCTTAGCCATCCGCGACTCAACTCTTCGGCCACAATAGCCATGCTTATGTAGTCCATTCCTACTCCATCATACTCTGGTGGAAATATTAGACCAAAGTACCCGAGGTCAGCCATCTTTTTTATAATTTCCTGTGGTATTTCTTTTTGCTTTCTGTCTAGTTCCTGCGCGATCGGAACTATCTCCTCGTCTGTAAATTTACGGACTGCCCTTCGAATTTCCTCGTGTTCTTCTGTTAGTAAAGGCATGATATATCCCCCAAGATTTTTTATCCGCCCACTAACTGTGTGCTTGGCTCTACTTTACTTATTCATAAAATTCAAGACCAGAGACACTTAGCCGTGGCTAAAAATTTAGACTTTATTATATATACCTTGTTTAGAAACCTTGTCAACGACTCGGTTTTCTTGTGGTATCCAGGAGGCAGTACTTGATTTCCTAAGCTCCCTTTGTTAAATTTAGATTTCTAAAATTTTCTATAAAGGGGGAGCAATTATGCCAAATGACACAAAGCAATCTAAAGATGCACCTAAGAAGCCGATTGATAAAGACCAGGCCATTGAGGATGCCGTGAATGTGGCGATTAAGGAGGCCGAGGATATGGAAAGTATCGCATACTCGGTGCGGGGAGGGGGGATTGAAGAGCCTATTCCCCTTGGTGTCGTTCCAGATTTAGGCGTTCTTCCTAAAAAGATGCGTGCCTGGGTGATCCGTAAAGAGAGGCACGGGGAGCCCATGAAGGCTTTTAAAGAGGAGATTATGCCTGTTCCCGATATTGGACCGAATGAGGTTCTCGTTTTGGTTATGGCGGCTGGTATAAATTATAACGGTGTATGGGCTGGACTCGGTCAACCCCTTTCTGTGCTCGACGTCCATAAACAGAACTACCATATTGCAGGAAGTGACGCCTCAGGAATCGTTTGGAAAGTAGGCTCAAATGTAAAGAGCTGGAAGCCAGGTGATGAGGTTATTCTCCACTGCAACATAGAGAGTGAAACCCACACTACCCGTACTGAAACCCCTTATGACTTTATAAGCTATGACCCGATGGCAAGCCGAGGTCAGAGGATTTGGGGCTATGAAACCCCGGATGGCTCATTTGCCCAGTTCACAAAGGTCCAGGCTCAACAGGTTCTACCGAAGCCCGAACACCTTACGTGGGAAGAGGCGGCCTCTTACGGGCTTTGCTATTTTACCGCATATAGAATGCTGATTACTCAGGCTCAGATTCAGCCAAGCGAGGTGGTGCTTGTGTGGGGAGCGGCTGGGGGACTGGGTGTTTTTGCACTCCAGCTATGCAAGATGATTGGTGCCGACGCGATAGCGGTTGTATCTTCCGATGATAAGGCTGAACTCTGTATGGAACTTGGCGCAAAGGGTGTAATTAACAGAAAGAATTTTCCAAATCTGATGTTTAAACACGGTGAGACGGAAGAGGAAAAGGCGAAACGGTTTGAGGATATGAAGCGATTTGGTCAGGCTATATGGAAGATTCTAGGGGAGAGGAGGAACCCTAATATTGTTTTCGAGCACGTAGGTGAGGCGACGTTTCCGACAAGTGTATTTATCTGTAGCCGGTTCGGTCGGATTGTGATTTGTGCTGGGACTTCCGGATATGATTGTGTGTTTGATGTCAGACATCTCTGGATGCATCAGAAGCGTATAATCGGATCCCATTTTGCCAATGCACTTGAGTGTCTTCGTGCAAATGAGCTTGTTCGAAAGGGAATCATAAAACCCGTGCTCTCTCATACATACCCATATGATAAGATTCCGGAGGTGCATCAGATTATGTATGAGAATAAGCACTCAGGTAAAATGGCCGTTCTTGTGCAGGCAAGCAAGGTTGGATTGAAAAATACAGAGGAAGCGCGAAGGGCTGCCCAATCTATTCATGTCCGAGCTTAATTAAATTAGGGGGCACGTTGCGACGTGCCCTTACTGGTTGTCTTCATTAATCCTATCATAAAACTCCCTATTCCAAAGCTGTATCTGGAATTCCCCTTCTTCAGATCCATCTACAGTGAGGATGCTATTTCCTAAGTGCCATAGGCCGGATTTTTGCTGAGCACCATTTTGAATCATAGGGGCTCCGTGGTTTTGTATGAATCTATCGAAGATAAGGGCAGATTTCTTTGGGGGCATGTCTAAGAGGTAGAAGTCGGTTCTGACGAGCCTGCTTTCTACACCTTTTGGGAAATAGAAGCTTATGAAGGCATCCTGACCACTGTCGAGTTTATACATATATCCCGTTCCTATCAGTTTGTCTGACTCTTCTGAGGTTACAAATTCCTTTTCTGAGAATATCTCTCTTATTTCACTGAGCGACATATCCCATTTTACCCTGTTAAATATATTAAAAATCTCATCGTACACCCTCTGGGATTGAGACTCTTCATTCCTGCCTTTTCTATCGAGCCAAAATAGCAGCGCTATGCATATAATGAAGGCGATTACAATTATAATGTTTGTCATATACTTGTTTATTCCTCTTTTCTATTTTACCTTAAAATGGCTTTAGGTCTAAGTTGGTTTAGGTCTAAGTTGGACGCGTTAGCAATTCTCTCTTGGTTTTACCTAGTCTAGTATGGGACACACTATTGATGGATGCTATCCGATTCTTGCACTTCAAACTTTTTCTCTTAAGGTTTCAGAATCCGAGAATTCATATGTGCTGATGGGTATGATTGGGAAATAGATTTTTCAATTAACGTGTGTCTAAGTGAGTTGGTAAACTCAGGTGGACATTTTTAAATCTATCCAATGAATTTGACGCTAGTTAAATATTTCCCTATAAACTTGTGGGCTATCTCCCAAGGAGACTGGCTGCCCTTTTAATTTCTCGCGGATCTTTTGGAGTAGCAGCGATTCTATATAGCCCTTTGATCTAACCTGATTTCCAAATTTGCCCGAACTTAGATATGGCTTTATTTTATAGTTTATCTCGACCTTCGTTTCCAGTTTTGACAGACTAACTACCTTTATCTCCATGTTTTCCTGAGAAAATAGAGCTTTATTGGGATCAAAGATGTTATTGTCATAATAGGCGACCTTCTCAAGGTAATCGTCAATTCCCGATTTTTTAGCCTCTTCTATAGATGGCCAGTGATAGGCTCTGATTAGATTTCCTGATCTTCTATAAACGTAAGCTTCTTTGAGTCTTATAGTTCCCTCCCCTTTATCCATGAAGGCTGGAGACCACTTTATCCACTCTAGCCCGGCCAGGATTGCAGACCAGGTTTGGCTAAATGAGGCATTGAATACGTTGTTGGGTTTGAGTGGGATCTGAGTAAATTTCTTTGGAGCCTTAGCACAGCTTAGGATAAAGATGAGAATCAGGAGATAGGGAATTCTTTTCATGCACTTTACTTCTATAATTATCCAGTCAGAGTCTACGTGTTTCAATATGCATTTTCAGGCATTTGTTTATAGATTTATCTCTTATATTCTTTTGCCCTTTTAGGGTAAAATTAAGTTTACACAAATTAGGGAGATAAAATGATTGAGGAGGAATACATAGAAAAAAGACCTAAGTCAAGGGCTCTATTTGAAAAGGCGCGCCATGTCTTTCCCAGCGGAATAACACACGATATAAGATATCTTCTGCCTTTTCCGATATATGTGTCTAGAGCAGAGGGTTCAAAGAAATGGGATGTTGACGGGAATGAATATGTGGACTTTGCTATGGGACACGGCGCTCTCCTTTTAGGACATGGAAGGGAAGAGGTGATAAGTGCCGTAAGGGATGTAATTTCCAAGGGAACCCATTACGGCGGCTCAAGTGAGATTGAGATAACATGGGGTGAGATTGTAAGGGGCCTAATTCCCTCAGCGGAAAAGGTCAGGTTTACAGCCTCTGGAACCGAAGCGACTCTCCTATCCCTAAGACTTGCCAGAGCCTTCACAGGCAGAAATAAGATAATTAAATTTCAAGGACACTTTCACGGATGGCATGATTATCTCTCCTTGGGAGAAAGACCGCCGTGGGAGTTAAAGCCTGCTGGGATTCCTGACTGTGTTCTAAACACCGTAATTGTACTCCCATACGATTTATCTGCTTTGGAGGGTGTCTTGGCAACTGACGAGGACATTGCAGGAGTAATAGTTGAGCCTACAGGTGGCTCATGGGCTAAGGTGCCGATTCCCGATGGATTTCTCGAAAAGTTAAGAGACCTGACAAAAAGGTACGGTGTAATATTGATCTTTGATGAAGTGGTAACAGGATTCAGATGGTCTCCTGGCGGTGCCCAGGGTTTGTACAAAATAATCCCCGATTTGACGACACTTGCAAAAATCCTTGCCGGAGGATTTCCAGGTGGTGCAGTGGTCGGGAAAAAAGAAATATTAGAGCTAATTGAGTTTAGCGGAGATGAAGAGAGAGACCGTAAAAGGAAGATAAGACACAATGGTACATTTAATGCCAACCCTGTTTCCGCCTCTGCTGGGATTGCGTGTTTGAAGATAGCTCAGACGGGCAAGCCTCAAAAAGAAGCGGCGGGCAGGGCAGCAGAGATAAGAAGGGCCTTAAACGATGTCATAAAGACGTTTAGGGTTGCGGGTTGTATATATGGGGATAGCTCGGTATTCCATATAGTTTTAGGGGTGGCACCGGAGAATTTCATGGGGGGGGATATTAGGGACCCTATGCTTCCCCCCGATATTCTAAAAACAGGTGCGGAGAAAAACCTTGCGAGGCTATTTCAGTTATCCATGCTCCTTGAGGGAGTGGATATCTTTCATCTCGGGGGCCTTGTTAGCTCCGCTCACACGGATGAAGATATAGAAAAGACGGTTAGGGCTTTTGAGGCTACAATTAAGAGGCTAAAGAAGGCAGGGGCCTTGAGATGATAGGATCTACTTTAGCTGTTCATTATAGGAGCTAGATCTCTGTAGTGTCACACATAACTATATTAATCCTGGGGGATTTCAGAGGTCGGTTTGTTATCAAGTCATTTTAGAGCACATACACCTCCTACATAGTATCTTAGGGGTAATAATAGAGGAGCATTTAACCGCTTGCTGCAACGGCCACCAAGAGTATTGCAAAAGCAGCCGTCAGGAATATTATTAAAATTAATGTTTCTGTTGGTATATAGCCACCGCGATAATAGGCACCAGCTGATATTTTGTCAGATAGGGCAGCGAGCTGATGAATCTGTTCATCGCTCATTTTATCCATCTTTGCCAGGACCTCTTTTTCAGAAAGCCCGTAATCCCTGAGCCTCTGAGATACTACTTTGTTCTCAAGCATCTTACGGACCTTCTCTGTATTGACTTTCCTCAGCGATACCTTACCCGATGGCACAATCATTTGTGAGTCAGCCATAGCGCATTCGGCGCTCTTAGAAACCAGAGATACAGGAATGAAGCTTGCCATCATAACTATTATTGTTGATAGCCTGAAAACTCTATTTTCCCGAAGGTTCATGTTTGCCTCCTCATTAAGATTTAGATTAGGACTGCACAGAAATTTGATTTTCCTTATTCCTCTTTTTGTTCTTCTCTTTTCTTATGTTCCGATGGATTTATCTTTTTATTTTTCTCTCCTAGGTTGAGTCCGCTTTCCTTTAAGGCTCGTCTCTCTTCAAAACCCTGTTGTCTTGATGGCTTACTAAACCCCTCTCTATATACGGGCATTTGATTAATCTCACCGCCTTTGGGTAGTTTCTCTTTAAACTCTCTTTGTTTAGATGGTTTAATTTCTTCCCCTCTATATACTATAGGTTGATTAATCTCACCGTCCTTTAAACTAGGCTCCCTTTCCAAACCTTGTTGCCTAGAGGGATTGCCAAGCCCTTCTTCTTTATATATAGGTCGGCTAATCTGGCCATGTTTTATGGGTTCCCTTTTAATTATAGGCGGCGTCTCATTTGCTCTTTTGACTATGTTCGGACGGAATACATACAAATTGTTTCTCTCCAGTTTGTTTACATCGGCACCATTTTTAAGAGCTTCATGAGTATCTATATTCCTATCTACTATGTTTACCTTCTGAACCCTTACTCCCGTAGCCCTCTCAACGATGTTTACACTAGGACCGTTGTTTATGACTCTATTATTGACAACTGTTATGTTATTTATATTCCTTGTGTTTCTTATTATTGTAATATTGCGTGATGGGGGAATAACTACAGAACTAATGTTAATACTCAGGAAGGAACTCGCAGGGACAAACACACAATGGCTGGGTCGTGTATAGTAGCTGAAGGCAATTGGTCCGATGCCTATTTCAATGAAGAAGTTGTTATCAGGTGGAAGGGGAGCCCATCCGATGTATTCGGGACCCGTATACCATGTGACCCATGCGGGTGCCCAAACAGTACCAGGTATCCAGACCCATCCATAATCATCGGTGAATACCCATCTGCCGTAGTGATAGGTGGCCCATCCCCAAGGCTCATAAGAGACCCAAGTCCATCCGTAATCTGTCCAGACCCACCGCCCATTAGTGTATGGCCTCCAATCCGGTCCAACCTCTGCCGGTTGCCATGCATATCCGTAGTCTGGCATTGATATCCAGTTGCCATAAGGGGCAAGAGCGTCAAAGAACAAGTTGAAGCTGGCTGTTGTATATTCTTGGGCCTGGCTCTTATGTCCAATACCCAAAAGCATTGCCAGCGCTAGACCGATTACTGCCAGATTCTTTTTCATTTATTCTTAACCTCTCTCTTATGAATACCTGTTTGGTTTCCAAGGTAAGTTAAAATCGCTCTCTTCTATAAGTTTCTTCATATATCTACTGTGTTTAATTACAACTTGGCTTGTCTTAGAGATATACCTACTCTAATCGTCTTCTTCGAATTCGTATTTATGATGTTTATACCATCCCTTATGCCTACCCACATACCACCCAGGGGGATCAACGATTATAGGGGCGGGTTGAACAACAACAGCAGGGGGATATACAACAACTGGAGCGGGAGCTACAAGAACCGATGGAGGAGCAACCACAACTGGAGCCGGAATACCTACACCGAGATTAAAAAAAACATCTGTTCGTGCCATTGATGTTGCTGGAATTAAAAGAACCACCAAAAGGGTAGCCAATAGAATTATCCTCTTCATCTCCTAATCCCTCCAGTTTGTTAATATGTTAATATAATACCAAAATAACAATTACAGCTATAAGGAGTGGGTAGATGAAGAGCAGATAGCAGATAATAGATGGGGTACCAACCCACTCCTTAGGGTTTTCTAATTACTCGGACTTAGGCGTAGCCTCTGGTTTAGGTGTAGACATCTTCTTTTCGGCAGTCTTATGCTTTTGGGCTACTCGCTTTGTGTGTTGCTTCATTTCAGTCTTTCCCATCTTATTAATTGAGACTGCCCACCCATTCACATCCCTTATGGTAACTCTGTCGCCTACTTCTATACCTTTAAGCTTGTCGCCTTCTGCTGCAACATTAAAGGTTTGACCATTGGATTCCTTCAGACTGAGGATACCGTCCTCGATTGCCGATACTTTACCCGATACTATCAGCCCTTCATGTGAGACCTTTTTTGTTGCCGCAAGACCTAAACTGGTAGTTGCGACAAAACCCAATATGGTAGCAAAAGCCACTATCTTTCTCATTTTTGACTTACCTCCCTATGGTTTAGATTCTGTATATATATAACTTGGGAAATAGTCAAAAGGTTTCTTAAGAAGAAGAGCACTTCACTAGGGGTGGATATTTTGGGGTTAGATAGAATAATAGATATGTAAGTTACTTAAATTTTTAGATTTTTATTGCGAGTTATAGGAAAGTAAAGTTGATAGGACTTAGTAAATCGGCGATTTCTCCGAGAATAGGAATAGAGTTGAATCCACGTTTCTGATTATAAGACATAGAAAAAACCCATTATTTTCCCTTGATGCCAGTGTATAATCACATTGATAATTTATCAATATTTAAGCTAAAGGAGCCAGAGACCAGAGATATGAAGAGTAAACAGGGGCTGCTTATAACTATATTGGGTATAGGCTTGTTGATCAACAGTGGTTGTGCAGCACTACTATTTGGAGGGGCTGCTGCTGGAGGGGCCGGTACAATCCTATATATAAAGGGAGAACTACACTCAACCGAAGGGGTTTCTCTTGATAGGGCGTGGGATGCAACCCAGACAGCGATTAAAGATATGGGATTTACTGTTACTACTGAGGATAAAGACGCTTTTTCTGCCACATTGGTTGCTTTTACGGCTGACGGTAAAAAAATCCAGATTGCTCTTAATAGAAAAGCTGACAATGTAACTGAAATATCAATTCGAGTAGGGACGTTTGGTGATGAATCAATGTCCCATCTAATTCTTGAAAGGATACGGAGGCGGTTCTGAAGGCGATGAATAAATTTGGTGTACGCCATGAGAAAGAAGCGATACTCCTGAAGCGGATGCGTGAACTCAGCATCTGTGGGGGAATATTGAAGAGACCTTTATTCACTCCAGAGGCTCAGGTAGTCAAAATGTAAATAAGACTTCTACGTGTGTACAGCTCAGGCACATTCCTACAGAAATCGTGGTAGAGGAGCAAAGGAGGCGTTCACAGGGATTAAACCGATTTCTGGCCCGTCGCCTATTGGTATCGAAAATTGAAGAGAGGATACTCGGCAGAAAGTCTGCTGACCAGCTAAAGGGGGAAAAGAATTACAAACAGAAGAAGCGCCGCTACAGGCGAGCCAAAAAGAAGCTCACCTCTATTACAATTAAAGGACAGGTCACAATACCTAAGGATAAACCTTAAAGCTGGGTGATTAGGGTTGTTTTTGGAAAAGAAGAAGACATAGAGAGGATTCTGAAAGATACATAATCCATGGCGGAGACAAGGAGATAATTAAGACGGAAAGAAGAGGACAAAAGATAAAGAAGGAACTAAGGGAATAATAGAGATTAAAGAGCCTTTGTTTTGAAAGTCCTTTGAAATTATTTAGTGCAGAGCTTTAAATCAATTACTGACCAATTCACTGACCACCAAAAGACTGAGACATGAGAATGTCTTGTAAGTGCCTGAAATTATTAGCGTCCCCGAGGGGATTTGAACCCCTGTTACCGCCTTGAAAGGGCGATGTCCTAGGCCTGCCTAGACGACGGGGACTTGGGTTAGGAATTTTGAACTGCCATTATCGAAATGAGCCGTGCAGGACTCGAACCTGCGACCCTCTGCTTAAAAGGCAGATGCTCTACCAGCCTGAGCTAACGGCTCAATGTAAACAAAAACTATATCACGACATCAACCATTGTCAAAAACCTTTTACAAAGGGTTCTCGGAGAAAGGACAAAGGTTTATCCCTTTTTTCTCTGTAGTTGTGAAATTGAAGATGGTATTATAGCCAGGATGATCTCAGGACTGGACAGGACTCAGAGAAGGAATTTTACGTTAGTAGTCACTGCAACCTTCTTTCTTTTTTGTAACTTTTCTTCTTTTTTTCTCCTCCCTTTATTCATTAAGAAACTAGGCGGCGATGAAGGGAGTATAGGGTTTATCATGGGCTCTTTTGGTATAACCTCTCTTGGCTCAACTCCCTTTGTCGCATTCTTGATAGATAAATATGGAAGGCGAAAATTCATGCTCTTTGGCTCTATCATCATGTGTTTGTCCTCGCTCTCTTACATTTTTATTACGCGACTGAGTCTGCTTCTTTATCTCTTTAGAGTATTTCAGGGAATAGGATTTGCACTCTTTTTTACCTCTGCTGGAACTGCCGCTTCGGATTTTATTCCGGAGGAGAGAAGAGGGCAAGGGCTTGGGATATTTGGAGCCTTTACCATTGCCTCTTACGCCCTAGGCCCGACTGTAGGGGAGGCTGTGATTGAGGACCTCGGATTTCAATCCTTTTTTATTTATGCCTCTTTATTTAGCCTTATTTCGACCATTCTTGTGTATTTAACCGAGGATGCCCATTTTGAACGCTCTATTGATCCGTATGGGCTTGATTTCTTTCGACTTGCATTCTCAAGGAGGTATGCTGTGCCCCTCATTTCAAACCTCATACTCGCAGGCGGATTTGGCTCTGTGCTCAACTTTATTTCTGCATATATAAAAACCAAGGGCTTGGATGTCTCTTATTTCTTTCTTACATACACCTTGACGGTTACATCCATAAGGGTTTTGGGAGGGGGGATCTCAGATATATTTGGAAGGAAAAAGATAGCCTCTCCAAGCCTGCTGTTTTTTTCTATATCCCTTGCGTCAATGGGTCTGATAGATTCAGTCTATAGACTTGTTTTAATCTCTTTTTTATTCAGTATCAGCTACGGGATGCTTTACCCAACCCTCAGTGCACTTGTTATAGACAGGGCAAATCCCGATGAAAGGGGGAAGGCTATGGGGGCGTTTAACGCCTGCTTTAGCATGGGAACGAATTTTCTCGCCTTTGGATTCGGCTTAGTTGCGAGGGATTTGGGGTTTGTAGGGATGTATTCAATCTCTGCGACCCTTGTTTTTATCGGGTTTCTGGTCTTTACATTTTTTGAGCCTTAGGTTATTAAATACAGGGAGCATAGGGCCTTACTAAAAATCCTTTCTCTATAGTTAAGTTGGTGCCGTTCTTGAAAACTGTCTGTTTTTTATTTACCATTCCGAGCGAAATGGAAATAAAGTCAGGTGATTTTGTTCTCCTTCTTTCTTCGGACGGTAAGACGTTTCTAATTAAAATAAAAGAGGGGAAGGTCTTTGGAACCCATTTGGGAAATGTCTCTCTTGGAGATGCAATAGGCAAGAGATATGGAGAGGCAATCTATTCACAAATGGGAAAACCATTTCTTCTCCTTGAGCCTACGATCGAAGATAGAATGATGAAGGTTAAGAGGCTAACTCAAATAGTCTATCCAAAGGATGCGGCTTTGATCTTAATTAAGACCGGGGTTCAATCTGGAATGCGTGTAATTGAGTGTGGAGCAGGCTCAGGTGCGTTCACCATCGCCCTTGCAAATGCCGTATCCCCGGGGGGAAGGGTTTATACATACGACAGGAGAGGGGATTTTTTAGAGAATGCTAGAAGGAATGTAGATGAAGCTGGGTTTTCCAATATCGTGGAGTTTAAATTAAGGGAAGTGACCGATGGGTTTGATGAGACAGAGGTAGATGTTGTTGTCCTTGACCTCCCTTCGCCCTGGGAAGCCGTTCCGGCTGTATCTCGGGCAATTAGGGGCGGGGGAAGGATTGCGAGCCTATCTCCGACGTATAACCAGGTTGAAAAAACGGTTGAGAGTTTGAAAGGGGAGGGGTTTGTCTACATTGAAACTATAGAGGTCTTGGTTCGAGGTATACTCGTTCGCCCCGATAAGACGAGGCCATTTGAAAGGATGGTGAGCCACACGGGATTTCTCACGTTTGGGAGAAAGACACTTCAGATATGGAATGGGGAGAAGGTGAAAACGGGATAATATAGGATATGGAGGTATTTCTAGTCTGTGTTCTGTATGCTGAATTCTGCTTACATCTTTTCTATGGCTAAATAAAAATGAAGATAAAATCGAGTCCTGAAGATTTTATTGTCGAGGAGATTTTAACACTTCCTGAATTTTCGCCTTTAGGCGATTACTTTATATATAGATTGGAAAAAAGAGGGCTCTCTACCCTCGAGGTCGTAAACCGTCTGGTTCATAGATACAAGGTACGCGATAGGGATATAAATTTTGCCGGGATGAAGGATAAATACGCCTTTACCTCTCAATACCTGAGTATAAGAGGAAAGAGGCTCAAAGGGATTAAAGAGAAGAATTTTGTTCTTACTCCCATTGGGAGAGCAGTTCGCCCAATAGGCCCAGACTTACTCATGAAAAACAGGTTTACAATTACAATCAGGGACTTAGATAGAAGTCAGGTTCCGATTTTGATAAATAGCCTAAATGAGGTCTCACGATGGGGCTTTCCAAACTACTTTGGGGAGCAGAGATTCGGCTCCGTAAGGCACGGCGAGGGGTTTTTGGCAAGGCATTTGATTCTCGGAGACTTTGAGGGCGCTCTAAGGCTGTATCTTGCTGGTTGGTCTTCAGAGGATAGGTCTATCATAAAGGGATTTAAAAAATTCGTGTCTTCCCATTGGGGAGACTGGGAGGGGTGTTTAAAGATTGCTCCACGCTCAAATGAGAGGAGTGTTCTTGCATATCTAAAGGATCATCCCAGGGACTTTCTGGGAGCGATAAATCTGATAAATCCCAGGATGCTTTCTCTCTATATGGCCGCCTATCAAAGCTATCTCTGGAATGAAATGGCATCGGATTTTATAAGGGTAAATTTGCCGGAAGATGGGTTGATAAGGTTTCCATATGTGGCGGGGAGGATGATATTTTATAAAATCCTCCCCGGGGATTTATTCCATGAATTTAAAGGCGTTGAAATTCCGCTTTTAGATCATAGAATAGAATTTTCAAATGGCAGAGTAAGAGGAGTTGCAGAGGGGATAATTAACCGCGAGGGGATTGCAATTAGAGATTTCAGACTAAATAAGATTAAAAGGGCGTTTTTCAAATCGGTTCTAAGGAGGCTTATTGCATTTCCGGAGGATTTAGGGATTTCTGATCCGACTCATGATGAGATTTATCCAAATAGGTTCAAAATTACAATCTCTTTTTTCCTCCATTCGGGCACATATGCTACTGTGCTTTTAAGAAGGGTACAGGTAGGAGAGGGAGGCTGAATTTCCATAAGGCTAGAGTATAATTATGACATGTGGTTTTGAGAGCTTGTGAATCACCTTTCTAAGGAGGGGTATCTATGGATTTTAAAAGTGAAATTAATGAACTACTGAGATTTAAGAGTGATAAGTACCCTATTGTATCTCTCTATTTAAAGTTGGGGCCAAAGGAGAGGGAGAATTTTAAATACAAAATAACACTAAAAGACATGATAAAAGAGGAAAGGGACAGACTCCATAAAGGGGATTTTGCGAAGGAGGTTCTTGAATCTGTCGAGGCGGATTTTAGAAAGATTTCTGATTTCATTGAGAATACAGACTCACTTACAGCCTGCAGGGGGGTTGCCGTTTTCTCTTCTTCCGCAGAGAGGCTATGGGAGGTATTTAAACTCCCTCTTGTTTACCGCAACTGCTTGGTTGTCAATTCATCTGCCCTTGTAAGGCAGCTTGTAGCAATAAACGATGAGTTTGGGGATATAGCTGTTGTGATTGTTGATAGGAAGCAGGCAAGGCTCTTTAGGATAGGCTTAAGCGGAGCCGATGAGGTAGCCGACTACTTTTATCCCGAAGCCACGCGTAGCACAAAATTTCGCGCCCAGGAAGGAAGATTCAAACAGAGGCTGTCGCCTACAGTTGGTGGGGGACATGTTCCTCACGGATATGGAGAATATGGTTTTAATAGGATGATAGAGGATGAGGTACATAGGCATCTTAAATATGTCTCTGAGAGGCTGTTTGATCACTATAAGGAGAGCAAATTTGATTGGCTGGTCATAGGTGGTGCTGAACATATATTGGCTGACTTTCCAAACTATCTCCATACGTATCTAAAACAGAGATTGCTGGGAACAATTACTGTAGATATAAGCACGGTTAGGCCAGATGAGATTGCAGAGAAGGCGTTAGACCTCTTAGAAAAGAGGGAGCGTAAAAATGAGGAAAAAATCCTTGAAGAGTTCGGTGAAAAACTCCAATCTGGACTTGCAGTAAATGGGGTTAGGGATACATTAAAGGCCCTCATGATGGGGCAGGTAGGAATGCTTCTTGTTACGGAGGGATTTACCCATCCTGGATTTAAGTGCCCTGAATCGGGGGTTTTAGTTTTGGAAAAGTTTGATAATCTCTGCCCGGAGGGGAAAACCCCTCTGCCCGTTGCCGATGTGGTGGATGAGGCTATAGAAGAGGCCCTTGGACAGAGGGCGGAGATAGAGGTAATTTTTAATGAAGAAAAGAAAAAACTAGACGGTATAGGAGCTATTCTCAGATTCAAGCTGTGAGATCTAAAAGAGATTACTGGATATCTGCCTTAATTACACTGCTTAGAAGGTCAGACTTCTCTAGAAGGCATAGAGGGTTATATCTGATTCTTGCCCTTATTATTCTCGGTTTATCTCTTTATTTTAGGTCTGGCTCGAAGACTCAACTAGACAACGGTGGCGAGTACACAGTGGCAGATGTGATTGATGGCGATACGATTGTGATCAAGGGGGTCAATACGCATATCAGGTATTTAGAGATAGATGCCCCTGAGGTTCTTCATAGCGACTCGCCAGGAGACCCGCTTGCCGAGGAGGCAAGAGACTTAAATAGAAGGCTCGTTTCCGGGCACAGGGTCAGGCTCGAATTTGATAGGGAAAAATACGATTCGTATGGAAGGGTACTTGCATATGTTTTTGCAGACGGTGTTTTTGTCAATGAAGAGATCGTAAGAGAGGGGTTGGCAAGGGCATTTATAATCAAGCCCAATGAAAAATATGCAGATAGGATTCTGAGTGCCGAGGAGGAGGCGAAGAGACAAAGAAGGGGAATCTGGGGCGATCTCAGTAGACTCAAGCCACCGACGGATGACGTAAATTTTCTCATAAAGCCCTCTCAGGCTTCGCGCTACATTGACCAGCGAGTGGTTGTAAGGGGTAAGATAACCGATTCTCGCAAGTCCACTAAAGTGATTGTCCTTAAGATGGAAGATAGCCTCGATATAACTATATTCCCTGATAGCTGGAAGAACTTTGGGTTCTTCGGTATAAATCCAGAGACCTATTACGTGGGCAGGCCAGTTGAGGTAATAGGAAAGGTAAGGATGTATAAGGGCAGGCCAGAGATAATAATAAACCACCCAATGTCAATCAGAACCCTCGGATGAATCTAATCCAATATAGCTCATTAAAGGTGGAAGAGCTTTTAATAAAAGGGGCCGAGGAGTTAGGTATTCGTCTGACATCTGATCAGGTTTCTCTTTTTCTTGGGTATTTGAAGAAGATTGAATTCTGGAATGAGAAGGTAAATCTCATCGGAGCCAGAGACGCAAGGCAGATTGTATTAAACCATTTTCTCGATTCCATTGCGGTTGTTCCACTTGTTTCGGAGGGTTCAAGGCTGCTCGATATAGGTTCAGGGGCGGGTTTTCCTGGGATTCCAATTAAGATTGTGATACCGTCTTTAGAAATTATGCTTCTTGATTCGATACAGAAAAAGGCTTTCTTTATGCGTGATGTAATTAGAAGCCTAGGACTTAAAAGTATTAAGGCCGTCTATGGCAGGGCTGAGGATATTATTGATGAGGTTCCAAGAGCCTATTTTGATTTTGTCATATCAAGGGCCGTAGGCAATATTGAGAAGGTGATAAAACTCAGCATACCTTATCTTAGAGAGGGCGGGAGAATTATACTCATGAAGGGAAAAAGGGGGCTGGAAGAGTGGGATAAAATAAGGGATAGATTAGGTCAAGACATTAGACTCGTATTGTCTAAAGAGTTTTCTCTGCCCTTTATCGGACATCAAAGGGTAATATTGGTTATTGCGCGTGTCTTATAGTCTGTGAACTCAGATTTAATAATGACTACAGTTCGAGTCTGGGGAATCTTTTTATTGTTTGCCCTCTATACGTAAGAGGAACAGCACCCAGGACCTCTATATTATTGGCATAAAAGAGACTAGAGACTGAACCTAGAACAGCTCCTCCTTCGAGGTATGTTTTCTTTGTGTGAGGAGGTAGGGTTATATGTAGGATTCCGATTTCTCCCCCTACCTGCGTTCCATAGTTGGAATAGGCTGTTGAGTAGTATCTTACCCTTACTTCGACATCCTTATATCCTATGTCGCTTGTGTTTTCAATTGTAATATGGTGAATTATGGCTACCCTAGATGCTCCATAAAATGGCCAGCCTATAATCTTGATATATTGCTCTGGGTATAGAATCATAGAGTCCTTCATTCCTGTCTCTTTGGCTTTTCCGATTCCGTAAAGGAGAATAAGTATTATTAGGGCCTTTATTCCTATATGCTTCATTTTGCCCACTTTCAGGTTTAATATATGGGTACCCAAATCTAGGGAATATTATATAACAAATATCTTTTACACTAAAAGGGGACAAAATAATATGGCAAAAAGAATAATTCTATACACTGGAAAGGGCGGAGTTGGCAAAACTACAACGGCTGCCGCTACGGCAATTTTAGCTGCGAAGAGGGGATATAAAGCGCTCGTCATCTCTACAGATCCTGCCCATAGCCTGGGAGATTCTTTTGATATGGAACTGGGGCCTGAGCCAAAGGAAATAATGCCAAATCTATATGCTCAGGAGGTGGATGTCTATTATTCCGTAGAAAAATACTGGGGGAAGCTTACGGAATATCTACAATCTCTACTTAGCTGGATGAAGGTGGATGAGATTCTAACCGAGGAGTTTAGTGTGATCCCTGGAATGGAGGAGGTTGCTTGTTTCCTCTGGGTTCAACAGCACCTACAAAGGAGATCTTATGACGTCATAATAGTAGATAGTGCACCTACAGGAGAGACTCTCAGGTTACTCTCACTTCCCGATGTAGCAAGGTGGTGGATAGTAAAGATATTTCCTATTGAAAGAAAGGTGGTAAAACTCATAAGACCTGCAATGAAGGTGGTATCAGAGATGCCTCTTCCAGAAGAGCATACATATGATGCCATAGAAGAACTTTTTAAAAAGCTCGATTCAATACACAAGGTGTTTTCAAACCCGGAAATTACAACAATCCGACTCGTCCTCAATTTGGAGAAGATGGTGATTAAAGAGACTCAAAGGGCTTATACATACCTCAATCTATACGGTTATCCTGTGGATTCTGTCATAATCAATAGAATTATGCCTGAGGAATTGGATGTTCCGTTCTTTGAGGAATGGAGGAGGTCTCAGGAGGGCTACAGAGAAGAAGTAGAAGAGCTATTTAGTCCCATTCCCGCATTCGAAGCGCCCCTTTTTTCAAAAGAGGTCTTAGGTATAGACTCTCTTGAAAAATTCGGTCAAGCCCTCTTTTCACAAAAGGATCCTACTGAAATCTTTTTTAAAGGCAGGCCTTATGAAATTGTAAAGGAGGAGGGGGCATACCAGTTGCGTCTAAGGCTCCCTTTTGTCTCTAAGGAGAAGATCAATCTATTTCAAACAGTAGACGAGCTTACAATTCAGATTGATAACTATCGCCGCAACCTCTTTCTCCCAAGGTTCCTAGCTGGGCTTTCCGCCAGAGAGGCCAAGTTCCAAGATGGAACGCTCAGGGTAATCTTTGAGAAGAAAGAAAAAAAGAGGATGTAGAATACAGAACTAGGATGTTCCGCATGGAGGGATTCGTTCTTTAAGTCCGGCTTTTTTCTCTGGCGTTAGGCTTGTCTTGAGCTTCCAACCGCTTTGAGCATATTCATCCTTCTGTTTTATAAGGAGCCACTCCTTTTCTTTTCCTTTTAGGTGAACAAGTGAGAAATTCCCCTTGAGCTTTTTCCCTTTGAGAAAGAAGCTGATTTTATCATTTTTCTTTTCGAGAATATCATAGGTTCCATTATCCCAGACTACTACTGCCCCCGCTCCGTACATCCCCGCTGGGATGATACCTTCGAAATCTATGTATTCCAGAGGATGATCCTCTACCAATATGGCTAAACGCTTTTCAGACGCGTCCATAGAAGGCCCCTTAGGAATGGCCCATGAGCGGAGAACCCCGTCCATCTCCAGACGGAAGTCATAATGAAGGCGTGATGCCTCATGCTCATGGACAACAAAACGAGGACTCATGTTTTAAATGATACCTGAATTAGGATACATGAGTTAAATATATTTTTGTCCTCTGTATGAGTGTGCTATGGAACTCTAAGAGTGGGCGTAAGCTTAAGAACATGTAGAAGTATGTTATGAATTTGTGAATCCTTGTTTTTATATTTGTCTTGTTTTACAATCTCAAATGGGGATATATATGTCTGGTACTGATATAAGAATTAAACTCAAGAGTGAACCTGACATATTTCTTAGACTGACCGAAAACTCTATGCTGGTTGCTGCAAGTTTAAGAGACAAATTTCTAGATCAGACAATAGATATAGCAAGTAAGATAAGAAAAAGATTGGAAATAGGAAGTCTTAAGAGTTTTAGAATAAAAAAGATATCTCCAGATCATAAGACCGGTTCTAATAAAATAACAGTGGCTTTTATTGATGTGGGCGTTGGCGAAGCAGAGATTTTCCTAAAAGTCCCTCTAATTGTGAGAGGAGGTATTTTCGGGATAAGGAAGGCGAAAGAGACCTAGAGAAACGCGAAATCTTTGAGTTTTTCCCGATACTAATTGGTGATTTAGAAGGTGGTGAAAAAAGCAGCGGTGACTATGCATCGGTTGTGAGAATAATTATTGAGTTATCGGCTATTTTAAAAGTTCTTGATGATCCCAAATATCCAGATGTGAACTTAGTAATGCTCCATGGACCTATACTTTACAGGCTATCGTCTTATTCAAAGCATTGGTTTTTTGAAAACGATATACTTACTATGACACAAGATTCGAAGGATTTAATTAATGACTTTAGAGAAAGTGTTAAAGAATGTCAGTTAGAAGAATGCATATGTAGTTCTTGGAAAAGTGAGCAAAAGTTAGTTGCAAACTGCTTCATTGCATTTCTTTTAAACCGGATTATAAGTAAGTGTCTTGAAAAAGGTATAGATTTTATAGGGGTTGTAGAAAGACCTGACGCAACAGAGATAGTAACAATTCTTTTTGAGCATCTCCTTAAGGAAGAACCTGATTTAGCTAAAAACTATTTGGGTAGGACAGTAAAGAATTATAAAAATGATTCAAGAGAGATAATTAGGATTGGGAATTATAACGATCCATTGTTGTTCTCAATAATTTTAAGTCCTGGCGAATACTTGGATTTTTATGAAGCCGAAGAACGATATAGTGGTTTTGTTGGAAAATTTCAAGGGTTTGAACTTAAATTACCAAAAATATCCTATACCTATTTAAGGCCTGTAGAGAATGCTTTGTCATATTCCAATTTTACGTGTAAAATTTCATTAATTGAGTAATTCGGTTTAGAAGGTAAGAGCTATCTTTTATAAACAGCCCACTTTATCCTCCTATAACGAATAACTGAAAAGGCTCAAAATAAGATAAATGTCAATTTTTGATTGACGAGGAGATTTAAGATTTGAGGTTTGAAGAGTTTGGTTTATCAGATAGAGTCAGTAGGGCTATAAGGGATATGGGATTTGACATTCCAACTCCGATTCAGGAAAGATCAATTCCATATGCACTAAGTGGGAGAGACATAATAGGTCAGGCTCAGACCGGAACAGGAAAGACATTTGCATTTGGAATTCCTTTAGTTGAGAGGATCGAGTCTTTAGAAAAGGGGGTTCAATCAATAGTTCTTACCCCAACAAGGGAGCTCGCAGTTCAAGTGGCTAAGGAGATCGGGAAGGTCGGGAAATATAAGAATATATTAGTCCTTCCTGTTTATGGCGGTCAGCCTATTGAAAGGCAGTTGAAACACCTTAGAAAAGGGGTGCATGTTGTGGTTGGAACCCCCGGAAGGGTCATTGATCACATAAGGCGCGGGACATTGAGCCTAAAATCAGTCCGTTTTGCCGTCCTCGATGAAGCCGACCGGATGCTTGATATGGGATTTATTGACGATATGAAGTTCATACTTGCGCAGATACCGGACGAATGCCAAAAGATGATGTTTTCCGCTACCGTTCCGTCTCAGATTGCATGGCTGGCAAAGCGGTATATGAGAGACCCCGTCGAGATAATGGTCTCTAAGGATATGCTTACGGTTCCACGGATTAAACAGATGTTTTTTGAGGTTGCAGAATTCGATAAGCTAAATGCCCTAACTAGATTGGTTGACTTAGAAAAAGGGGGCGTGTTTCTCGTCTTTCGAAGGACGAAATCCGGGGTTAATGACCTTGCGGCTATGCTTAAAGCCAGGGGATATAACGTCGGGGCGATCCATGGAAACTGCTCTCAAAATGAACGCGATAGAGTTATAAGACTCTTTAGGATGGGTAAGATTGACATCCTGGTTGCTACTGATGTTGCAGCAAGGGGGCTTGATATATATGGTATTACTCATGTTGTAAATTATGACATACCTCAGGATGCCGAGAGCTATGTACACAGAATCGGTAGGACGGGTAGGGCCGGAAGAGATGGTGTAGCTATTACATTTGTAACCCACTGGGAGTATGGGGAATTAAAGAGGATTCAGGCCTTTTCTGGAACCGGGATTGAAAAGGCAAGTATTCCGATTGATAGAGGATATGCCCGTGCCCATAGGATATTGGGGGTATAGGGTAATGTATCAGCCGGGCACAAGGTTTGAGGTGAAACTGAGGATTAAACTTGGTGATCAAGAATTCGAACCCGGAATAAGGGGTACGGTCCTTCAGGGCATCCCAAAAATGGTTGGCAGGGCTTATAGGGTGAAGTTTGATGACGATAGGACTGCCGAAATTCATGTGGTGACGATGAACAATCATACATATATAATCACCACTGATGACAAGAGAATAGACCCAAAAGGCTTCTGGAAGAAATGAACTGAAGTGGAAACGAATCTATCTATACCTTGGTAATGGATTCTCGCGTAGTACTTAAAAATATTTCAAAATTTATGTAGATTTAATTCCATGCAATCCCCTCAAAGATTCACTGTGGGTCTCATACAGATGTCCTGTGATTCTAAGCCGGAGGAGAACCTTAAAAGGGCGATCTCCAGAATTGAGGAGGCAGCATCTAGGGGTGCCAATGTGATATGCTTGCCCGAACTCTTCCGGTCAAGGTACTTCTGTCAGTATGAGGATGTAGCCTTTTTCGATCTTGCTGAGCCAATACCTGGTCCGACTACAGCGGCACTTGGGGAAGTTGCTCGAAGGATAGGGGTCGTCTTAATTGTCCCTATCTTTGAGCGTCGTGCCCCTGGAATATATCACAATAGTACCGCCTTGATTGATACAGATGGGGAGATTATAGGACTCTATCGTAAGATGCATATACCCGATGATCCGGCGTACTATGAGAAATTCTACTTTACCCCGGGCGATCTGGGATTCCAGGCTTTTGATACGAGTTCGGGGCGGATAGGGACGCTTATTTGCTGGGATCAGTGGTATCCAGAGGCAGCGCGCCTTGTGGTACTCAGAGGTGCAACCATTCTCTTCTATCCAACCGCTATTGGTTGGCATCCCAATGAAAAGGAGGAGTTTGGCCAGATACAGATTGATGCATGGCTCACGGTTCAGCGTGGGCATGCGATTGCAAATGGCGTTTATGTTGCCGCCGTAAACCGTGTCGGGTATGAGATACCGCCGGATGGCGGACTGGGGATTGAATTCTGGGGATCGTCTTTTATATGTGATCCGCAAGGGGTTGTGATAGCAAAGGCCTCAGTTGATGGGGAAGAGATTCTCCTGGGTGAGGTGGACCTCAAACGGATTGAGGATGTGCGGCGCAATTGGCCCTTTCTTCGTGACCGTCGGGTTGACGCCTATAGAGGCATTAACCGCCGTTTTCTCGATAGGGAATCATGAGGCATAGACCATAAGATGTAAAAGGGTATGACATCGCCACGCCTTACGATTCATGGTTTTGATTATTTAGTATGCGTCAACAGAGACTCGATATAATGCAAAAGACACCTCTTGAACTCGGTTTTTATATGCCCGCTGAATGGGAAACACATGAGGCCACATGGATTGCCTGGCCACACAACCGTATGGACTGGCCTGGAAAACTCAGGGCAGTCGAGTGGGTCTATGGAGAGATAGTTAGGAAGATCATAGCCGGCGAGGTAGTCCGCATTATTGTCAATTCAGAGACTCATGAAAGGAGGGCACGGCTTATCCTCACAAGGGTTGGTGTTGACCCCTCTAGGGTAGAGTTCTTTCTTTTTGAGACAAACCGAGGATGGACACGCGACTTTGGTCCGGTCTTTGTCCGTCGTTTAAGACGGCATCCCCAGTTGGGAATCACGCGCTTTCGATTTAATGGTTGGGCGCGCTATCCAGATTGGGAAAAGGATGATGCAATCCCAAAACGGGTTGCTCAGGCACTTGGGCTACCCCTTTTTTGTGCTAAATCCAAAGACCGAGACGTTGTCCTTGAAGGCGGATCTATAGATGTAAACGGCCGTGGAACATTGATTACTACAGAGGAGTGCCTTTTAGATCAGACAAATCAGGTTCGAAACCCTGGTTTTG
The DNA here is from genome assembly GCA_964389705.1 of uncultured Spirochaetia bacterium. GTDB lineage: Bacteria > Desulfobacterota_D > UBA1144 > Nemesobacterales > CSP1-2 > PSLL01. The sequence continues at coordinate 24,734 of CAYMEO010000025.1, forward strand.
ATAGAGGTGATGTTGAAGAGTCACTACGGGTATATCTCGGTGTGACAAATATACTATGGTTGGGAAGGGGTATTGCTGGTGACGACACACATGGCCATATAGATGACATATGTCGCTTTGTGGGCCCGGGTACCGTAGTCCTCTGCCACGAGAGCAATCCTCATGATGTCAATTATTGGCCTCTTGAGGAGAACCGCGAACGTCTAGAAGGTATGCAGCTTGAAGACGGCTCTAGAATAGAGGTTATATCCTTGCCCATGCCTGAGCCACTGTATCTCGACGGTCAGCGTCTTCCGGCGAGTTATGCTAATTTCTACATCTCAAATGCCGCTGTTCTCGTTCCGACATTTAACGATCCTATGGACCGGGTTGCTCTCGGTATTCTCAAAGAAATCTTTCCTGATCGAACGGTGGTTGGAATACATGCTGTTGACATTATTTGGGGGCTTGGAGCCATTCACTGTCTTACAAGGGAGCAACCGCAGGTACGATATTGACACAAACATAACTAAATTTTGGTGAGATTCGAATATGATAGCACTAATAGTTAATTGGTTTTTAAGTGCATTAAGCCTGGTGATTGTTTCCCATGTCATTCCTGGTTTTGAAATAAATGGATTTGGCACGGCATTGATAGCCACAATAGTAATCGGACTTGTAAATGCAACAATAGGATTTATCCTAAAGATTCTGACATTGCCGATTACGATACTCACGTTTGGGCTGTTTCTCATTGTAATTAATGCCTTTATGCTGAAATTTGCCGCCCTATTTGTCTCTGGCTTTGTCATACGTGGATTTATGCCAGCCCTTTTGGGGGCTGTAGTTCTTGCCATTGTCAATATGGCCCTTCGCTACATGGTGTTTAGTTGATGATAGTATCTATAATCTCAATTGATTGTTCGATTATCCTATAATACCTATAGGGTGGGTTGCATTGCATATGCGGGATTTATCAGACATCCAAAATCCAATATATACAGCTTATTAGATATGAATTTAAAAATATAACTGAGATTGGGCTTGACAGATTCTCAGATACATGTTATTTCCTACTTTATGGATGTAGAAAGTCCAGATTAGACTGTAAGTAAGTGGAACGCCAGGCTATATAATTGGACCTCCAACCTTGCCCAGATTTTAAATCCGATAGTATGGGGTTTTTTCTCTTTTCATTTTAGGTTTCCTGGGGTTCCCCTTTACTTAGATTGGGGAATGGCAAGGGGAATGGTTAATTTGAAAAGGAGACTAATATGAGCGAAGGATGTGTTAGGATGACGCTCGCTACATTTCCATATGGGAATATTCAAAAATGTAGCTGTGGGGGCTATTATGTCACATTTGGATATGTAACTCTTCGACTCAGCTATGAGGAACTAAAATCATACGTAGAGATGCTAAGCAGCGTGGTTGAATCTGAGAGGTTTATCAAAGAGAATCTGAGTATATAAACAATGAGTAGGGTCAATGGGATAATGAGATAGAGATAGTTTTGACCTTCTTCTCCTTTGGCCTATTAATGATCCTAATACTTATGATTTAATGCCTTAAGAACCTTTGAATCTCTTTTGACCACCATCTATCTTTAATACCGCCTTTAATTTCCTCTTGACATCTGATAAGACAGGTGATAAATTGAATATGAAAATGATTTTCAATATTAATTTGTATAATAATAATGACTTAGGAGGAAAAATATATATGAAGAGAACTGGCAATAGCATTGAAGGCTCATTAGTCCTATCTTCATCATTTATCGGTAGTGTTAGAAAGTGCCAATGTTGCGATTCATATCACTTATCTTTGGGCAATATAACTCTGAGGTTACATCAGGGCGATATATTAGCCCTCACTGCAATGCTTATAGAGGCCCTTGAACTCAATTTCCTCTATTATAAGGAGTACCAAGATGCATAAGATGAGAGTCTTAGCAACCTCAGAATTTGGCAGTGTCTATAAATGTAATTGTTGCGCTGAATATGATATCGCATTGGTAAATTTATCGGTTCATCTAAATCAGTTCCAGATGGTTGCCCTGTTTAATCTGATACTTGCGGCTTTTGAGGCTGATGGTATCTCACTGAGTTTGATTCTAAATCGAAGGGATAAAAGGAGGCATTATGGCAAGCCCATAATGTAGATTTTGGCGGAGTACAAATGTCAATTACTTCCAGCAGTATGGTCGGGTTAGTATGAGGTCTGACATGTATCAGACCATGTGGATGCTAGAATGGTGGCGAACCACATAGATTAAATCGTGTAATAGTAGATTTCAATCAAATAAGGAGGATAAAAGGAGATGGGTTTAAAAGGCCGTATGAGATGTATAAGGATACTTGTTCTATCAATTACGGTATTCATCTTTCCATTTTCTCTAAAGGTGTATCCGGAAGAGGCAGTAAAAGAGCAAAAGAAGAGCCAGGAAGAGAGGATAGAAGAGCTTGAAAAGAGGCTCCAGAGCGTTACAGAAGAGGTTCAGAGGTTAAAATCACAGGGCATAGAAGAGCAGAAGGTTAAAGAAATCGAGAAAAAGCTTGATGTCCTTGCCGAGGAGATTGAGAGGATTAAATCCGCAGCGGTGGAGAAGGAGCCCCAGTACAAGGAGGTCTTTGGACAGGCACCTGCAGCATCTAAGGTCTTTCTTGTAGGCAAGGGGTTATCTATTGGTGGATATGGCGAGTTTGCCGGTGAGTTTAGGAGAAAGGGCGACAACATCGCTGATCTTGAACGGGCCGTTCTCTATTTTGGATACAAATTTACAGATAGAATCATATTTAATTCAGAGATAGAGTTTGAGCACGCGGGCATAACAGAAGAGGGCAAAGAACTCTCTGGTGAGGGGGGCGAGGTTGCAGTTGAATTTGCAAATCTAAGCTTCTTACTAAATGATAGGTTCAACATAAGCGCGGGATTGGTTCTTATACCTATAGGGATTATAAATGAGGTTCACGAGCCAACAACGTTCTTCGGTGTCTTGAGGCCTGATGTTGAAACATTTATAATCCCTACGACGTGGAGAGAGAATGGTATTGGAATATTCGGGCAGCTCATTCCGGGTCTGAGCTATAGAGCCTATGTCGTGGCCGGTCTTGACTCAAGAGGGTTCAGTGCAGAAGAGGGTATAAGGGGTGGGAGGAGCAGTGGAACCCTATCGAGGATAAATGACCCTGCCTTTGTTGCAAGGGTTGAGTATGATAGGGTGCTAGGGCTTAAAGTCGGTGGCTCTTTCTATATCGGAAACTCAGGACAGAATGAAGAGGTAAATGGTAAGACAATAGGCGGATTGACTACAATATATGAATTGGATGCGGAGTACCAATATAGGGGATTTGAGGCAAGGGGACTTTTTGCTTTTGTAAATATACGTGATGCCGCTCTTATAAACCTAAATAATGGATTTTCGGGAGCAGATTCAATAGGGAAGGAGCTTTATGGTTGGTATGTAGAAGGGGCTTATAACGTGCTGCCCTTGTTATTTAATACAACCCATTACCTTGCCCCTTTTGTCAGATTTGAGGCCTACAATACCCAGTTTAGAGTTCCCTCTGGTTTTGAAAGCAACCCTGCTAATAACCGTAAGACCCTGACATTTGGATTGAGCTACAAGCCTATCCCAAATGTGGTTATAAAGCTTGACTTTCAGGACAGGAGAAATGGGAATGATACGGCTGAGAATCAGTTTAATGTCGGTCTTGGATATGTATTCTAAATCAGGTTAAATACTTACCCTTAGGGGTATGGTCTAGGGCCATGCCCCTGATTTTTATCAGATTGACATTTAACCTTGATGAATAGAATAGTGGTTTTGCTCTCACTTGTTCTTAACCTTTTTTTGTTCTCCCCTGATTCTTTTTCTCAGGTTTTTATGACAAAGGATAGGGCTTTAAAAGTGGCTTTTCCTGATGCGGATCAGATAGAGAAAAAGACTGTTTTTCTCTCTGAGGAGCAGGCTAAGAAGATAGAATCTATTGCAAGGTCTCAGGTTGATTCTAAACTCTACATCTTTTATGTTGGGAAAAAAGGGGATAAGACACTCGGATACGCGGTGATAGATACACATCAGCTAAGGACAAAAACAGAGACTGTAATGGTTGTTATAAATCCCGATGGAACGCTAAAAGAGGTGGAGATTCTCGCATTTTTTGAACCCCCCGAGCACATGCCAACTCAGAGATGGATCCAGCAGTTTGAGGGCAAGACACTTGATGATTCGCTCTGGATTGGAAGGGGAATTCCTAACATCACGGGGGCTACGATAACATCTAACGCGCTGGTTAAAGCAATTAGGAGAATAATGGCCGTTTACCATGTGGCTGTAAAAGGAGACCAATGATTTGAGGTTCTTTGTAACTCAGGATATAAGGAGAAATGATCTTTTAAAGTTGGTCATAGTGCTCACCATATCATTTTTCTTTTTCTTCTGGTTAACTAATCTCCTTTTGTATCTTAAAATCGGTTTTACATATGGCTCTGTTGTTAAATACTACAGAGGCTCGGAAGAGACCTTTCAACCCCCAAAGAGCTATGCGGGTATGCTCGAAGAGGCGCATTTTCATTTCTTCTCTATGGCGATAATTCTCGTTACGTTGAACCATCTGATTCTCTTTACTCCGATTAGATCATTCTGGAAATTGGCTGTAATCCTCACCTCTTTTCTCTCTGCATTTGGAGATATATCCGGCGGATGGCTTATCCTCTACGTAAGCCCGCTCTTTGCCTATCTAAAGATTGCATCTGTGATAATCCTTCAAGTTTCGCTCGCATTTCTACTAATTGCAGTATTGTGGTTTCTGTATGGGAAAAGAAAGGCAGTGGATCTATCTGAGTAATTCACTTTTCTCTATTATCACGTGAGTTTGATGAAGGAATTAAAGAGCCATAGGGACATAGGAGTTGATACTCA
>CAYMEO010000026.1:0-29499 GCA_964389705.1 uncultured Spirochaetia bacterium
AGTCGTTATAAATACCCGAGCGGTAGTTTTTATCACCGTATTTGTAAGGCTCATTGGCGGTAAGAAGGATATTTGTTTTATTGCTATCCCTTCCGTGTTTAATCACATCCCCAAGCCATAAGCGAAGAAACTCTTCTTCAATTGGTCTACAGTATTCTGTAAAGCATATCTCATTTGTCTTATCTGATCACCGATTAAGTCAGACATAATCTCAGCTACCTCCTTCTTATGTTTCATCAATTCATCACTTGGCAAAGGCCTCTCTTGCCGTCTATAACGAGGTTCATTCCCCAAATATATATGGCTGATGAGGGCGTCAGCCCCTACAATGAGATAATCCCTACAGATTTAAACTAGTCCCTAATGAATTGTGATAAAATAATAGTCTTAAAAACTCGGAGACAGCAATGAGTGACTCAATAATAGAAACACTAAAAGCCCTTGTTGCAAAGAATCCAAACAATCCTCTCGGTAGATATGGACTTGCAAATGAGTACCTAAAATTGGGTATGTATGAGGAAGCGATCTCAGAAATCGAGGCCTACCTGAGACTCAAAGACGATGAGGGGGCGGTCTACAGGATGCTCGGAGAGGCGCTTCTTAAACTCGGAAGAAAGGAAGAGGCAAAAGAGGCCTACAGGAAGGGAATCGAGGCCGCTGAGCGTCACGGCCATCCGGGAATGGCAGAGGAGTTTGAAGAGATACTTGGTCTTATTGATTGAGGATCTTTAGATGACCCTAGAAATCAAATAAGATATGAGAGGTAAGTAAATATGATAACCGTGCCTAAACTCACATTAGAGGACGCAAAGGTTATTCTCGAGGGAGCAGAGAGAAAAGCAAAGGAAATAGGGGTTGATATGGATATTGCTGTTGTAGATGACGGAGGAAATTTAATCGGATTTTATCGAATGGATAAGGCGAAGATAACGAGCATTGATGTTGCGATTAATAAGGCGTTCACTGCCGCAGGTGCTAGAAAGGGAACACATGAATACGCGGAGATTGCCGGAGCCGGAGGACCCGCCTTTGGAATCCATGTAAGCAACCGCGGAAGGTTTATGATATTTGGGGGAGGGCTTCCTATTTTCATAGATGGTCACATAGTAGGCGGTGTTGGATGTAGCTCAGGCTCCGTTGAAGAGGATAGAATTGTGGCCCAGGCGGGGATTGATGCCCTTTTAAAATACCTAAAGAAGGACTAGGGGCGTTCCATTATGATGTCCTCTTTATCACCAAACGATAGAGAAGAAGAAGCACAATCGCCCCAATTATGGCTATAACAAAGCTATGAAGATTAAAGCCAGTAACCCCTGGAAGTCCGAAAATCCTTGTTCCAATGAAGCCGCCAATAAAGGCCCCAACAATCCCTATAATAATTTTTGCGATAATCCCTCCAGGGTCTTTTCCAGGAAGAATCCACTCGGCAAGGGTCCCGGCTATTAACCCAAATATTATCCAAGCAATAATTCCCATAACAATCCTCCTTTAAGTATTTTCTTTTTCTAAAATATTTTCTCATGAAGAATGGGCTTTTTCAATGAATTTTCTCTCCGATTGATTCACATCTACAAAGAAACCGTTTATACGATTTCGACGAAGAGGGTGTCCAAATCTTACCTGTTTGTCGGATTTGTTATAATAATCCTATGGAGCCTAGGCGTATAGTTTCCCTCTGCCCCAGTAACACGGAGATCCTTTTTGCCCTTGGTTTAGAAGGACGCGTAGTAGGAGTAGACAGCCACTCGGACTATCCTCCAGAGGCGAAAAGGCTGCCAAGGGTCGGGCCAGACCTCAGAATCAATATGGAAAAGGTCAAGGCCCTAGAGCCTGATCTGGTTGTTGCATCTCTGACCGTCCCCGGAATGGAGAGAAATATAGAGGCCCTTGAGAGAATGGAATTACCCTATATTGTCTTAAATCCGCATAGTATAGGAGAAATGTTAGATGACATTCTAATACTCGGTGAGATTACAAGGACATTAAAAGAGGCTCAAACCATTATCGAAAAAATCAACTACACGATAGAGTCAATAAGATCAAAGGTAGAAAAAACCTGTTATAGACCCAGACTATACTGGGAATGGTGGCCCAAGCCTCTTATTGCTGCATGCCGACTCAGTTGGGTAAATGATATGAGCGAGATAGCAGGAGGACTCAATGTTTTCTCTTACATTGAGAAAACAAGCTCTATTGTGGAAGAATCGGAGGTTTTCAAACAAGACCCAGACATAGCCCTTATCTGTTGGTGTGGTGATAAGATGCAAAAGAGAATGAGCGAAGATAAGATACTTACAAGGCACGGATGGAAGGTTATAAAGGCCATAAGAGACAAAAGGGTCTATTGTATACCTGAGTGTCTGTTTGGCCGTCCCGGGCCGAGAATTATAGACGGACTAGAGATGCTCTCTCAGATTATCCATCCCGAGATATTTGGACGATCTGCCACTACCGATTAGGGTTTAAATTAGATTCTCAATCTACTGTATCATACTCACAACTCCTCTAATATAATAGTATCCAGCAAACTCATGATATAATGTGACATGGTTGTGGTTCTTTTTGGTGTCGCTGGCTCAGGCAAAACTACAGTTGGCCGCCTACTGTCTCTTGAACTTGGGTGGAGATTCTACGATGCCGATGATTTTCATACGATCTCTAATGTCGAGAAGATGAAGAAGGGCATTCCCCTCAGCGACGAGGATCGAAGGCCTTGGCTAGAGAGGCTCCGTGAACTAATTAAGACTTGCCTTACCCAAAGAATAGATGCGGTTTTGGCTTGTTCGGCTTTGAAGAAATCATATCGGCAGTATATACAAATAGACAAAGAAGAAGTAAAATTCGTTTTTCTCAAAGGGGAATTCAGTCTTATACAAGAGAGATTAAAGAAAAGATACGGGCACTTTATGAACCCGTCTTTACTGCAAAATCAGTTTGAGACACTAGAGGAGCCAAAAGAAGAGGCGGTCGTTGTTGATGTGGCATTAAGCCCAATTGTAATTGTCCAGGAAATTAGAAGTAGTCTTGGTATTTAAACAGTTAATCATGCTGATGTGTCATGAAGTGATACGGATTCATTTTTTAATTCCAAGGATGCCATACTAATATCACTTCCGGCGAAAGAACCTATGACATTGACAATTTTTGTAAACCTGAGATTCTATAGTGTACAAGTATCAGCAGATATTAAAAAAATTTTATGGTATAGAATTTGCAAACTGGAAAAGCCCAATGGACAAAGTTAACCTCAGGCTCTACTCATCGCTATCACGATTACCATTTCCTAAGAGTTACTTGGGGAAAATCCTATTGACTGTCTTTATTGGTACCCATGTCCCGCTCATTGCCCTGATACTTTACTTTTTGCTTTCCCATCCTTTGGGTCTCAAGTCAATTCGGCACATTTTAGCTATTGCTCTGATCTCTACCCTCTTAGGAACAGGCTTTTCACTTTATATGTTGCATGCGCTTCTCACACCTGTGAGATTGGCCTCACAGAGATTACGCGATTATATAATCAATAAAAGGATACCTGACCTCCCCGATCACTTCACAGACGAGGCAGGTCAGTTAATGGCAGATGTTCGATATACAGTCAAACACTTAGATAAGGTCATTGACTCACTTGAGAAGGCATCTATAATGGATTACTTAACCGGAGTTTATAACCGCCACGGAGGCGAAAAGCGTTTAGCAGAAGATATTGCGCGTGTGCATCGCAGCAGTGATCCTATGACACTGGTTATGCTAGATGTTGATAACCTGAAACTCATTAATGACCAATACGGTCATGATACGGGAGATATGTGTCTAAAGCACATTGCCAACATTATCGAAAAAAACATTCGTAAGGGTGACTGGCTTGCAAGATGGGGCGGTGATGAATTTGTACTCGTATTGTTTAGCACTAAAGAAGAACCCTCAACAAAGGTATTAGAGCGTATTTGTGTAGCACTCAATGAGAATCCAATACATACTCCACAAGGGGATAAAATAAATCTCACGCTTAGTATGGGAGTGTACCAGTACAATGGGAAAGACGATATAAATGCACTTCTTATCAAGATGGATGACGCCCTTTATGGAGCAAAACGAGGCGGAAAGAATCAGATTGTCTATTATGGACAAGAATACCCTAGTCCCATCCAGCTTGAATTTATTGAGTTTCTTAGACAGAGAAAAGCCCCGTAATTTTGCCATGTCCACAACTGCAACAAGACAAAGCCAAAATCGAGTTTAATTCTTAGGGACCCGTATCGGAGCGTATCTCCTGATGGTGTATTTTTCCGCCTAAATCCGCAGTCCAAGCAACCAGTCCTCCGCTTATTATAAGAGCCAACAGGGTCAGGACAATCACCATCGAGCCTAATTTACTGGAATACCGCCGGGCAAATAGGGTTATAATGGCGAGTGCCCCGGCAGCCTCGATAGAGATAAACGCCATCTCTGCTTTCTCCTCATGCGCCTCAATTCTTTCCTTCGACACATCTGGCAAATGCAAATCCTCAAGAACCCCTTCGGCTAGTGGTCCCGTTAGATAAACCGGAACTGTTGCTAAAGACACCATTATGGTAAAGCCAAGGGCCGCAGTAATGAGCTCGCCGCTCTTTCGTACCACAGCCACAATAAGGAGCAGGGTTACAAAGCCTATTCCAATCACTGGAATGTGGTTCAGTATCAAATGGATGTGTGCGTAGTTCATATAGGTGTCCCTTTTTTTCAGCCATTTCTCTTTATGTAGAGTTGATTTTGACTTTAATCTATCTTCTCCTAATTATTGACCATTTTAATGAGAATGAATCGGTAGGCCATCTCAGAGTTCCGGAGGCACCGCGATATTGACCTCTACATGCAGCCTATGACCTATCCATCTGTCACGTACACGGTCACTTCCCAAATCTTAGGGGCACGGCGCGCCGCATCTACAAAACATTGATAGATAACCCCCTTAAGCCTCTATATTGATACTATACCAACTTACATGTAATTCAACAAGCTCACTTTTCATCCCTTGATTGCTGCAATATAATTAAAATTTTAGCGCTACAATAATGAAAAAGCTAAGCAAACCCACACGGAAAATTCCGACAGTGAGATCGGGTCTCAATATCGAAACCATTCCAGATATGCTGGAGAGGAGCGCAGAAGAATACAGAGATAGTGTAGCCTTCCTGACTCCAAGAAACGGCAATATCTATATCTTAACCTATGGTCAGGCTATTGAGTACATCAAACGCCTGAGCAGGTATCTAAGAGATGAGCTTGGGCTTGGAAAAGGAGACCACATAGCAATCCTCGGCGGCAATAGTCCGGAATGGGCAATATCCTATTTCTCGATTGCATATATAGGGGCGGTCGCCATACCGCTTGATGCAAGGGCATCGGCAGATCTATACAAATCTATTCTCAGGTTCTCATCAGCCAAGGCGATAATAATATCCGGCTCTCATCTTTCTGACATCCGCCCTATAGAGAATGAACTCGATGAACTAAAACACGTAATCCCCATGGAAGGCTTTGATGAGATTTATAACAAGTATTCAAAGGGAATTAGTGCAGAAAATATCTCTGCTGATGATACTATTGAGATTTTATTTACCTCCGGGACAACCGGAGATCCAAAGGGCGTAATTCTGACACACAGAAACATTATGTCAAATGTTGACGACGTCTACAGGATTATAGAATTCACAAATGACGATAGAGCATTTTCAATCCTTCCAATTCATCACTGCTATGAATGCACAATGGGACTCTTGACTCCTTTCTATAACGGCATGAGCATATTCTATGCTAGAGGTCTGAAACCCAATGAGGTGATAGAAGACCTAAAGACGGCACGCCCAACGATATGGCTCAACACACCCCTGATTCTCGAAAAGCTACTCCTAAGGATAAATAGAGAATTATCAAACCAGAAGGGAATCAAAAGGCTTGCAACTAAGTTTTTATCTAAAAGGTCTATAGGCAACCGCATTAGACAAAATCTCGGACTCGATAGAATAAGGCTCATAGTATCTGGCGGAGCAGCCCTACCCGTCTGGGTTTCAAAGGGACTAGAAGAACTGGGTTTTCCAATCTTGCAGGGATATGGCCTCTCTGAGGCATCTCCGCTAATCAGCGTAAATCCTCCGTCAAGACCGATCAACGAAAGCATTGGCATGATAATACCGAGCGATGAGGCTGAAATAAGAGATATAGACTCCGAGGGTAATGGTGAAATTGTCGCCAGAGGCCCGAATATAATGAAGGGATACTATATGAATGAAGATGCCACGAGAGAAGTATTAACCCCTGACGGGTGGCTCATGACAGGTGATATCGGATATTTTGATGAGGAAGGCTATCTGTACATAACGGGAAGAAAAAAATTTGTCATAGTCACAAAGGGCGGCAAAAATGTGTTTCCAGAAGAGATTGAGGAGAAACTCACAAAATCCCCATACGTTGAAGAGGCCCTTGTATTTAGCCCAGATGACAAAACCATACAGGCCATAATCTATCCGAATCTCGATGAGGTTAGAGAGACACTAAAGGGTATTGGCAAGGACTCAAGTGTTGAAAATATATGGGGACTTATAAGATTAGACGTCAAGAAAATCAATGAAGATCTAGAGGCCTATAAAAGGATAAGCCATTTCGCCATAAGGTTCGAAGAGTTTCCAAAAACAACGACGCGCAAGATCAAAAGGCACCTATTTAGAACAATGGATTTAAAATCCGGAATAAAGGTAATATAGAAATCGGCTTGAGCTAGCACAGTGCTACACCCTTATGGACAGTATAACAAGAGGATTATTCTATGTTCCCTGAGTTTGAATCTCCATTCTCTCAATAGCCAAAGCCCCCAAGCCAGCAATCGTCTCTAAAACAACCCGATTATCAGGAGTCAGTGCCCGATCAGGATTTTCAAAATGAAAACCCATGACACCTTTGACTGTATCTGTCACCGTCATGGGCAGATAGAAGGCCCAGGCATGAGGTAAGGTGTCTGTGCCTGATCCAGCGGGCTTGCCGTTATTCCAGACCCAATTTGCTACCCCCATTTCATTTGAATCCACCACAAATCCAGGGGTTGCTGCCTTGACAGAAAGCCCTCCATCATCTATGGGAAGGAAGATGGCCATTTCACATGGGAAAATCTGCCTGACATGGATTACCAGAATAGACAGAACCTGTTCAACACTGAGAGCGGTGACCAGGTCTCTACTTAACTCATATAGTACCGTACTTTTGGACTCACTTTGACGAACCTGCTCAACTTTATGACGTAGATTGGATGCAAGGTTACCTATAACGACAACAATTACAAGATACACAATGTAAGTAATAAAATACCTCAAATCTGAGACCGCAAAGTTATAATATGGTTCCACAAACACGTAGTCAAAAACGAGGATGCTTATAATTGCAGCAAAAATAGATGGACCCCGGCCAAAAAGGAGGGCATTCAATATCGCGGGCAAAAGTAACAAAAATAACAAGTTAACCTGACCTAGTACATCCCGAAGAAAAAACCCAATTATTGAAACGAAACTAACGGCTAGTGCGCTTGTGAGGTAGTTTAATGGACGGAATATAAGCTTTTTCTTTTTGGGTAAGGCTTTTTCCCTCTTGCCGGCAAAGAGGAAAATATCTATGCCATCTGTACGTGTCATAATCTTTTGAGCCAACGAAGGAAATAAACCAAAGCGCAGTGGCTTGCCCATCACGATCTTGGTAACATTGTGATTCTGAGCATAACGGGCTATCTCTTGTGCAACATCATCTCCCTTAACCCAACTTACTCGCGCCCCTAACCTCCTTGCAGCCTCCAGGGTATTTGTAAGCCACTGCTTTTCTTTCTCTGACAACTGTGCGTGTTTCGCTGTCTCTACATAGATTGCCGTCCACTCTCCATTCATCTCAGAAGCAAGTCGAGAGGCAGAACGCACCAACTGCTCCGAATAAGGGCTCGCATATACACCTACAAGGATATGCTCTTTAATAGCCCATGGCCCTGCGATTGCGCGGGCTTTCATATGCTGAATCATCCTTTCATCTATGCGATCGGCCGCAAGACGGAGCGCCAATTCACGGAGTGCCAGTAGGTTCCCTGGCTGGAAAAAGTGCCGGATGGCCCGTTCAGCCATATCATTTACATAAACCTTACCTTCTTTTAATCTCTTTATTAATTCCTCGGGTGGAAGGTCTATGAGTTTTACTTCATCTGCAGAATTAAAGACGGTGTCTGGTACAGTTTCACGGACACGAATACCTTGAATTAACAAAACTATATCATTTAAGCTCTCAATATGCTGTACATTGAGCGTTGTATAGACATCAATTCCAGCGTTGAGAAGCTCTTCTACATCTTGATAACGCTTGAGATGGCGTGAGCCCGGGGCATTGGTATGTGCCAGCTCATCTACAAGTACTAGCTGAGGGCTGCGTGATAAGATGGCATCAAGATCCATCTCTTTAAGCAAAACGCCCTTGTATTCACAAATGCGGAGAGGAACTATCTCTAAACCTTCAAGAAGTGCCTCTGTCTCAGCTCGACCGTGTGTTTCAACATAACCTACTACAACATCCTTTCCTTCTTGTTTGCGAAGTCTAGCGTCATAAAGCATGGCATAGGTTTTCCCCACACCCGGTGCTGAACCAAAATAAATGGTCAATTTGCCATGTCGGCTTCCGGTTTCTTCATCCTGGACGACTTGTAAAAGGGCTTCCGGCTCAGGTCTTCTGTATTCCTCATCTGCCACTATTGTCCACCTCATAATCGCAGTGTCATTCTAAACACATTCGATTGAACTCGGTCTAGACCCAGCCAAAATTAGGGATAGGCAAGTGCAATACCAAAAGAAAAATTGAGTTTTATTGTAGATAATTTTCAACTATCTATTCTATTTCTTATTTCTCGGATCATCTGACGGATTGACATAATTTATTCCCCAGGGACCGATCCCATGAACCTGGATTATGGTCTCCTCTTTAACCCAGGCAAAATGGTGCACCTTTGCAGGCATCAAACTGAAGCTCCCCGCCGACAACTCCTTTGTCCTTACAGGATCAAACTCATCCCCTATCCCCATATTGAGGGCTCCAGAAATAACAGTGGCATGCTCCACTGCCGGATGCCAGTGCGGCGGGATTTTATAACCGGCAGGAAGCTTGATACGCATCGTAAATAGCCCAGATTTTGTCGGGTCTCCTTCTAGTACAGCTAATTTTGCCCCAGGCGGTACAGACGGCGGAGCGTCAACCCATTTGATTTCTGCCGGGATAATCATAAAATGCTTAGGTTGGCTAGCCTGAGGCTGAATCTTCTTTTTTTCCTGTACTGCTTGCGTGACAGACCAGCCGATTAAGCTCACCATAAGTACAGATATAACTATGTACATAACTCTACTAGATAGGATTTTCATCTGAGCTCCTTGTGTTCTATGTCTTACTCATCATAACACTCTTTAGTCAATGTGCTAAATACTTATGGGATGACGCCCTAACTATTTCTTATTTCTTGGATCGTCCGTAGGATTAATGTAATGTATATCAAATGGGCCATTCCCGTTAATCTGGACGACTGTCTCTTCATCAGCCCATGCAAAATGGTTCATCTTTGCAGGTACGAGAAGAAAACTCCCGGCTATAAATGCCTTCCCTTGCGCGGTATCGAGTTTGTCTCCCATTCCCCAATTAAAAGTACCAGAGATAACAGTTATGCGCTCAACCTTTGAGTGCCAGTGCGCCGGAATCTTATAATTTGCCGGAGTCTTAAGACGCATCGTATATGGACCGGGTTTTGTTGGGTCTCCTTCCAATACGGCTACCTTTGCGCCAGGTGGCAACGCTGGCGGAGCATCAACCCAATTTATTTCTGATGGCGTAATCACAATATGACTAGGTTGACTAGTCTGGGACTGCATTTTCTTCTCATGCGCTGCTAGCACTATAGACCAACCAATTAGGCTCACTGCGAGTATAAGCATTAACACTGCTCGTAAGATTTTCATGCAACTTCCTCCTTATCCTCAATGTTTTATTTTAAATGGTATTGTCGCATAGAATAACTCGTTGTCAACACACTATGGGGTTGTAGGGTCAGAACTATACTTTAAAGAACTATTTAATTCCCACCTATTGATTTATTCTTTGTTGATAAACCCTTTTTTATGTCATCGGTACGACTTGAGAAATTTTATCCCCATTGAAGAAATTATTCCTGGTAAAGCAGGAGATACCCATGCAACGATACCTTCGAGTCTAATAATCTCATCTCCTACATATATCCTACATATATGTGAACCATAATTCTAGACTGAGGATGAAATACTCTATCGGCCTTAATTCCCACTCCATCCTCTGAAAGATTAAATGTATAGCCTACAAAAGTGGAACCCAGGGAATCAGATAACCCGTATTTAACCCTCTTTCTAAGGGAATCCTTGTTGATAGCCTTCTATTTGACATTATACTGAATAATATCGATCTGATATTACAAAATCAAATGGACCTTGATAGATGTTTCCACAATAATCTGACTTGTGTTTTTAGACACTACAATTATACTCTCAATATGGCAGAGAGAATAAGAATCACTCAAAAAGAACTCAAAAAACCGGACAAGTTTAGAGAAGCCATTGCCGACGCAATCGTCTTTGCATCTGAGAATTATAAAAAAATACTAGCGGCCTTCGGCACAGTCATACTTATACTTATTTTAGCCTTTATAGCGATCACCTTACTTGAGAGACAACAGCTGAGCGCAAACTCAGAATTTACTCAAGCAATGAAGGTATACGCAGGAGCAAACCCTGAACAAAGCTCTCAGGAGGCACTGAATAAGTTCCTAGACATAACTAAGAAATACCCGCGATCAGATATATCAAAGGTCGCGCTCTATTATGCAGCCGAGATAAACTATAACATGGGTAAATACGACGAGACAATAAAACTCCTTAAAGACCTCATAAATGACAGCCCCAAGAATCAGATGATTATAGATGCAGCTTATCTCAGGCTTGGTACAGCGAGCTTCAATAAAGGGGATTGGCATCAGGCAATAGATTACCTATCCAAACTCGATAAAGAAGGAAACCCATATAGAGGCGAGGCCGAACTCTACATAGCACAGTCTCTTGAAAAGATGGGCAAGTCTGGTGATGCAGAAAGAATGTATAGACAGATACTCAGCGGTTCAGATAATGACCTAAAACTCCAAATTCAGAAAAAGTTAGAGATTATAAAAAACAACGCCAATTCTCCTACTAAATAGCAAATCTAATTGTATGGGTAACTTGTAAGTTGCCCATACTTCTTCGGAGGTTTCGGCAATGTTAATAGTGGGCTCTATCCTCATAGGCTTAGCAGCAGGTATAGCAAGCGGCTTTTTTGGAATAGGGGGCGGACTCATAATGATCCCCGCACTCGTTTACTTTTTTCATCTCACACAGCATCAGGCGCAGGGGACATCCCTCGCAGTTCTTACCCCTCCGGTTGCAATTCTTGCAGTAATAAAATACTACAAAGAAGGTAATGTTAATTTATATATGGCTGTATTTATTGCAGCAAGCTTTATTATAGGCGCTTATTTGGGTGGAACACTCGTTCAGTATGTTTCTGACCCTGTACTAAAAAAGATATTTGGGGTTTTTCTTCTGCTCGTCTCAATAAAGATGATATTAGGAAAGTAGAGGAGTAATTTTTTATACAATATTAGAACGCTGTATCATACTAATAATCATAATCACAATCATAAGGCGCAAGATTATAACATTAACCGTAACTAGTTTTATAAAAATCCTCGACTCTATACATTATTCTATCCAAATCCTCAGGAACGCGATACCAGCAAATATCTTTGTCCCTCCTGAGCCATGTCATCTGACGCTTGGCAAGGCGTTTTGTATCGCGCTTTATTAACTCTATGGCTTTATCAAGCGCAATCTCTCCATCAATATATTGATTTATGTGTTTATAACCTATAGATTGCATAGGCTTTAGGTCTCTTCCAAAGCCCATCTCCCGGAGTTTCCTTACCTCATTAACAAGCCCACTTTCTATCATTCTATCAACCCTCTGATCTATCTTCTTTCTAAGAACCTCTCTTTCCTCAAAAATCCCAATCTTTAGAACCTCGTATTCATCTCCTTTAAACCCGTGTTTTTCTTGAAGCTCAGACATCTTCGTCCCTGTAATGTAATATGCCTCAAGTGCTCGCTCGATTCTCACATAGTCATTCGGATGAATCCGACCCGCAGCACCTGGATCAAGCGATTTGAGCTTCTCATAAATGTAAGAAACTCCAAAATCAGATTTAAGCCTCCTGAGTCTATCCCTAATCTCCCTGTTTGCAGAAATCCCCTCAATAAGCCCATAGAGGAGAACACGGACATAGAGATACGTGCCACCTACGAGAATAATCCTGATTCCCTTTTTGTGGAGCTCTTGAATCGCCTCCTGAGCAGCCTTTCTATATGCCCCGGCATTAAATTCTGTAGAGGGATCAATTATATCAATCAAGTGATGAGGAATATCCTCCCGTTCTGCCCTTGATGGCTTTGCGGTGCCAATGTCCATGTATTTATAAACCTGAAGTGAGTCGGCATTTACTATTTCCCCGCCTATCCTTTTTGCAATCTGAATGCTGAGTTCACTCTTTCCCGCCGCTGTTGGACCTAAAATGGCAAGTATCTTAGGTCTATCTTTTATTTCTAATTGTCTAGTATTGTGCATTTATTATGAGGCAGTATAATTCGGGGAAATATCCTGCAGGAGCGGAAGGTTATCATATCAGATCCGGATAAAAGGACTTTATGACACATAGCCACTAGTTAACCGGATTTGATATAACCCACTATAGCCTATTTTCTAGCTCTTTCTATAATCTTCTATATTCTCTCCGAGCGCCTCTTTTCTGCTAAGCCTTACCTTCCCATCGTTTTCTATGCCAATACACTTTACAAGTATCTCATCGCCCTCTTTTACGATATCCGAAACCTTTCTTACCCTGGTCGGAGCAAGCTCCGATATATGAACAAGGCCGTCTGCCCCGTGAAACAGTTCAACTATCGCTCCAAAGTCAAGAATCCGTTTAACCCTTCCGAGATATACTTTTCCAACCTCTACTTCCTGAACAATCTCCTTTACCATCCTCGCAGCCTTGTCACATGCCTCTCTACTTGGCGATGTAATATTTACCCTTCCTGTCTCATCAATATCTATTGCGGCACCTGTCGCCTCGATTATCTTCTTTATCACTCTGCCGCCAGGCCCGATTACGTCCTTTATCTTCTCAGGTTTTACTTGAATTGTAAGGATCCTAGGGGCGAAATCGGAGATCTCAGCCCTAGGGCTCGAAATCATTTCATTCATCTTTTCAATTACAAAAACCCTTCCCTCGCGTGCCTGCTCAAGTGCCTTTGAGAGTATATCCCTTGTGACTCCTGTAACCTTAATATCCATCTGAACAGCGGTAACACCAGAAGTAGTACCTGCAATCTTAAAATCCATATCGCCAAGCTGATCTTCATCGCCAAGGATGTCTGAGAGAATGACGAATTTGTCTCCCTCCTTAATCAATCCCATTGCGATTCCGCCAACATGGGCTTTTATGGGTACGCCGGCATCCATAAGCGAAAGGCTCCCTCCACAGACCGTGGCCATAGACGATGACCCGTTTGATTCAAGTACATCCGAGACAACACGAATCGTATACGGAAAGGCCTCCTTTGAGGGAAGAACCGGAATAAGCGCCCTTTCTGCAAGGGCTCCATGGCCGATCTCCCGGCGTCCTGGACCGAGACGGTTTCCAATCTCACCCACAGAAAACGGCGGGAAGTTATAATGGAGCATAAATCTCTTTGTCAGCTCTCCTTCGAGGGCATCTATTCTCTGCTCATCATAGCTTGTTCCCAAAGTAGTTGCCACCACAACCTGTGTTTCACCTCTTGTAAAAAGAGCAGAGCCATGAGTACGGGGAAGAAAACCCACCTCCCCACTTATAGGCCTTATATCTGTGTATCCCCTCCCATCTATTCTCCTCTTTTCATTAACCACAAGCTCACGAACCAAATCCCTCTTCAGATTGTCAAATACCTTAGCAATCTGAGCGCCCATTCCAGGAAACCGGAGTTCAAGGGATTCAATTGTATCTTCAAATATCCGCTGTACCCTCTCCCTCCTTTCAGCCTTAGACGGTATCCTTATAGCCTCTTTAAGCCGCTCTTTAGCAAATTCAAATACGCTCTGATTGAGAGCCGAATCCTCAACCGGAGCCGGAACCTCCCTTTTTTCAATCCTCAGCCCACTTATAAGGTCTTCTTGAGGCTTGATGAACTCCTGAATACATCTGTGTGCAAATAAAATCGCCTCGACAATCTCAGGTTCAGGTACCTCATTTGCACCACCCTCAACCATAACGACTGCGTCCTTTGTTCCAGCCACGACTATATCCATATCACTCTTCTCCATCTCACTCCTTGTCGGATTACATATGAATTCCCCACCGATGCGCCCTATTCTCACCGCCGCGGCAGGCCCAGCAAAAGGAACATCCGACACAAGGAGTGCAGCCGATGCCGTTGTTACAGAAAGAATATCGGGGTCATTATCCTGGTCGGCTGAAAGAACGGTAGCTATGATCTGTGTAGCGTACGTAAAATCCTTGGGTATAAGGGGTCTTATAGGCCTGTCAATGAGCCTTGAAGTAAGCACCTCCTTTTCACTCGGACGCCCCTCCCTTTTAAAATATCCGCCTGGAATTTTTCCCGCGGCGTATGCCTTTTCCTGATAGTTTACAGTCAAAGGGAGAAAATCCTCACCTTCTGATTTCTCCTTTGCGGCTACGACTGTAGCCAGAACTATAGTACCCCCATAGCGGGCAAGAACAGCACCATGGGCCTGTTTTGCAATCCTTCCAGTTTCAATCTCAAATTCTCTTCCAAAGATATGTGTCTTTATGCGCCTTATTTCACTAACCAATACAATACTACCTCCTTCCAATCAACCACAATAGACACGGTATTTGGAATCCAGAAGCCAGGGGTCGGAATTCAGCGGTTTTTCTTAATTCTGAACTCTGGCTTCTGTCTCCTGAATTCCCCATACTTTGTGGCTGATTAGTTATTGAGATTTATCACTTTCTAAGTCCCAATTTCTCCAAGAGATTCTGGTATCTCTCAGAGCTTTCTTTCTTAAGATAACGGAGCAACTTCCTCCTTTTCGCAACCATCATAAGGAGCCCGCGTTTAGAATGAAAGTCCTTAGGAGATGCCTGAATATGTTTCGACAACTCTTCAATACGACGCGTGAGCAATGAAATCTGCACCTCGGGTGAACCAACATCCTTTTCATGAACTCTAAATTGAGAAATCAAATGCCGTCTTTCTTCTTTCGAAATCGCCATCTAATTGAGGCCCTCCCTAATCTGAATTAATTAAAAACCCTTAAAAGTCTAAACACCACTTCTCTATCATCTAATCTATCCAAATCATAATCCCTTGCAAGTGCCTGGACAATAGAGACCAGCTTTTGATTTTCGCAAATCCTTAATCTGGCTCCCACTTCAAACTCCGGAACACTCGTTGAACCTAAATCCGATTTTGTGATCTGCTTTCCGTCTCTTATTCCTGCAGCAACCCCATTTGTAACGTTTATCTCTTTCATATGAGAAAGAGCCTCATTCATGGAGACCGGATTAAAGTTGCCCTTCTCCACATCCTCTATGGAAGCAGCATCCTCTATACCAAATACCCCGCTTCTAATTCTCCTTAGCTCGACAAGATGCCCACCAAAGCCGAGTTCTTTTCCAATATCAGAACCCAAAACCCTTATATATGTCCCGCGAGAGCACCTTACAAAGAATCTAATAAAAGGCAGATCTAAATCGAGCAGATTCAGTTCTCTAATTACCACGGTTCGAGAAGGCCTTGGAACCTCCTTTCCCCGTCTTGCAAGGCTGTACAATCTAACACCACCTTTCTTGAGTGCAGAAAACATTGGAGGGATTTGCCTGATTTCACCCCTGAATTTGAGGAAAACGCGTTGTATATCACTTTCATCTAGAGTGCCAATACCCTTTTCACCTATAATTCTACCCGTATAATCCATAGTATCCGTCTCAACACCGAGTTTTAATACGGCCTCATATTCCTTAAGATCCTCATCCAAAAAAGGAATAATCTTTGTAGATTCACCTAGGCAGATTGGCAAGACACCTGTAGCAAACGGATCAAGGGTTCCTGTGTGTCCTGCACGCTTTGCCTTGAGTATACTTTTGACCCTCTCTACTGCCCTCTGAGATGTCATTCCCTTGGGTTTGTCTAATATTACTATTGCGTCCATTTAAGTGCTTCGTTTATAGAGCTAAATATAGAGCGTTTTATATCCGCGAGTGTCCCGGTAATCGTACATCCCGCTGCCCTTTCGTGACCACCGCCGCCGAATTTCTCGGCGATCCGTGCGGCATTGACCTTTCCCTTTGACCTCAAACTCAGTTTCCATCTTGAATTACCATTATGCGGCTCCTCTTCCCTAAAGAGGACTGCGACCTCGACACCCTTTATTGACCTTGGAAAATTCACAAACCCTTCTGTATCCTCCTTGGTTGTTCCAGTTGCCCGAAACATATCCCTATTTATAGTAATCGAAGCGATACGCCCATCTTCTGTAACCTCAAGTGTAGGAAGAGCAAGTCCAAGAAGCCTTAGTCTCCTAAGCGGCTCGGTTTCATAAAGTGTCTGAGATATCTCCGATGGACTTGCACCAAGTCGAACTAACTCTGCTGCAACCTCAAATGTTTCAGGAATTGTGTTTGAGTATCTAAATGAGCCAGTATCAACAACAATCGTAGTGTAGAGGTTTTCAGCAATATCGGGCGTAATCTTCAGAGCCTGCCCTGAGTCCAATCGAAGAGACAGGGTTTTTAGAAATGAGTAGACTATCATTCCCGTCGAAGAGGCATTTGAATCAAGTAGGTATAGGTCGGCAGAGGGCTTGGTTGTTTGATGATGATCAATAATAATCGTGGTGCCGCATCTGCCAGAATCTTTAAATCTTTCAAATTCCTCTCCAACCCTGCTTGTATCTGTACAGTCAACAATAAAAGTAGCATCAAAATTCCCGCGAATGTCATTCAAAGAGGAAATTATCTTCTCCGAACCAGGAAGAAATCTAAGTGCTGCGGTAGCCCCATCTCTGTTATATAAGACTACCTCTTTCCCAACTCTCTCAAGGCCCAGGCCGAGCGCAAGCATAGAGCCTATGGCATCCCCGTCAGGATTTTCATGAGATACAATGAGGAACCTATTTCCCGTCTGAACTATGTTAATTATCTTCTCCAGATCGCTCACCTTTCACCTCTTTTAATATGTTATCAATCCTGTAGCCCTCTTCTAGCACGGTGTCAAATTCGAATCTTAATTCAGGGATCCTTTTTATCTTTAGTCTCCTCCAGAGTTCCCTTTTTATAAATCCCGATGCACTTTGAAGCCCTGATAGAGTCTCTTCCTTTCCAATATCCTCTGTCATCAATGTAAAGTATATCCAAGCAAGGGATAGATCATCCGTAACTTTTATTCCCGTAAGAGTAGCAGAGCGCACACGAGGATCCTTTATCTCGCCCCTTAATATCATACCCGAGACCTCTTTAAGGATTAAATCCCCAACCCTATCTGCACGCCTATATCCAATTCCCAAATCTTTGCTTTCCTATTATGAGCTTGTCGAATCTACTAGAAATGAATGATCTCCATATCACGGTTTACTATCTGAACGGTTCCTATAGACTCTATAAACCCCGAAACTTGATCTAATATAGAATTCACGTAAGGTGCCTCATTGCTCACAAAAGAAATTCCGATTATTGCCTTCTGCCACAGATCCTGAGAACCAACCTCAGAGATTGAAACATTAACAAACCTCGACCTTACCCTTTGAATCACGCTTCTTAACGTCTGCCTCTTCCCCTTTAAAGACCTGTTCCCATCAATGTAAAGCTCGATCTTAAGTGCACCTATTACCATTTATTGCAACACAATTTAGCCATAGGCTATGAGAGGACTTATCCAAATTCTCCGCTACTATCACTATGTGACTAATACTGGTTTCTCTTTACCCACCTAGAGCTTTTGCTTGATTTGGTCAAACATATAGACTTCAATCACATCTCCAACCTTTATATCATTAAAATTCTCGATCCCGATTCCACACTCATAGCCACTTTGAACCTCCCTTACATCCTCTTTAAAGCGCTTGAGAGATGAAATCTTTCCCTCAAAAGTCACGACGCCATCTCTTATTACTCGGATGTTATTTCCCCTTACTATTTTGCCATCTGTAACAAGACATCCCGCAATCGTTCCTACACTTGATATGTGAAATGTAGCTTTAACCTCCGCGTGTCCAATGACCTTCTCTTTCATAACAGGCTCAAGAAGCCCCTCCATCGCCTTTCTGATTCTATCAACAGCATCGTATATAATCGTATGAAGCTCAAGTGAAACCTCCTCTTTTTCGGCAAGCTCAAGCGCCTTAGGATCAGGACGGACATTAAACCCTACGACAACTGCACTGGATGCGCTTGCAAGAACTATATCAGTCTCATTTATTGCCCCGACCCCCGAGTGTATTATTTTTACGCGACACTTATCTGTGCCCAGTCTCGTAATTGCCTCTTTCAAAGCCTCAACCGAACCCTGAGTATCGGCCTTTATGATCAGAGGAAGCTCCTTTGTTTCTCCCTCTTTGAGGGTATTAAACAGGTCTTCGAGTGAAAGTTTTCTTGCCTTTGCAGCAATTGCCTCCCTTCCTTTGAGTTCCCTATATTGAACTATCTCCTTCGCAGTTTTTTCGTCTTTAACAACATAGAACGAATCTCCGGCGCCAGGTACACCAGAAAGGCCTAGGACTTCCACGGGCATTGAAGGCCCGGCTTCACTCACTCTCTCTCCCCTATCATTTATTAATGCCCTCACCCTTCCGTAATGAACCCCAGCAACCAGATAATCTCCGATCCTTAATGTCCCCTCCTTGTTAATCACAGTCGCAACGGGTCCCCTTCCTCTATCTAGCTTGGCCTCTATTACTACTCCATTTGCCCTTTTGTTAGGATTTGCCTTGAGCTCAAGGACATCGGCCTGAAGAAGAATTAGTTCAAGCAATTCCCTAATTCCAGTTTTTTTTCTCGCTGATACCTCGGCAAAAAGCGTATCTCCTCCCCATTCTTCGGGCACTAGCCCCAGATCGGAGAGCTGTCTCTTGATTCTATCTGGATTTGCCTCAGGTTTATCCACCTTATTTATAGCAACCACTATTGGAACTCCGGCAGCCCTTGCGTGATTTATAGCCTCTACGGTCTGAGGCATAACACCATCATCTGCGGCAACCACAAGTACTACAATGTCTGTGACCTGAGCGCCGCGAGCCCTCATCGCAGTAAAGGCCTCATGACCCGGGGTATCAATAAAAACCACCTTCCTCCCATCTAAGGCCACACTATAGGCACCGATGTGCTGAGTGATACCCCCCGCCTCTTTCTCAGCTACATTTGTGTGCCTTATAGCATCAAGAAGCGTAGTCTTTCCATGATCAACATGCCCCATCACTGTTATAATGGGCGGCCTTGGAATGAGATCGGTAGGAATACCTGACTCCTGTTCAGAGAGGAATTCCTTTTCTTCAAAGAGCTCAGCCGTAACCTCATATCCTAATTCTCCAGCTACAATAGCAGCCGTCTCATGGTCTATGGATTGATTTATGGTAGCCATCACCCCAAGCCCCAAAAGCCTCTTTATAACATCGGCCGCCTTAATACCCATCCTCTTAGCCAGATCACCGACGGTTATAGACTCACCAAGCTTTATCACGCGCCTTGCCGGTCGCGTGGGAAAAGGTATAACCTGAGCAGATTTTGCCTCTTTTGTCGGCGTCTCTGGAGCCCTTGAGGACTCTCTTTGATTATCCTGACTGGTTTTTAACTGGCCAAGGCTATCCATATTAGAACGACCTCTTGAGCGCCGATCTTCAACCAAATACTCTCTCTTTCTCACAGGAAGCTTTGTTCTAAATGCCCTGCGCAGCTCCTCGAGTGTTTCTTCGTCTATTATTTCTTCTCTTCTGGGTCTAATCTTATGCCCCTTCTTTTTAACCTTCTTTTCAACCTCTTCCTTCGGTTCGTCTTCCTTTACCTCTTCTTTCACCCCGGGTTTCTGTTCAACCTCAGATTCTGTAGCCTCGACCTCGGGTATCGGTTTTTCCTCAATGGGTAATACCTCTATTATCTTCTCAGATTCGGGTTTTGCCTCCTGATTTTCCTGAACGGCTTGAAGTGACGGACTGGTTTCTACCGACGGTATAGATATGGGGGCCTTTTCCTCTTCTTTTAATTCTTTTAAAGCATGAGGCTCTTCTGGCTCTTCTACCTTTCTCTTTCGCCTTATTACTACTGTATTGCCCTTTCTCCTTTCTACAACCTCTTCGCCAGTTTCAGAGCGAAATACCTTTACCTCCTCTTTCACCTCTTTTGGCTCTTCAGACGCAGGTAGTCGCCCATGATTTTTAGACGCCCTTATCTTATCTCTTATTCTCCTGGCTTCCTCTTCGGAGATAGAGCTCGAGTGGCTGCGTATAGATATTCCAACGTGTTTTGCTGCATCTATGACCTCCTTATTCGATACACCCAGTTCCTTTGAGAGATCATAGACCCTTACATTTGCCATTCATTCACCTTATAATTTATTAGATTATTTTAATAAATATTACCCAATTTTGGGGCTTATGCAAAAATAAGTATGATGGGACACCAAGCCAGGAAAGCCACTACTTAATTCTCACTCGATCCCTATTGCCCCTCGGGTTGAGCAGACATGGTCATCTTTTCGAGCTTATTTTTGAGTGCGATTCTTGCAGCCGTCTGAATCCTCTGAGCATCATCCTCACTTTTAAGTCCAGCGGCCTTCATTAAAGCCTTTGGGTCTGAAAATGCAATGTCCTCAAGAGAGCGAAATCCCTCGCCGTAGAGAAGGTTAGCCGTAACCTCTCCAACATTGGGAAGCATCATAAGCACAGATATAACCTCCTGCTGTTCATGTCTTACCTGAGAATCCGTCTTTATATCTATTCTCCATCCAGTAAGCTGAGAGGCGAGTCTCACGTTCTGTCCCTTTCTTCCTATCGCAAGCGAAAGCTGATCATCATCTACAATGACTTCCATTGATTTATTATCTTCATCAATTATCACCTTGCTTACGCGCGCTGGAGAAAGGGCATTGCATACAAACCTCGCGGGATCCGATGACCAAGGGACAATATCAATCTTCTCACCTCTGAGCTCTTGAATAACATTCTGTACCCTCGAGCCCCTCATCCCTACGCAGGCCCCAACCGCATCTACATCCGGATCGTTTGAAGCAACTGCTATTTTTGTACGGCTCCCTGGGTCTCGTGAGATGCCCTTAATCTCCACCACACCCTCGGTGATTTCAGGAACCTCGGCCTTAAAGAGGCTCTTTACGAAGTCGGGATGGGCACGAGAGAGGATTAGTTGAGGGCCTCTTTTAGTTTCTCTTATATCAATGAGAATCGCCCTTATTCTCTCCTTCGGTTTATAATACTCCTTAGGCATCTGGTGCTCGACAGGAAGGACTGCCTCTGTTCTTCCTAGATCCACTATTACATTTCTCTTCTCGATCCTTCTTACAATACCGCTTATAAGCTCGCCTTTTCGACTCTTAAACTCCTCAGAGATCACCTTACCCTCAGCCTCTTTGATCTTCTGGAGGATCTTCTGTTTGGCATTCTGAATTGCGATTCTCGTAAAATCGGGGTTTATTTTTACGCCAATTACATCGCCTACCTCAGCTTCAGAGTCTAACTCGGCTGCCTCTTCAATACTGATCTGTGTATCAGGATCCTTTACATCTCCCGTAACGGTCTTAAATTCAAAAAGCTCGATCTCCCCCTCATCCTCGTTGTAGCGCACCTCAAGCTCCTTATTTTTACCCTGCATACGAAATAGCTTCTGTGAGGCAGAAAGAACCGCTTCCTCCACGGCCTTGATAATCGCCTCTTTATCTACCCCCTTATCCTTACACACAGAATCTATTACACGGCTTAGTTCAGTAGTCATATTAATCGCCTCCTAAAAATCTAACTCAAGATTGGCTTTCTCAATCTCTTCATACTCAATTGTGTAGATGTGCCCATCTACCAAAACGGTGGCAACATTGTCCACAAAATCGAGGAGTCTGCCTATAAAGACCCTTCTATCCTCGATGTCTGCTTTGGTTTTAATCTTTACCTTTTTCCCCTTATATCTCTCAAAATCCCTTGGCTTCTTAAGTGCCCGTGTAAGACCAGGAGAAGAAACCTCAAGGTTATATGAGCCGGGAATTACATCGTGCACATCAAGGAGGATTCCCAACTCGCGACTGAGCTTGGCACAATCGTCAACCGTTACCCCGCCCTCCTTATCTATATATATTCTAAGTACCCTTCCCCGCCCTTCTCTTCTATACTCAATGTCAACAAGATCAAGTCCATTTTCAAGAAGGAGAGGGTCTAAAATCCCCCGCACACTCTCAATCACGTCTTCTTCTAAAGAACTCATATATGTACTCCCAAAACCAAGAAAAAAGCGGGTCAAAGCCCGCTTTTGTTAATTAAATTCTACCTAAATAAAAATATAAGAGCAAATTAAACAGGGCTCAATCTTTAAATCTTAAAATCAGACTACAGGTGCACAGCAAAATCCCCTACTACTATTATTGTCCAACCCCTACTGACTACCAAAGTTGAATTAGTTAAAATAGGGGTTGGACTAGGTCTTAGTATTTAACTTATATAAAATCTCTAATACCCGGTAGTAAAACACGGAGGCTCTACCAATATGGCTAAAGATATAAACATGAATATAGAGAGGAAAAGGCCATTTGACCCAAACTGGTATCTTAAGGAAAAAAGAGAGAAATGGGTTCTTCCGCTTATACTAAAAAACAGGGCAAAAAGACTAAAGAATAGACCGTTCCTTCATTATCAGGACGAAAAACCGCTGAGCTTCCAAGAGGTAAACACGCTGGCAAATCAAGTGGCAAATAGCCTAATTGAGCTCGGAATTAAAAAGGGAGATAGAGTATCAGTCCTTATGCCCAACTCCTCAGACTACGTGGTGATATGGTTCGGAATACTCAAGGCTGGAGGCATTATGGCTCCAATCAACACCGCATATAAGATGGATTTCCTTGAATATATAATTGATAACTCGGACTCCAAGGTTCTTTTCATAGCCGAAGAGTATCTCGAAAGAATAGCTCCGATTCAAGATAAGATTCCGCAGGTTGAAAAGATAATCGTATGGACACGGAATAAGACAAGTAGATTTCAAGATATGGGGGTTAGTGCAAAGTCTCTTATTTCATACAGAGATTTTCTTGACAATTCAAGCCCCGAAGAGCCGGAGATAGAAGTCAGATCTATAGATACCGCACGCCTTATGTATACCTCCGGGACTACAGGACGCTCAAAAGGGGTTGTAAAATCCCATGCTGCCGATTATTATAGCGCAAAGGGATATGTAGAGCTAACCGAAGTAGATGAAAACGATGTCCTCTTTACATGCCTTCCTCTTTTTCATTCCAACGCCCAGGTACTCTGTGTTTATCCCGCACTTATTGCAGGGGCAAGGGTTGCCATATATGAGAGGTTTAGCACATCCCATTTCTGGAATTGGGTAAAGGAATCGGGGGCAACCATATTCAATCTCCTTGGCGCTATGAGTTACTTTCTCTGGCGCCATACTCCAGTCCCAGAAGAAAAGGAGCACAGGGTAAGGCTCGCATTAATATCACCAGCACCACACGATATACTCGAGCAATTTATAGAGAGATTTAAACTAAAGATCATGGAAGGCTATGGGCTTACAGAGACCGGAGTGGTGACATATATGCGTCCTGATGAACCATTTAGGGTTGGCTCATGCGGGAAAGAGGCTCCTGGATACGAGGTGAAAATCGTAGATCCAGAAAGCGATGAAGAACTAGAGAGAGGACAGGTTGGGGAGATAGTAGTTCGACCTCGAATCCCTAACATAATGCTTTACCACTACCATAAGATGCCGGAAAAAACGGTAAGTGACTTCAGAAACTTCTGGTTCCACACAGGGGACGGAGGAAGAATGGATGAGGATGGATATCTCTACTTTGTTGACAGGGTAAAAGACTACATAAGAAGGAGAGGCGAAAATATCAGCTCATTTGAGGTTGAAAGGATTGTGTGCCAACACCCGGCTGTAGCAGAGGCCGCCGCTATAGGAATTAAGTCGGGTGAGGGGAAATTCGCAGAGGATGACCTTATGATAGTCGTGGTAAAAAGGGCCGATAGAGATGTATCATATGAAGAACTCATTAAGCACTGTGAGGAGAGGATGCCGTATTTTATGATTCCAAGGTTTATAAGGTTTGTTGATGCACTTCCCAAAACGCCCACTGAAAGGGTTCAAAAACACATTCTCAAAGAGCAGGGAATAACCCCGGATACATGGGATATTGAAAAAGCCGGATATAAGGTTAAAAGATAAAACAAATCTATTGAAGTAGATACTTAGATCTACAAAGATTGATTGCAAAATTTTCACAGACAATCAGTATTATAATATACCAACTGATTAAAGGAGGTTAGAGAGATGAATCTAGCTGATAAGATGATAAGGGCGGCAAAGCTCGATATCCAGCTCTATGAAGAGGTGGAAAAGGATCCAGAAGCCACAAAGGAGGCCTTTTTAGTAGTGCTAATTGGGGCGGTATGCAATGGAATTGGAAGCATAGGGGTTTTAGGGGCGAAGGGAATAATAGCAGGGATTATATCAGCGGTTCTAGGATGGATTCTCTGGAGTGCTGTTATTTTCCTTATAGGCGTGAAGGCCTTTAAGCACACATCCGATATGGGTGAACTCCTTAGATGCCTTGGGTTTGCATATTCCCCAAATGCCCTGAGCATCCTCGGGGTCATCCCAGTAATCGGTGCCGTAATAAGGTTTGTTATCTTTATCTGGGTCCTCGTAGCCTTTATCATTGCCGTGCGACAGGCCCTCGACTGCGGAACGGGAAGGGCAGTTTTGGTCTCCGTATTAGGCTTTATAGCCTTTTTAATCATCACTGCTATCTTCTTTCGTCTTTTTGCGTTTTAGACAACTCATATTGGATCTAAAAAGATCTCTACTTCGCCGACTCTGATCGAGGTGAGAAATCCCAAAATTCGGACAATTAAGATCGGTCTATCCCAAGCCCATCAAAAAAGAAAGATAGCATTAAATGAATCATTTAATTTCCCTTTTTAGTTTATCCAGGAGTCCCTCTAATTCCTCAAAATCAGATTCCATTCCCCTATTATCCCCAAACCTCAGGTAGAGATACTTCTCCGTAAGTTCTCCAAACGTCCGGAATCCCCCGCTGCTCTGCAACACACTATCGGCAAACTCCTTAGGAGCAACAAAATCCGCTTTCCTAAAACCCTTCCTGGATAGAAGCACAAGGGCCTTTTTATATAGTATCGAAGCCCTTTCCTCCGGTCTTCTCCTTATGATGTGGCTGAAAAGGAGTTTTGTCTCTGGTTTAGATAAAAAAATCCACGCTATGAGAGCCACAACTATAGTGGCAATACCCCATTTCCTATTAACCTTAAGATTAAATTCCGATTTATTTTGCACCCTGATTTTTTGCCATCTCCAGCTATCTTGAATCTGCGATAGGAGATAAATCTGATCCCTCTGCCCAAAATCTATAACGTATCTGCTCCATCTATACTTCAAATAATCGAGATAAGAGGCTATAAAGGAGAATCCACCCTTCGATATAAACCCTTCACCACCCGGCGGGGTAGGGTCAAAGAGAATCCATCCGTGATGTGGGAAAAAGACCTCAACCCAAGAGTGGGCATTACTTTCACGCACCAAAAAAAATTTTCCGTATTCATTCCACTCCCCACCAAGAAACCCGTTTACAATCCTTGCTGGAACCCCTACTTCTCTAAGAAGAACAACCATAGCCGTTGCAAAATACTCGCAGTGCCCGGCCCTTTTCTTAAAAAGGAAATCCTCAAGGGGAAATCCGACGGTTCCATTCTCAAGTGTTAGGGTATATCTCATATTCTCAATAAGGTACCTTTTTATTGATTCAGCCTTATCATAAGCATTTGTATCCAAGGAGGTAATTTTTCTCGCAAGCTCCTTGATTCTACCGCTGAGCTTTGGGAGCTGCAGATACTGCTTTTGTAATAATGCCGAATAATCTCCGATATCTCCTCTTAGTTCTTTACCAGAAGGGGCGCTTAAATCAGAATAAGCCGTGTATTTCAATCTATATGAAACCCTGTTGGGAAGCATATAAGAGTCATTGACACTCTCTATCTTTTCCCATCCAGCTGATTGGAACCCCACGGGAATGCTTCCTGCAAATAGCACATATGTATCAATCGGCTCGGTTATCACCTCCTGATAGACATATTTATTTTTAGGCTCTTCTTTTACCTTTATTATCCCTTCTCGATTTCTCACATATACCCTATGATCAAGATTATTTGTCCTCCATACAGTCCCATCAAATTCATTGAGTGCTATCCCACGCCAGTAGATCGGCTGAGGAATATTCTGCGGATCATGGTTTAGGATCCTTATCCTCATAACGGGCGATGAATCAAGCTTGATCTGTCCTACTTGACCCAGTTTAACTTCATCTGAAAACCCGGTGCTCAGAGCCTCTGGCTTAATAAAATCCGATGCCAAAAACCCGCTTCCCAGTCTCGGAACCGATATAAAGATCAGGGCTGTGAATATAAAAATCACAAAACTCGCCCCCCCTGTAATTCCAAGGAAAAGAGGCGTAACAACCTTTGGATCATCTTCGCTTGAGGCTTCTATAGATTCCCTTTTCATATTAAATGCCATAATTGCCCAAAGTGCGAGAGTAACATAAACGACAAACGCCACCCCATAAGAGAAATCCACTGTGAGAATGGTTCCTGCAAGAAATTGAAAGAAGCTCAGAATGTAGATCTGAATAATATCCCTCATCCCTTTTGTCCCCAGGAGTTTTAGCACCTGCATATATATGAGAAATGTTAGAATCTCATTAAAAATCCCCATCCCAACGAAAACTACACCTATAAGAACGTAGATAACAAGCACAATAGCAAGAGTGGTTATAACCCTCTGGCTTAGATAATAATCTCTATTAAACCTCTCATTTACAAAACTCAAAATTAGCGAACCGAGAAAAACGGAGATGCTGATTTTATCTACCTGTCCTGTAATGGATATAGCAAAAAAACCCACAAGCGCAAGGAGATGGATAAATAGATTGAGGGCCTGTGATGTCTTCATCTAATCTCCCCCAAATATCTAATCTCAAGCTCGCGAAGCCTTTTTATTCTATCCCGAATCTCGGCAGCCCTTTCAAACTCAAGCCTCTTTGCAGCCTCTTTCATATCTTTTGTAAGCTCTTCAATGAGCCCCGGTATCCGCTCGGGAGAAACCTCCAGGTCCCTCACTTCCCCTATCGAGACGGTAAAATAATCCATCTCGTAGATTGAAGACAGCGTATCACTTATTCCCTTCTTAATCGTCTCAGGGGTTATACCATGAGACCTGTTATACTCATCCTGAATCCTTCTTCTCCTATTTGTCTCAGAAATAGCACGCGCCATAGAGGATGTTATACTATCGGCATAGAGAATAACCTTCCCGCGAATGTTCCTCGAAGCACGACCGAAGACCTGAATTAGAGACACCTCAGAGCGTAAAAATCCCTCTTTATCAGCATCAAGAACGGCAACGAGAGACACCTCCGGAATATCAAGCCCCTCCCTTAAGAGATTTACCCCAATGAGAACATCAAACTTCCGGAGCCTGAGTTCCCTTATTATTCTAATCCTCTCAAGCGTATCAATGTCTGAATGGAGATAACGAACCCCTATGCCAAGGTCTCTATAGTATTCGGTCAAATCCTCAGCCATTCGTTTTGTAAGTGTTGTTATAAGAACTCTATCTCCCATATTTATCCTTTTCCTTATCTCCTCAAGGAGATCGTCTACTTGATTCTCAGCCGATCTTACCTCAACCTCCGGATCAGTAAGCCCCGTTGGACGGATTATTTGTTCAACTATAGCACCATCTGAATTCCTGAGTTCATAGGGCCCAGGAGTAGCAGATACAAATATCACCTGATTTATCCTCTTTTCAAACTCAGAAAAACTCAGGGGCCGATTATCAAGCGCAGAAGGGAGCCTGAATCCATGCTCAATGAGTGTGAGCTTCCTACTCCTATCACCATGATACATACCATGGAGTTGAGGAATTGTCTGGTGGCTTTCATCTATTATAAAAAGGGAATCCCGGGGAAAATAATCAAGAAGAGTCCACGGCGGCTCTCCGGCATTTCTCCCCGAAAGATGCCTTGAGTAGTTCTCAATTCCGGGACAAAACCCCATTGTAGAGAGTAGCTCTAGATCATAATTCGTCCTTTCTTCAATTCTCTTTCTCTCTACAATCATCCCGCGGGAGTCAAAGTATTTTATCCTCTCTTTCAATTCCTCTTTGATGGTTTTAATGGCTCTAATGAGCTTCTCGCGAGGTGCTACATAATGTGTGCTTGGATAGATTATCGTTCTCTCGATAGCTCTAATAGGTTTTCCCCTTAAGGGATCAATCTCCTTTATTGACTCTACGACATCGCCAAAAAACTCAACTCTCAGTGCAATAGATTCCGAATGAGAAGGAAATATCTCAACCACATCGCCCTTTACTCGAAAGGCTCCTCTGTAGAGATCAAAATTGCTCCTCGCATATTGAGATTGAGTGAGCTTTCGTAAGAGATCATCGCGGTTTAATTTCATTCCTCCTTCAATAATTGTAAGCATCCCGTAGTAGTCCTCGGGCGAGCCTATCCCGTATATGCACGAGACGCTTGCAACTATGATTACGTCTTTCCTTTCAAAAAGAGAAGATGTTGCTCCATGTCGAAGCCTGTCTATATGCTCATTTATTGCCGCATCCTTTTCAATATAGGTGTCTGTCTCAGGAATGTACGCCTCCGGCTGATAGTAATCGTAGTAGCTCACAAAGTAATGGACGGAGTTCTCTGGGAAAAGCTCTTTGAGTTCTCCGTATAGCTGGGCGGCAAGGGTTTTATTGTGTGCAATAATAAGAGTCGGACGCCCCACATTTGCAATTACATTTGCAATTGTAAATGTCTTACCGCTTCCTGTAACCCCAAGGAGCACTTGACTTCTCAAACCCCTAAGTACTCCCTCAGTGAGCTTACATATGGCTTGAGGCTGGTCACCTTTAGGGGTAAAGTCGGTCTTTAATTTGAACATCTTAAACTCAGGAGAAAAAAGGCATGGAATATCTCTTTAGTAGTTTAAATCAATCTCACTTTTCTGTAAACGATTGGAACCTGAAAATACTGACGATTGCTTGACAATAGATTACCTCTTGTGAGACAATACCAATAGAAAAGATCCATG
>CAYMEO010000027.1:0-29189 GCA_964389705.1 uncultured Spirochaetia bacterium
CATAGGGATATGAGAGAAATATCACTAAGGGAAATATCTTTAAAGCTGCCGTTAAAACCCAGGGAATTGTTCATTCTAATTTCCATAAGTCTATTCTTGATTATTTTTCTTATGTTTTTTCTTGAAATGCGTCTGCTATTTGGTATCTTGCTTCTCATTTCGGTAGCCATACTAATATTCTTTGTAAGTGCTCTAAAATGGAGGTTGTCGTCTTACTTCTTCTTTTCATATCTGCTTTTAGAAGGGATTTTCAGAAAGTGGATTTTGCCTGAGTACTCTACACCGCTTTTTTTTGTTAAGCATATTGTGCTAGTGGGCCCTTATTTCTATCTCTTTACCAGAGGGTTTAAAATAACTAAAAAGGATTATCCATTTCTTGGGCTTCTTCTACTTTATCTAATATGGGGTGTACTTGAGGCTCTTAACTTTCGAGTAACGACTGATTTGAGGGTTAAAATCCTGGGATTAATTACACATTTTTGGTTTGTCCCACTTGTCTTCTTGATACCACTACTTTTAAATACAGAGGAAAGGATCTTGAGGTTTTTTAAATCAGTTGGCTATATTTCGCTTCCAATATTTATACTCGGTATGGTTCAGTATTTCTCATCTCCTTCTAGTTCGATTAATCGCTATGCGCCTAGTCAAGCGACTGGAGACATACCCATAGCTGCTGTAGGTGAGTATGTGAGAATTACAGGGGTCTTCTCTTACATAACCCCATATACTACTTATCTCCCATTTGTGCTAATTGTAATACTCTATCTTCTCCTTATAAGAAGGCTTAGCAAATTTGAGATGCCAATCTTTCTTGTTGCGCTTTCACTGGGGATAATAAATCTGGTTATGACCGGTTCACGTGGTCCATTTGCCTTTTTTATTGTTCAGGTTCTGCTTTTTTTATTCTTTTCCCTTAAAGGTAGATTTAGATGGAGGAAGAGGGTCTTTATCAGATTTGCGTTAGTTATACCTATATTGTTACTTATCATGTCTTACACAGATGTGGGTAGAAAATCCCTTTCGGCTTTGGTAGAAAGAGCACAGACTTCGGGGGATACAAAGTCAAGGCTAATCGGGACATATACATCCTTTTTCAGGTTTATACCAGATGCCAATCTGGTGGGCTACGGTATAGGCACAGCCTATCAGGGCGCCAACAATCTGGTAGAGGACTGGAAGGATATGCCGAGAGATTTTGAGGCAGAGTGGGAGAGGATTGTTCTCGAATTGGGGCTGGTCGGATTTATTATCGTTTTGCTTCTGAGGTTTTATATTCTTTTTTATTCGTGGAGGGTATTTAAAAGGATAAAATCCTATGAACTTAAGCTCATTGCGTTGATGGTATTTCTCTTTCAAATACCAATATTATTTGGTGCAAATATAGTTTTCAATTATCTTGAAGGTATAAGATATTGGTTTCTTTTAGGACTACTTGTATCTGTAAATAGACTAGAAAGAAATAATGCGGCCAAGAGTATTAGTATCTCACCCCGGTAGGCAACATGCACACCAACTGGTTTATGCACTCCAAGAGGGTGGTTATCTTAAAAAATTTATAACATCTCTATGGTATAAGCCCCGTGATTTCCCATACAGATTTATAAATCTGCTTCCGCCAAAATTGAGAAAATCCGTAGAGGGTGAACTCAGAAAGCGTTATTACGAAAAGATTGACGAGGGCTTTATTGAGCAATTCCCGGTTTTTGAAATACTCCGTGAGAGTTTTGATAGATTATCAAAAGGATACAAAGAAGAGTTAGGGATTTGCCTTGTCAATCAAATCCACGATTGGTATGTCTCAAAGCGTATAGAGAAGATTGACCTGAGTATGGTTATAGGATACGAGACATCATCTTCTATGACCTTTAGAAAAGCCAAGAGTCTCGGTTTAATTACAATCTTGGATCTTGCTCA
Source organism: uncultured Spirochaetia bacterium (assembly GCA_964389705.1). Lineage (GTDB taxonomy): Bacteria > Desulfobacterota_D > UBA1144 > Nemesobacterales > CSP1-2 > PSLL01. The sequence continues at coordinate 1,915 of CAYMEO010000027.1, forward strand.
GGTGCATTATAGGTTCATAGACGATATAAGACGAAAATATCCAGAATTTGATAGAACTTTTGACGGTGGTGTAAGTAGCAAGGTAAATAGACTGAAGGAAGAAGAGTTGAATCATGCTGACTATATAATTGCCTTCTCTAATCTCGTAAAGGAAAGTTTAATTAGTCATGGCATATCCGAAAGTAAAATATATTTAGCGAACCTCGGATTTGATCCTTCAAAGTTTAAACAAAAGGAATATTATAGAAAGAATGGAGTATTGAAGATCTTGTATGTGGGAGCAATTAAAAAGGCAAAGGGAATACGCCTACTTTTAGAGGCTTACAGACAATTAAATATAAAAGATATAGAGTTAATACTCATAGGGGGAATGTCAGACGGAAGGGATGTTCTTAGTAAATACGAAGGAATATATAAGCATATTCACTACCTAGACCACGACCAATTGGTTTCGTATTACCAGGATGCCGATGTGTTCATCTTCCCTTCTTATCTCGATAGCTGGGGTATGGTTGTAATAGAGGCAATGGCGTGTGGAACTCCTGTTATAGTTTCTGAAAATACAGGAGCAAAAGAAGCTGTAATAGATGGTGTAAATGGATTTATTATTCCTGTTGAGGATATAGGTGCCTTGAAAGAAAAGATTTTATTTTTCTATAATAACAGAGATAAAATCGAATTTTTTGGGAAAAACGCAAGGAAGCAGGCGGAGAATTACACCTGGGAAGATTATAGGAAAGAGATAAGGGAGATTATTTTGAATATATATAAAAATGCTTATGTTTCCTCTAATAGGTATTTGTCCTCAGATTAGCACAGACTACATCGAGCCCATTTAAGTATGAAGGTTGCCATAATTCGTAACGTACGAGAATCTCGAAATCTGAGTATGTCACTTTATGCTGATCGGTTGCGTGATGCCCTTGTAAATCAATGTGATGTAGTGGATGTGCGTCTAGAGCCGGATTTTGCTTATCAACTGGCTCGTATAGGAGGGCTTCGCATTCAGGATTACGTTGGGCGATTCTGGTCATTTCCCAAACAACTGCGGTTTCTTCGGGCAAATGTTTTTCATATCGTGGACCATGCCAATACCTACCTCATTCGTGTGATTGATCCGGAGCGGACAGTGATTACCTGTCATGATTTAATGCTTATTAAGCTTGCTGCCGGAGAAATCCCTTGGCACGGACGGCAGCCTTGGACTGCTAGCAGAATATTCCGCTGGAGTGTCAGCTATCTACCGCGTGCAGGGGCAGTGCTCTGCGTTTCGGAGGCCACGAAGCGGGACATAATAAGACTCGTCGGTTGTGTCCCTGAACGGCTCCATTTAGTCTATCCCGGACTCGATGAAATGTTTCGACGGATTTTTGATGTAGATGCCATTGCACAGGCTCGCATGCGGTTTGGAATTACATGGCCTATTACAATTCTCCATGTTGGAGCTAACCTATTTTACAAGAACCTTGATGGAGTAATCGAAGCCCTGGCGATCCTCGCTTCCAGATGGCATGATAAGGTACATTTTGTCAAGGTCGGTATGGATTTTACCTCGGCACAGCGGAAACTCATTCGTCGCCGGGGTTTGGGGAGAAATGTACATTTCTTAGGTCAAATCAGCCCTAAGGACCTCGTGCTTCTCTACAATATATCAGACATCTTACTTTATCCATCTCTGTATGAGGGGTTTGGATTGCCGCCCATTGAGGCTATGGCATGTGGTACACCGGTGGTCTGTTCCGACCGAGGATCACTAAAGGAGGTTGTGGGGGATGCCGCGGTCATAGTTGATCCAGAGGATCCCAAGGCAATCGCCGAGGGTGTAGAACGTGTATTGACCGATGCCGAGCTTCGGCAGACACTCGTTGCCCGCGGTATAGAACGGGCAAAGGGGTTTAAATGGGCAACAACTGCTGAGAAGGTGATGAAAATATATCATGAGATTGCATCCACCCACTGAGAAATTTTTTCTAGAAGCAATTTCATAAATCCCGCTACTGTCATTCTGAAGGAGTGAAGCGACTAAAGAGTCTTGCTTAACACGCGTAAATCTAAGATTCTTCGCTGCGCTCAGAATGACGGATGATATTTATGAGGCCACTTCTAATTCAGAACATTAATAATCAGGACTTAGAAATCCCAAGACTGGTTTAAGTAATGTGTAGAATAGTTGGTCTAGTGAGCCATGGGCGAAATTTGGATTCGGAAATGGAAAAGGCCATTATAAAAATGAGGGATGCGCTTTCTCATGGCGGTCCGGATGACGCCGGGATATAATAGATAAAAAATACGGTGTAGGATGATTAGGCAGTTGAAAAATAGGGCTAGACACAGGGCCTATCGAGTCTGTGAGAGGGATTTTGTCAGTAATATTGAAGATATATTCTCTGCAATGGATCAGCCTACTACGGATGGAATCAATACATACTTTATATCCAGATGTGCAAGGGAAGAGGGTTTAAAAGCTGTTTTGTCCCGACTAGGAGGAGATGAGCTGTTTGGAGGCTACCCATCTTTCTACAGGATAGATAGGGTTTGGTTTTTAAGCAGAGGCCGCCCCACACTTAAGAAGATCTTAGATGACTTTAGAAACAACAGACTTCATTGGTCGGGGTTTTGGAGTTTAGTTGTACTGGGTAGGCAATGCGAATCCTAATCTCTGTACAAAACTACCATCCTGCCTATTCCTTTGGAGGCAGAGTAATTAATGCCGTCGCATTAGCCGAGGGTTTGCACGGATTGGGGCACGACGTGGAGGTCGTAACATCAACTGTGATCGAACGCGATAGTATTCCGTCACGGTGCACATATAGGGATTGTATCAATGGCGTCAATGTTACGTATCTGGGTACGTGGCTTAGGATAAAAGGGGTATCTTTAAATCCATCTGTCTTGCCATTTGCACTCTCTCATATCGGTCGCTTTGATGCGGTGTATATAATCGGTCTTTATGATATCTTGGGAGCAGCAGTTGCCTTTGCAGCCCGCAGGGCCGGGGTTCCATATGTTGTTGAACCCAGTGGGATGCTGATTCCAATCGTGCAGAGCCTCCGTCTTAAGCGTGCCTATCATTTTATCTTCGGCCGTCCTATGTTAAATGGCGCCCGTGCCGTGGTGGTTACCTCGCAGATTGAATGGGACGACGCCCTACGATTTGGCATACCAAGGGAGAAATTATTTCTCAGTCGGAATGGAATTAATCTAGAGGAGTATAAATCACTGCCTCATCGTGGGGTCTTCCGACGGCGCCTTGGGATTTCCGATGACGTGTCTCTGATTCTTTGGCTGGGGCGTATAGAGGCAAAGAAGAATCTAGAGCAACTTATTGAGGCGCTGGCTGGGCTAAAACATTACTCGTGGGCACTGGCTATTGTCGGGCCATCAGAATCGCCGGATTATCTAAATAGCCTAAAGTGGCTTGCCGGTGAGCTTGGTATAGAGGACCGTTTATGGTTTGTCTCTGGTCTTTACAATGGTGATAAACTCGCCGCATATGGAGACGCAGACATATTTGTCCTGGTCTCAGTCAATGAGAACTGGGGTCATGCGGCGATAGAGGCAATTGCCTCTGGGGTGCCGGTTTTGGTCACGCGTACATGCGGCGTTGCTGGGTTTGTAGAAGGGCGAGCAGGGCTTGTAGTAGACCGCAGTGTAACTGATATCCGTGCCGGTCTAGAACGTTTAATGGCTGATTCTGATCTCTACCGGCGATTTAAGTTACAACTCCCTGATTTGGTATCAGAACTCTCCTGGGATAAACCGGTGCGTGAGAGGGCTAATCTGTTTCAATCCTGTTAGCCTTTGTGTTTTGGTTTTTCTGAGGAAAGGCATTGACTAATAGACGTTGTGTTATAATTAAATCAAGTCGTAAAAATCTCACCAGGGCGGTTGTCTCCTCCCTTGAAGATTCTAATATCCTTTCCCTTATTTCTCGCAAGACTCGCGTGGCACTCAAACCGAATCTGACATATCCATATCATAGACGAGGGGTTACGACATCGCCCATTGTTATAAGAGAAACGGTTCAAATTCTACGCAATTACACAGACTCTATTGCAATTGTCGAAAGTGATGGTGGTTATGGTGCATGGGCAGCTGCGGAGGCATTTAGGGGCCACGACCTCTATCGGTTAACCAATGAATTTGGAGTAGATATAGTGAATCTCTGTGATGAAGAAAGGGATTTTATCTCATTCAACTCCGGAGGCAGATCATATAGGATTCCGCTTCCTGTGCGGCTCTTGCATCATACTGACTTACTCATTAGTATGCCCGTGCCGAAGATTCACTGTATGACCGGCTTAACACTTGCATATAAGAACCAGTGGGGCTGCATACCCGATGCTATGCGTCTGCGATCCCATTTTATATTTAACGATGCGATTGTTGCAATCAACCGAGCCTTGCGCCCCGTTGTGCTTGCGGATGGCACGTACTTCTTAGATCGCAACGGTCCTATGGAAGGTGATCCGGTACGTATGGACTTAATCATTGCCGCCAGCGATGTTGGTGCATTCGATTTGTATGTTTCTGAGTTGATGGGCTTTCCCTGGCAGCACGTGCCTCATCTAAGGCGTGCGGTGGAATTGGGCGATATGCCGTCGCGGCTCGAAGAGATCGCATTTAATGTGCATCCTGCAGAGGCACGCACTCGCACGTTTCATCTTGAACGCACGTCTCGCAACTGGATTGCACTTGCGGGCTTTTACAGTCGGTTTCTGACTTGGCTAATGTATGAGTCCTGGTTTGGGCGTGTTGTGTTGCACTCGATTTTCTATGCTATAGTAGGAAGACCTGTAAAACCAAGGCCCGAATTGTCTGAGGATTAACTGTCTTTATTTTTTAGTCTTAGACTTAGCAAATAGAGCTTTAGGATCGAGCCGTGTAATGCCTTCGATAAGGTCAAAGTGGGTATCCGCAGAGATTACCTTAGTCAAGCTGTTATTCTGTATCACTGTCACATGGATCACTACCTCTCGTAAAATAAAGAATGTATATCCTTGGTCTCAACGCCTACCACGGTGATTCTTCAGCCTGCCTTGTTGCGGATGGAAAGCTCGTCTGTGCTATTGAAGAAGAGAGGATAAGGAGAATAAAGCACTGGGCTGGGCTTCCTACGGAATCTATAAGATGGTGTCTAGGATACGCGGGTATTGATATTAGTGATATTGATTATATTGCGATTTCCAGAAATCCCTCTGCGCATCTTCATAAAAAGATCCTTAGGGTGCTTACAAAAACGCCGAGTTTAAATTTCTTAAAGAACAGGCTTCAGAACGTCTCAAAGGTAACCGATATTAAGACCACTATTGCTGCGGCTCTTGGAACCCATGTATCAGATATACGGGCAAAGGTCCAAAATGTCGAACATCATAGGGCTCATATAGGGAGTGCATTTCTCGTGTCTCCTTTTGATGAGTCTCTCTGTGTATCCGTTGATGGCTTTGGGGATTTTCTGAGTTCTATGAGGGGGATCGGTAGGGGAAATAAAATCGAGATTCTTGATTGGGTTGAGTATCCGCACTCCCTTGGAATTTTTTATACCGCCTTTACTCAGTTCTTAGGGTTTTCGAGGTATGGGGATGAGTATAAAGTAATGGGTCTTTCCGCTTTTGGAGAGGCGGCCTATCTCGATAAAATGAAGAATATAGTAAGGTTAAAAGACAACGGCCTTTTTGAGATTGATACCTCTTTTTTCCTCCACGACAAAGAGGGTGTTGATATGGTCTGGGAAAATGGGGAGCCGACTTTAGGAAGGCTCTTTTCAGATAAGGTATTCGAACTTTTTGGAAAACCAAGAGAAACTGAGGAAGAGATTACAAGGCACCATCAAGACATTGCATCCTCTGTTCAGGCGATGTATGAGGAGGCGTTTTTTCATATGCTAAAGGACATATATCAAAAAACCGGAATAGATAAACTCACGCTTGCCGGAGGCTGTATTCAGAACTCTTTAGCAAACGGAAAGGTGTTTGAGAAAACCCCGTTTAAAGAGATTTATATACCGCCTGCCTCTTATGATGCTGGAACTGCAATAGGTGCTGCATTTTGGGTGTGGAGCGTTATGCTTGGCAATGAGAGGGATTTTATAATGGATAAGCCGTACTGGGGGCCTGAATTCACTGATAGGGAGATAGAAGGCATTTTAAAAAACAAGGGCATAAGATACGAGAAACTCAATGATTCGGAGCTATTCATTAGGACTGCTAGAGATATAGCCAATGGAAAAATCATTGGATGGTTTCAGGGAAGAACCGAATTGGGACCGAGGGCATTGGGCAATAGAAGCATTCTTGCCGATCCAAGGGACAAGAGAATAAAGGACATCTTAAATGAGAGGATAAAGAGGAGAGAGAACTTTAGACCGTTTGCGCCCTCAGTAATTGAGGGGTTTGTATCCAAATGGTTTGAGGGGTCTTATCCCACTCCATTTATGGAAAAGGTCTACAGAGTAAGACCCGAAAAGAGACAACTTATACCTGCCGTGGTTCATACAGATGGAACCGGAAGGCTTCAGACTGTTTCCGAGAGTATAAACCGGAGATATTACAGATTGATAGAAGAATTCTACAGACTCACCGGAGTCCCCATGGTTTTAAATACCTCTTTTAATGAAAATGAGCCTATAGTAAATACCCCGCTGGATGCACTTGAGTGCTTTTTAAGGACGAAAATGGATGTTCTAGTTTTGGAGAATTATTGCGTTCTATCCTAAGACTCAAATGAGAAGAGCTATTGTGCCTATAGGTTTTGCTTTCTTACTTATATTGAATGGGATTATTTATAAGGATTTGATTGAGATCAAGAAAGCCGTTGAGAACGGTAAAAATAGTATTTACACGAACTTAATAGGACAGACTGAGCAAAATAGCTTTGCTTCAGCTGATCTGATAGCCGATTTAAATCCGATATTATTTGGATCAGCTGTCGGTGAGTTGTCTAAGGCAGATGTAAAAGGGGCGACTGTGGATGTTCGGGACTTTGGAGCAAAGGGCGATGGGGTTACAGATGATACGGAGGCGGTTCAAAGGGCGATCGATGCTCTAGGGGCTAATGGTGGAACAATCCTTCTCAAGGGTAAAACCGTTTTGAATGCCAGTTCCCTTGCTTATAGAAATACAACTGGTAATTGGCTGATCTTCAAGGTTTATGGTGAATTGAGATTGACTTCCACGTTTAAAGCAAGTGATTTTATCGCCCTCGTTGGTGAAAATGGAGGTGGTGTCTTACAGTTTCAGGTTCAACCTTCGGCTCTTATAACACCACCTTTAGGGAGTGTCCCCACAATCAAGGTTACAGGCTCTAATTATCACCTACTAAAGAATTTACAGATTAAAAATCCCACTGGGATTGGTATTTTACTTGATGGCACTGCTGCGTTAGGTGCGCTTGCATGGATAGAGAATGTAGGTGTTCTGGGCTCGACTGCCTCTACCTCTTCACCCATTAAGATTGATGCCTTCTTTTGGGTCTGGATTAAGAACTGTGTTTTTATGTCTCGATCCAATAATCCATCCATTTATATAACTACCTCTAATTCAACCTATAGCGGCTCCGGCTTGATATACATAGATGATATACGTATAGCCGCTAGAGGTATAAAAATAGGGGCTACCACACGTGTCAATGGGCAAGGGGCTATTTATATAAATGGGGTTGTTTATGAAAGCGGCCTTGAATCATTTCTTACACTGGATGGATCTAATGGTGTAGTCTCCCATGTAGAGCTGAATAAGGTTGAGATAGCTGATCCGATTTCTGTACGTTCCGTAATGGATGTAATATCTGGTCCCGTTAAGAATATAGCGATAAGGAACACCAATTTTCCGCTTATACCTCTGGTCAGCGGCAATGCCCAGATAGATGGATTATTTTGGGATTCAGGAAGAGGGTTTGATTACACACAGGGTTGGAATCTCGGTATACAGAAGTCGAATTATATACTATTACGAAACGGGATAGTGCATGCCAGCTTTATCAATCGTGGTGCAACTATGAGTCCATCTCTACTTCCCTATGGCTCATTAAACATTGACCAGGATGTAAGTACATGGTCTGCAAAGACTGGAACGGCTACTGTAACAATCGGAATTCCCGGACCAGACGGTTCTGCTACTGCCGCTAAACTCACAAGCTCTTCGGGTGAGCAGTATAGGGAGATATTCAGGCAAAACAGGGCATTCAATGTGGGTGACTGGATTCTTACAGGTGTATGGGTCAGATCAGAAAATGCTTCTACCACACCCTGTTATCTATCGCTTATGGGGTTTACCAATCCGAATTTCACATTCCAGGGTGGCAGTCAGTATATATTTTATACAACTGATGCCGCTAAACAGATTGGTTCAAGGTGGGTGCCTATTGTCCTAGGAGGTAAAGTAGCAACCGTAGGCACACCAAATAATACTGAATTGATTTTACAACTAAAGGCAGATACTACGCATCCGACCTCTTACTGGATGCCATGGATTATTCATATACCTGTTTCTGCTGGTATTAGTGATGACGAAGTATACAGATGGATGAGGGATATAGTAACCAATGTGCCTTCAAACGCACCAGCGGGTGCTATTGCTATGTTTCCACACCAAAAATTATGGGGGGCTAGCTTAATTGGGTCAAGGGGGATATCAGCAACAGCAACTTCTGCAAATAATCTCCGTGGTTTTGTGACTATCTCTGATACCGCTACTTCTGGCACTGCTGTATTCCTTACCCCGGAGCCGGATGCGAATTACTTTCTTACCGTAACCCCGACAACTGTGATTGGTACGCCTGCCTATGGGTCAAACCGCATACGCTCTATTAATAAGACCAAGGAGGGCTTTACAGTTATGCTTGAGTCTGCACCGGGAAAAGGAAATAAGGTGACATTCGACTGGCACTTGATTCGGTAGCTTATTTTTTTAAAGTCCTTATCCAGATGAAAATCTCCATAATAACCGTTGCCTTTAACAATAGGGTGTTCTTAGAGGACTGCATAAGAAGTGTGCTCAGTCAGACATACAATGATATAGAGTATATCATCGTTGACGGTGGCTCTACCGATGGAACTTTAGATATTATAAGAAAATATGAAGATAAAATCTCAGCTTGGATAAGCGAGCCAGACGGTGGGATTTATGATGCAATGAACAAGGGGATAGGGATGGCAACGGGGGATGTAATTGGTTTTTTACACTCAGATGATCTCTATGCCGACGAGTGGGTTATTGAAGGGGTTGCCAAGGCCTTCGTGGAAAATGGTGTTCAAAGTGTATACGGTGACCTGATATATGTAAACAGAAACAACAGTAAGGTGATTAGATACTGGAGGGCAGGCAGGTACAGTGAAGGCCTGATTAATCGGGGATGGATGCCTCCTCATCCCACTTTCTTTGTTAGAAGGGAGGTCTATGAAAACTATGGCTCATTCAATACGAGTTTAAAGATTGCCGCCGATTATGAATTGATCCTGAGATTTTTTGGGAAGCAGAAGATAAACACATATTACATACCGAGGGTATTGATTAAAATGAGGATGGGCGGAAGCAGCAATAAGAATATAAGGAATATAATAAGAAAGACCATAGAGGATTACGAGGCATTAAAAATTAACGGTTTGGATGGCGGCGTTTTTACTCTACTTTTTAAGAATGTTTCTAAGATACCACAGTTCTTTAATACCAATGGAAGAGGTGGTAAGAAATGAAAAGGGCATTAATTACAGGAATCACAGGTCAGGACGGATCTTATCTGGCTGAGTTTTTACTCTCTTTGGGATATGAGGTCCATGGTTTAATTAGAAGGTCTAGTACATTTAATACGGAGAGAATCGAGCATATCTATGTTGACCCCCATGACCCTAGAGCTAGGGTCTTTCTCCATTATGGAGACCTCTCTGATTCTAGTCAAATGACAAACCTCATCTACAAGGTTCAGCCCGATGAGTTGTACCATCTCGCAGCCCAGAGCCATGTAAAGGTGAGCTTCGATATGCCAGAGTATAGCGGGGATATTACAGGGCTTGGGGCTATAAGGATTCTCGAGGCTATACGTAGGAGCAATATAAAATGCAGGTTTTATCAGGCATCAAGCAGTGAGATGTTTGGAGCATCTCCTCCTCCTCAAAACGAGAACACACCTTTTTGGCCGAGGAGCCCTTATGCGTGTGCTAAGATGATGGCACATTGGGCGGCAATAAATTACAGGGATGGGTATGGCATATTTGCAGTAAGTGGTATTCTCTTTAATCACGAATCCCCAAGGAGAAGTGAGACGTTTGTTACAAGAAAAATCACTCGGGGAATCGCCAAGATTCTTGCGGGGAAACAGAGGTATCTTTTCCTCGGCAATATAGAGCCACGAAGGGATTGGGGATTCGCACCGGAGTATGTAGAGATGATGTGGAAGATGGTTCAGCAAGATGGTCCCGAGGATTATGTCATTGGAACGGGAGAGAGTCATTCCGTAAAGGAATTTCTGGAGGAAGCCTTCTCTTATGTAGATCTTGACTGGAGGGAGTACGTTAAGATTGACCCCTGGTTTTTCCGTCCGACCGAGGTTGAAACACTAAGGGCTGATCCTGGTAAAGCAATAAGAAAGCTCAATTGGGAGCCGAAAGTTACGTTTCGTGATCTTGTAAGGATTATGGTTGACGCAGATATGAGAAAGATGGACCTTAAACCGGTTGGTGAGGGAGATAGAATCTTGAAAGATAGGTTTCCAAACAGATGGTGGGAGGTAGATTAGCCCGTATCTTACGGTTTATAATTCTTGCTATGAGCTATGAACTAAGAGATAAACGCATATTGATAACCGGTGGGGCCGGGTTTCTCGGCTCATTTGTGGTGGAAAAGCTCCTGCAGAGGGGGGCTAGGAGAGAGAATCTGAGGATCCCAAGAAGTAAGGACTGTGATCTTAGAGTATGGCAAAATTGCGTAAGGGCAGTAGATGGCATAGACATAGTAATTCATCTTGCGGCAAGGGTAGGGGGAATTGGATTTAATATGAAGTATCCAGCCGAGCTTTTTTATGATAATGCAATTATGGGGATACAGCTTATGGAGGCGGCAAGACAATCGGGGGTTGAGAAGTTCGTTGCTGTAGGCACGGTTTGCTCTTATCCAAAATTTACTCCCGTTCCTTTTCGGGAGGAGGATTTTTGGAATGGATATCCTGAGGAGACTAATGCTCCTTATGGTATTGCAAAAAAGATGTTTTTAGTACAGGCTGAGTCTTATAGAAAGCAATATGGCTTTAATGCTATTTATCTTATCCCGGTAAATCTATATGGCCCACGAGACCATTTTGATCCGGAAGATGCCCATGTTGTACCAGCTCTAATTGTAAAGTTCTTTGATGCCAAAATAAAGGGCGAGAAAAGGGTCATAGCCTGGGGAACGGGAAATGCGTCTAGGGAATTTCTTTATGTAGAGGATGCCGCAGAGGGAATTGTTCTTGCAACCGAGAAATACAAAGGGACAGAACCGGTAAATATAGGCTCTGGAAGGGAAATAAGTATAAGGGATTTGGTCTATTTGATCAGAGATATAGTGGGCTATACCGGAGAGATTATATGGGATACCTCAAGGCCTGATGGACAGCCAAAGAGGAGGCTCGATACATCAAGGGCTAAATTGGAATTTGGATTTGAGGCTAAAACTCCATTTGAAGAGGGACTTTGCAGAACAGTGAATTGGTATAGAGAAAATGTGCTTTACTTAAGAGGGGGAAATTAGGCTCTATCTTTTTTGCTTCTCCATCCAACTTTGATCCTGGAGAACCCATAATTTGGATAAAAGCAGTATTGATTCTATACACGAATTGGAATCTACTATGGAGACATATGCGATTAAATACGAATTAGAGGCAAAAAGAGAGTACCTCTTAAAGAGGCCTTTCGATATACTGCTGTCCTTTTTGGGGATTGTATTTTCTTTTCCTCTGTGGATTATCATAGCCTTTGCTATTTGGATAGAGGATGGGAGGCCAGTGCTTTTTTGTTCTGATAGGGTCGGCTGGCGAGGCATGATTTTTAAACATATCAAGTTCCGCACAATGATTAAAAATGCAGATAAGATCTTTGGGCCTGTCCAGGCTATGGAAAATGATCACAGAATAACTCGAGTAGGAAGATTCCTAAGAGTCACAGCAATGGATGAGCTACCACAACTCTGGAATATCATTAAAGGGGATATGAGCTTTGTGGGCCCTCGCCCGCTTTTGCCCGCCGAGATTGAGATAGCGCACAGTTCATCTGGATCCGTGTTGATTCACGAAATACCCGGGTATTGGAAAAGGCATTCGGTAAGACCAGGGCTTACGGGGATTGCTCAGATTTTTGCTCCTAGGGATATAATAAGGAGACGCAAATTTTACTATGATTTGATATATGTTAGGCGTCAGAGCCTCTGGTTGGATATCAAGCTTATACTTCTCTCATTCTGGATAACCTTTAGGGGAAAATGGGAGTCACGTGGAAGTAAGTTTTGATACACTCATTAATCCATTACTTAACCAATCCATTCCAAAGAACCCTTCTTAGATTAGGGCTTCTTAGTATTTTAATCACGGCGTTTTTGTGCCAGTCGAATTTCCCATTCTCCGATATGAATGATAGGAGGCTATCTTGCTCAGCGGCCTCAAAAAGGGCATCTATGGAGTTGTCATTGAGCCTAGAATAAAATCTATGGAAGTACTCTCCAAATACAATCTCCCTTCCTAGACTCTTTCTCCAGAGCCTCTGGTACTCAGAAAGGGTCCTTGATTGAAAATCCCCCTTCTTGAAAGCCTTGTTAATTATATCTGAGGCTATTTCTGCACCGAGGAGGCCGTAGTAGATTCCCCCTCCGGTGGTTGTTTTTATCTGACCTGCTGCCTCACCTACAACGACAATCCTATCTGAGTAGCTTCTCGGTATAGATCCAAATGCAATCCCCCTTCTTTTTACTGTTTCCGTATATAGATTGCCATTTGTAGAGATGGTTGATAGAACGTTTTTTAAACCCTCAATGGCATTCCCCTCGGTCATAACCCCAATCCTTATCCTTTGGTTCATCAGGGGTATAGCCCATCCGAAAAAGCCGTTTGAGAACCTACTTCCGAAGTATACTCTTAGGTGTTCTATATGATCTGCCTTAGTTTCAATCTGGATTCCTTTTATAATCTTCTTGGGACGTCCTAGGCCGAGCATGGTCTGGAGTTTGAAATTTATCCCCGTTGCTATTACGGCAATCTGGGCGCGTATTTTGCTTTCGCCTTCTGGTGTTCTTAATCTGGCTTCTACGAACCTGCCCTCTGCTGAGAGGGCAAGTACCTTTGAGTTGAGGCAGATCTCCGACCCACTTGCGGTTGCCCTTTCACTCAGCTTTCCATCAAAGATGTGCCTGTCAACGACAAGGGCCGCCGTCTCTGGATGGGAGTAGGGGAGGCGTATTCCCCCCGGAGAAAATAATTCTGCGTCTTTTATCTCACCCACTATTGACTCTTTAGGCAGGTCATATCTTAAAAATGCCTCTTTGCTTACAACCCCAGAGCACACAACGCCTTTTCCAATCTCTGAGTGTTCCTCAAATAAGGCTACACTAAATCCGAGATTTGAAAGAAGGGTGGCGGTGTAAAGACCGCTTGGGCCACCTCCCACGACAATCACATCAAACCATTTGATCCCGTTGCTGAGCAATTTTTGATGATTTCCTGTTTCAGTTTCTATCTTCTCTAGTCCTTTTAGGTAATGGGTTAAGGAAAATTATAATCATTGTATATACATACGTTTAAAGCGCTAATTTGGATTTAGGCTAATTTAATAGGATAGATAGGTTAATTATTCCTTGTGTAGACCTCCATCCTCCCTTTCTATCTGAGTACATACTGTTATTATGATTTCTCCACACACTTAGTATTATTGAGCACATCGACACGGACTCAAGGAGTGTACTCGAAATGATTTTAGTGCATCAAATAATACATAGGATTAGACCTAAAATCAATAATTTTATTACTGCCTTCAGACTTTTCCTCTATTATATATGTTTCTTGACTCTAGATTGGTTTTGTATAGATTTAAGTCTATGGGACTCAAAATGGGGTTCATTATGGATCCGATTCACACAATTAATATAGAGAGGGACACGACACTTGTGATTATGCTTGAATCCCAGAGGAGGGGACATGAGGTTTGGTATATGGAACTCAAAGACCTATTTGTAGAAAGTGGCAGGGCATGGGCAAATGCATCGGAGATAAATCTGGGCGTAGAAGGTGACTTTTATCGGTTTCTAAGAACGGATACTGCATTGCTTGAGAGCTTTAACGTAGTCTGGATGAGAAAAGACCCTCCTTTTAACATGGACTATATATATGCGACCTATATTCTTAGTCTGATCAATCCTGAAAAAACACTTGTCATAAATAATCCCAGGGGGCTTAGGGAGTCGAATGAAAAATTCTATACGCTGAATTTCCCCGACCTAATTCCGCCTACGATTGTATCCAAGGATCAGAATAAACTCAAAAGCTTCCTTGCAGAAATTGGGGGAGAGATGGTTGTAAAACCTCTTGATGGCTGTGGGGGAGAGGGGGTGTTTTATGTTAAGGAGGGAGATAGAAATGCCAATGTGATAATAGAGACTATAACAGAGGGTGGAAGGCGTTATGTTTTGGCACAGAAATTCATAAAAGAGGTGTCCGAAGGAGACAAGAGAATAATACTACTAAACGGCAGGCCGATTGGAGCCGTAATGAGGATTGCAAGACCCGGAGGGGAATTTAGATGTAATTTCCACTCAGGCGGAAGCCCTGCTAAGACCGAGATAACGGATAGGGATATTCAAATCTGTGAGAGGATAGGGTCTAAGCTCAGGGAAGACGGTCTCTATCTTGTAGGAATAGATGTAATAGGCGGTTATCTTACCGAGATAAATAGCACAAGCCCTACAGGCATTCAGGAGATAAACAGGTTCTATGGAACTAAATTGGAGTCAGAGATCATAGATTTTGCTGAGTGGATGTGTAAAGGAGCAGAGGCATGAAGATCTCAAAAGAGGAGGCAATACATGTTGCAGAGCTCTCAAGACTCGAATTTAAGGAGGATGAGCTTGAGAGGCTTACTGAGCAGTTGGGAAATATCCTTGAGTACATGGAGAAGCTAAATGAGCTTGATACATCTCATATAGAGCCTACATTCCATGTCCTTGAGCTCTCTACACCTCTGAGGGATGATGTTGTAAAACCATGTCTAAGCTTGGATGAAGCCCTGGAGAATGCCCCTCAGAAAGAAGATGGATTTTTTGCAGTTCCAAAATTCATAGAGGACTAAAACAGAATGGACCTACCGTTTCTTACAATACGTGAGGTTTCCGAGTTAATAAAGAGAAAGGAGATCTCCCCTGTGGAGCTTACCCGCTTAGTTCTCAATAGGATTGATGAGATTGACAGCAGGATTCATGCCTATATAAGTGTTCTAAGGGACGGGGCTAATTATGCCGCAAAGGAGTCTGAGAGGCTCATTTCATCCGGGACATATATTGGCCCACTCCATGGGGTTCCGGTTAGTATTAAGGATATCTTTCTTATGAAGGGAACCAGAACCACATGTGGGTCTAAGATATTAGAGAACTTTGTCTCTCCTTATGATGCTACGGTCGTTGAAAAACTGAGGAGCGCTGGGGCCATAATAATTGGGAAGAATAATATGGATGAGTTTGCAATGGGCTCATCTACGGAGAATTCATATTTTGGTCCTACAAGAAACCCCTGGGACCTACAAAGGGTTCCAGGTGGCTCAAGCGGTGGTTCTGCTGCTTCTGTTGCGGCATCCCTTTGCTTTGCATCTATTGGAACAGATACCGGAGGCTCCATAAGACAGCCTGCGGCTCTTTGTGGAATTGTTGGGCTAAAGCCCACATATGGAAGGGTAAGTAGGTTCGGAATGATTGCCTTTGCATCATCTCTAGATCAGGCAGGGCCGCTTACGAAGACTGTAGAAGATGCGGCTTTAATGCTCAATGTAATAGCGGGCGGGGATCCCAGGGATTCAACGTCCGTTCATATACCCGTTCCCGATTATACGAGGCATATTGTAGATGGAATAAAGGGAATTAGGGTTGGGATTCCTAAGGAGTATTTCATCAAGGGAATAGACGCTGAGATTGAAGAATCCGTAAAGACTGCGATCTCAGTCATTGAAGATTTAGGCGGTTCAATTGAAGAGATCTCTCTTCCCCACACGGAGTATGCAGTCTCTGTCTACTATATTCTCGCCCCATCTGAAGCGAGTTCAAACCTCGCAAGGTATGATGGGGTAAGGTACGGGTTTCGAGTCTCTGGCGCCAACTCTCTTAGAGATATGTATATGAGAACAAGGGCTCAGGGATTTGGTGCTGAGGTTAAGCGGAGAATCATGATTGGTACATATGCACTCTCTGCAGGCTATTATGATGCCTATTATCTAAAGGCTCAGCGTGTAAGAACGCTCATTAAGAGGGATTTTGAAGAGGCCTTTAAGAGGGTTGATGTTATTGTGACACCGACATCGCCCGAGACCGCCTTTAAGATTGGTGAAAAGACAGACGATCCTCTCAAGATGTATCTCTCTGACATATTCACAATCCCATGCAACCTCGTTGGACTCCCCGGAATCTCAGTCCCATGTGGGTTTACATCCGATGGTCTTCCAATAGGGCTTCAGATCCTTGGGAAACCATTTGATGAAGGAACGCTCTTGCGCGTAGCTCATAGCTATGAGACCCACACAAATTGGAGAGATAGAAGACCGCCAATCTAAAACAGATGTAGAATAGGAGGGGAATATGATTGTAGAAAAAAAGAAGGTCTGTATGGTCTGTGGAAAATCATCTGAGTCCTCGATATGCGATTCATGCAAGGCTCAGATTCAGGGAGAGGCATTGGATAAAAAGCAAAAGATTGAAAGAGAGGTGAGGGTCAGTCTAGATATTGAAAAAGAGAAAAAAAAGAAATAATATAGTTACTTGTTCTTTATCTGTAATGCTAATCCTTAGCTTTTTTCCAAACCTCAAGCGCTTTCTTATAGATTTTACTTTTAGAAACTCCTAAATTTCGAGAAACCTCTTTAACTGCATTCTTTAGACTTAAACCTCTTTCTTTATACAGCTCAATTTCCTTGTTAATAGTTTCTTCTATTATATCTAATTTATTATGTTTTCCTTCCAGGATTATTGTAAATTCCCCTTTTACTCTTTCCCTTTGTTTCAGTATTTGGATAACATTAGAGATTTTTCCCCTCAGGGTTTCTTCAAACACCTTTGTGATCTCTCTGCTTACAGAAACCCGTCTGTTTCCAAGGATCTCAAATATACTATTTAGGGTATCTATAATCCTATTGGGAGATTCATAAAGTATAAGGGTCTGTGTGTATTCTCGAACTGACTCTAGATATTTCTTTCTCTTTTTATCCGATCTTGGAAGAAACCCGAGGAATGTAAAGCTAGATGTAGGGAGCCCGGATATACTTAGCGCCGCTATTGCTGCTGAGGGACCTGGCACGGAGATCACTCCTATACCCTTTTCCGAAGCGAGACTTACGAGCCTATATCCGGGATCTGAAATCCCGGGGGTTCCTGCATCTGAGACAAGGGCTATGTTTTTCCCGGATTCCAAAATAGTAAGAAGTTCTTCTGCCTTTTCTCTCTCATTATGCTCATGATAGGTTGTAAGGGGTTTATGGATTTGGTAGCGGGAGAAGAGCTTCTTTGTAACCCTTGTATCCTCACAGGCTATAATGTCAACCTCTTTTAAAATCCGAATCGCCCGAAGGGTAATGTCCTCAAGGTTTCCTATAGGGGTTGAGACAATGTAGAGCTTGCCTTTCATTAATTTATAAGAGGACTTCTAAGAAAGAGTAATTTTATAATATTTTTCAAAGGGAGATTCCTTTAAGAATCTCCCCTACTTGTCAGTAGCTTAATTTAAGCGTAATCGAAGATTTAAATCAATTCAATTACTTCTATTTCTTAGCGCACCACTGAGGAGTGAGAATATCCAAGAGTAGAAGTGCTAAAGTGGTATTCAAGGAGTTTGCTAATGATGGCTAATGGGCATACTTTTAAATTCCTCTATTTCTCCTGATTTTCAGATTCAGTGCAGGTTTAACAGGATCAATTGATTCCGATATGCAGGTAGGTATATAATTCAATCTTAAGTTCTAAGTCATCCTTTAGAAGGGCTAATAAATGAAGAAAACCGTTCTATGGGTTATATTTTCGTTTTTCCTGATTCACTTTTTTATAAGTAATAGTTTCGGTAGGGACTTACAGGAAGCGTGTAATTTAGAGTATGGCAATTGCACCTCATCTTGTATTCAAAGATATAGCAGAGCAACGTATGATATTTGGGGTCGCTGGATAGGAGAGTCAGATATAACACGTGAAAATAAAGAGAAGTGTAAGAGTTATTGTCAGGTCGGTCTTAATAATTGTATGAACCGTATCACTAACCGACAGATAGAAGAGCAAAAGAACCATTTTCAGGAAATTCAAGAAGATACCCCTACAGAATACCCTTTATCGTCATCGAACAGTTCTATCTATGTATGGAGGGATACGAACGGAGTAATCCATATAACAAACCAAGTTGAATCTATTCCTCCTAAATACCGAGAGCAGTATGAACAACAAGCAAATGGGAAAGAGATACGGAGTGTCAAAGGGAAAATCAATACAAAATCCGCAAATACGGCTTTTAATTGCAGCCCAGATGAACCCAAAGGTCAATTAACGGGTAATATTCCGAGAGTTGTGGATGAATTAGGTAAAACACATTTACTGGGTTCATTAGGGGGGGGCCTACTTTGTATGCCGTTACTGTAATCGCCGGGGTTATTATTGGATTAAAACTTATAGTAATAGGAAGAAGGAAGAAGCGAACCGGATAGTGGGAACTCGATTTCTTAATACAAAAATTAATTTCCATTAGAAAAGAAAGAATTAGGGCGAAGAAGTCGTACTTTTCTCCAACCATTTTTCCAATTCTTCCTCATCTCACCTCTTATCTCCCAGACCCAAGCTTTCATGCGCAGACCAATCTTTGCCTTTTTTAATTGCAATAAACTTTCCTCTGTTTATCAGAGTTCTCATGCTGTCGGGTGAATACTTTAGCACCTCGGCAACCCCTTTTGCAGGCTTAAGCCGGATTCCTTTTTGTTTCTCCATTAGCTTTACCCGGATTCGGTCAAAAAGGTATTAAAATATTGTGAATTTATCTAAGAGAGTTGGCGGAGGGTGAGGGATTCGAACCCCCAAGTCCTTTCGGACGCCGGTTTTCAAGACCGGTGCATTAGCCGTTCTGCCAACCCTCCGATTTCAATACCATTGGTAAATTCGTTGTGAACCCATTTATAGCCTTTTAATGTTATCATGCCTGAGGGCATTTTCAAAGGCATTTTGAGGCCCCTTTATGGGATTATCTATTTATACCCTTGCCATGAGTGTGTAATTCTGGAGGGTGAATCAGTACAAATCAAAAACCTCAAAACTATATAGAGGTCGAATCTTAGAGTACGAAACACATTATGACACCTGCAACTTAAGCATGAACGGCATACATATCTGGATTTTGTGACCTTACTGCCTGAAGTCTCTGCTCAATAATCTGCGCGAATCGCTTCATGAGTTCATATCCAAGGTCATGGTCTTTCTCACATCTTGTACGAATGTACTTTCCATCTAGGGCAATAGCCTCAGTGGGTGTAATAGCCCTGGCATCAAAATGCCATCGGTGTGGCGGAAAGAGCCAAGACCAGCCGAGCACATCGCCTTCTCTAATGACCTGAATAATAATTGGCTCACGTCCGGGTGACAACACCGATTCGAGCGACACCCTGCCTTGACGGATTATATAGAACTGATTGGCTTCCTCACCCTCACGTAGTATAAACTCTCCTGAGTCAAAGTGCACATTGGATGCGCATCCGGCAATCAGATTAAGGTAACGTTGATTAAGGCCCTTAAAGAATGGATGCTTTGATAGAGTAGTTTTAAGCCTTTGCATCGTTTTCTCCTTTGTTAAAGACATTTGTGAAACTACATAATAAATGGTATTATACAAGTAATTTGTCCCTAACTTGAAAGACAGTTCTATCTATAAATCTTCCCTATATTCTATTATCTTACAGCCAATATATTTCGTCAAGAAAGGATTTTCCTCCACTATTATTAAGTCCCTCTGGAATTGCTTTGTTAATTTGACCCTATATCTGGTATTGGTATAATGTCCACAAAAATTCAAAGAGAAGAAGATAGGGTTATGAGCAAAGTCTTGATTCAAAATAACAGAACAAGAGCGAATAAACTTATTTTGAGAAACATAGTGAGCCGATTTTTTGGTATCTGTTTGTTATTTCTTCTATCTGTCAATATTCGGATGGTAACAAGCTATGCTCAATCGCCTATTGTACCTTTCGTTGTTACTCCTCTTGAATTTGGTATAGCCCCTCCGATTAAATCAGCTAAGGGTAAGTCTCAATTGAAAGCAATAAAATTAATTGAAATTCCAATCTTATGGCCTACGGAGGCTACGTGCATTTAATACAGGGATTAAGGTTTTTGATTCAATGGTTCAGGGTTTACTTCCTACACCCAAAATGCCAAATACCTCATTGACTTTTGAAGGGATTAGCAATAAGGATAACTTACATGATTTGGGATTTGAGGTTTTTCCTCCCGATACAAACGGTGCCGTTGGTCCAAACCATTATGTCCAAATGGTCAATCTCCTTTTTCAAATTTTTGATAAATCGGCAATCCTCTGACAGATCCTTTAAGCATTAGCAGCTTATTTAATGCTTCAGGCATAACAGGGCCATGTACAAAGGAGGACCAGCAGAGAGCGATCCAATTGTTCTATATGGTTCTCTTGCCGATCGCTGGATTCTTAGTCAGTCTGCCTTTGATATTGATAAAAATGGTAACCCTATTCCTCCTTATTCCTCCTTCTACTGAGTGTATAGCTGTTTCTAAGGCGCCCGACCCGACGGGCGCTTACTTTGTGTACGCATTTCAGATACCTAGTGGTTTGATTGGTGATTTTCCTAAGTTGGCTGTCTGGCCAGATGCATACTACATGACCACTAACGACTTTGGTGGCCCTAACCTTGATTTTATTGGTGTCGGTATTTTTGCTTTCGACCGTTCTAAAATGTTGGTTGGTGACCCGGCTGCCAGTATTATATTCGTTGATTTGTCACAAAATCCATCAACGAGCAATCTATTTCAGATGCTTCCATCAAATGTTCAAGGCCAGTCACCCCCATTTGGCACACCTAATTTTGTTGCCGGTCTTGTGGCTCCCGAAATAACTGGGGATTCTCCGATGGAATAAGGCTCTTTGAGTTCCACACGGATTTTAACACTCCGAGTAATACTACGTTTATTGAGCGGCCTGAAAGTCCAATTCCAACGGTCCCATTCAGTGCTAATCTCTGTAACTTCTCGCCTAACTGTATTTTCCAACCCAATACCAGGCAGAGGATTGATACCTCTCCTAGTTCTCAGGGACTCAATCATAGTCTGCAGTATCGGAACTTCGGTACGCATGAATCTCTTGTGACTACCCACGCAGTTGATGTGGGTAACAATCGCGCTGAGATTCGCTACTATGAAATACGCCGCAGTCTTCCGGGTGGATCCTTTTTCATCAATGAGCAGGGTACTTTTGCCCCTAATGATGGTAACAGTCGTTGGATGGGTAGTGCCGCAATAGATAAGAACAGCGATATTGCAATGGGCTACAGCGTTTCTAGTAGCTCTACGTTTCCGTCTATTCGTTATGCTGGTCGGTTAAATAGTGACCCACCCGGCAAATTAGCCCCGGGCGAGGCAGTACTACAGGTCGGCAGTGGATCACAATCAGGCACTAATCGCTGGGGCGACTATAGTAGATTGACAGTTGATCCAAGCGATGGATGTACCTTCTGGTATACAAATGAGTATCATACGTTCCAAAATAATGGTTCGGTTCTTTGGCAGACCCGTATCGGCAAATTCAGTTTCCCAACATGTACTGGCAATTCGGCAAGTTGTATCGGAACTGGTTCATTTAATATTAGGGGAAGTGTAAGGTCTCGAATTTCCGGTGTCACGCTTACACTCAATGGGCCAGGTGACTGTACCAATACAACGACTACTAGTGTCCTTGGAGATTATCAATTCCGCGATCTCTCTACCGGAAGTTACACCTCGACACCGAGTAAGGTAGGATGCAGCTTCATACCATCGAGCAAGACAGTAAAAATCTCAGATAGGAGCAAAACAGTCAACTTCACTGGAACATGTCCGCAATAGACTAGTATAAACCTCTAGCGTTGACTCTGATCTACGAGCACCGGTTGCACTCGCTCCCCATCACGTGCTGCCTGCCCTACATTTAGGGCTACCATATCACCGTCATCTAATCCCTTTATGACCTCAACTGTTTGGCCATTATCATAACCAAGAGCTACTTCAGCGAGATGTAGATAGCCATCATGAACCAGAGGCACATATGTTTTACCATGCTCGAAGACTAGCACACTGTCAGGAATCTCTATACTATGCTCTTCTATATTAGTGTTGAATCTGACCTTTACATACATGCCTGGATAGAGCTTATGGTCATTATTTGGTAAATCAATCTCGACAAGCATTGTGCGCGTGGCATTGTTTAATGACTTTGGATGCCGTGTAACACTGCCTTTGAACTCAATTCCAGGAAATTCAGTTGCGGTAATCGTCGCCTCATCTCCATCCTTGAT
Source organism: uncultured Spirochaetia bacterium (assembly GCA_964389705.1). Classification (GTDB taxonomy): domain Bacteria; phylum Desulfobacterota_D; class UBA1144; order Nemesobacterales; family CSP1-2; genus PSLL01. Next base: position 24,662 of record CAYMEO010000027.1, read on the forward strand.
AAACGGTGCCAAACTCTGAGGTACATAAGTATAAACCCTAATGGGACTCAGGGTTGATACGGTGAGTATTGGTGTATTAGAAGTTGAACTAGTGGCTTGTGGAATAAGTGCACCCGGGTCTACGTAGCGCGTGGTAATTACTCCGTCAAACGGAGCCCTAATTATCTCATAGTCCTGTATTGCTTTAAGTTGTTGATAGTTGGCATAGGCTTGAATCATCATAGAATGTGACTCATCAGCGGCCTGTTTTGCAATAATCCCTTTTCTAAACAGATCTTGGTTACGATTGTCTGTAATCTTATGTAGTTCATAGTTGGCTCTGGCATCGGCAACCTGTTTATCGGTTTCCGGTGATTCAAGGATGGCAAGAATCTGCCCTTTCTTAACGGGATCTCCTTTATCGACGGAGATCTCTTTTAGATAGCCGGGAATCTTTGCATAGATCGGGGCTTGGACATAGCCAACAGTGGTCCCTGGAATCTCGAGAGTGCGTACAGATGGGGTACGATGCACGTGCATAACCTGTACGAGTTGTCCCTTTTGTGATTCTTTTTCAAGCAGCGTTGCCTTATGTTTTAGTATTAGGTTATGGCCTAATACAATACCACCCGTTGCTAATAATATGAGTAACGCCATACCAGCTAAAATTATAAGTAATAGTGTATGAGGTTTCTCAGGTGTATAGGTTTTTGAACCATCGTCTTTTTCCATAATTGAACCTCCTTTATATGAATTATGCCAATCTTTAGCCGTTTTAACCCTTTCATCGCGCTCTCTTAGGGTTATACGCCTAGTGCCGAAAATCGAGTAAATTGTCGGTATTACAAATAGGGTCATAAGCGTTGCTCCTATTAATCCGCCAATCACGGCGCGTCCCAATGGGGCGTTCTGCTCTCCACCTGCGCCAAGCGCAAGCGCCATGGGTAGCATGCCAAGAATCATGGCCAGCGCCGTCATAATGATTGGCCGCAGGCGTATGCGTGCAGCCTCAATCGCTGCGGCAGTGGCGTTGTATCCCTCCTCTCGTAGTTCATTAGCGAATATAATAAGCAGGTTGCCATTGGCCACACCTACGCCAACTGCCATTATAGCACCCATTAGAGACTCAACGTTAATCGTGGTTTGGGTAAGAACCAGCATCCAGAGCACCCCTGCTAGTGCTCCGGGCACTGCCATAATTATAATTAGCGGCTCCAACCAAGACTGGAAGTTTACTGCCATTAGCAGGTACACAAGGATAATAGAGAGTATCATTCCCTCTTCTAGGGTCCTAAATGATTCGCGCATTGCCTGGCTCTGGCCTCTTATTGTGATGTTTGTACCCGGTGGGAGCTTGCCTAGCTCTTTGATTGCGCGATCAACTGCGGATGTGGCACTACCAAGATCCCGCCCTGAGATACTGGCATCAACATCAATGACTCTCTGCACGGTGTAGTGGTCTACTACTGCCGGGTCAACACCGTGTGTGAATGTGGCTATGTTTCTTAGAAGTTGAGCCGGTGTATTCTGAAGAGACATACCGGTTTGGTTATTTTGACTCATCTGAGGAGGCATACTCAGTGGGGTATTTGCCAAAGTGTCAATAGAATCCACAAGGTGCTGAGGTGTCTGTGATATTACGGAGTAATTTACTCCGGTCTTTGGATCAAGCCAGAAGGTCGGTTGAAGGAGGCTATTACCACTGAGTGAGGTAAGGAGGCTTGATGCCACCTGCTGCATATTGATTCCGAGCTCTAGAGCCCGTGCACGATCCACATTAACTCTGAATGCTGGATAATTAAGTGCTTGGGCGATTCTTATGTCTTTTATCCCAGGGATTTTTCTCATCTCCTGTGCGAGTCGTTTTGCAATCTCATAATCGGATTCTAGGTTATTGCCCGATATCTGGACGTCAATTGATGCGGGGAGTCCAAAATTTAATACCTGACTTATAATATCGGCGGCTTGAAAGTATGACGTGACATTGGGAAACCTTTTATTTAGCATATCTCTGATTTTATCTTGATACATAGATGTCGGATGGTGTTTACTGGATAATTGAATGAGGAGATCGGCATCTTGTGGTCCGATGCTATCGGTTTGATAGAAGGCTAGGTTATATGAAATTGGCACGCCGATATTATCGCTTATACTCTCTAACTCATTGGTTGGGATTATTTCACGAATCATCCTTTCAATGCTGTCTACAATCCTCTCGGTCTCCTCGATTCTCGTGCCAGTTGGTGCTCGTAGATGTAGCCTTATCATTCCAGCATCAACATATGGAAAAAAATCATTCCCTACTATTAGCAACAGTAAGAGTGAGGCACCGATTAACAGGGCAACAGATGTAAGTGAAATAATGCGGGATGCAATGAATTTTCCCAAGGTATCTCTGTAGAGTTCTCGAAATCGGTTGAATCTTTTGTCAAAACCGACTACGAATCGTCTCCACAATCTGCTACCTTGATTTTCCTCATGGGCTTCGGACAGAAGGGAGAGTGCCATGGCTGGAACCAAGGTGCGTGAGAGGATATAGGAGGTTAGCATCGCAAAGACTACAGATAGTGCAAGGGGTGTAAACAAGAACTTACTTACACCATAGAGTAAAACAACGGGAAAGAACACAATACAGATTGAGAGCGTGCCAACAAGGGTTGGAGTTGCAATTTGCCTTGCGCCATCGAGAATCGCTACTATAAGGGGTTTACCCATAGCGTGGTTGCGGTGTATATTTTCGACCTCAACTGTTGCATCATCTACAAGCATTCCGACTGCAAGGGCAAGCCCGCCTAATGTCATGACATTGATTGTTTGGCCAGTTAGGTTTAGCGCAATTATAGCAGTTAGAATAGAGAGCGGTATGGAGATAATCACAATCAGCATACTACGCGGTGATCCCAAAAAGATTAACACCATTGTAGCGACTAGAGTGGCTGCTATCCCCGCCTCAAATACAACGTCTAAAAGCGCCTTCTTAACGAATGTTGACTGATCAAATGTTAGTTTTAGATTAAGTCCCTTAGGTGCCGTAGAAAGTATTTCAGGGATTACCTTCTTAACTGCGTTGACTACTGCCATCGTTGAGGCCGCGGCGTGTTTGATTATCATAAGATATGTTGCACGCTTACCGTCTATACGCACAACATTGCTCTGTGGCTGGTGTGTATCTGTAACAGAGGCGACATCACCTAAGAACACGGGAATATTACCTGTTAATCCTTGAACCGTTTTGATTGGCAGCCGGTTAAAATCTTCTACTTTTGTTGGGCTCATGTTGAGGTCTATGTTGTATTCATAGTCTCCCATTCTAGCTGTGCCGGATGGAATTACAACGTTGGTAGTTGCAAGTGCATTACCGACATCTTGCGGAGAAAGACCGTATGCGTACAGGGCATTCGGGTTGAGATTTACCATTATTGCTCGTTGCACACCTCCCAAAGGGGCGGGTGAAGACAATCCAGGGATAGTAAAGAGTTTGACACGGATAAAGTTTAGTCCATAGTCAAAGAGCCGTTGCTCGGGCAGAATGTCACTATAGACGTTGAGCTGAGCAACCGGTACATTGGCAGCGTTATAGTCTATAATATTGGGTGGTGTCATCCCTAGCGGCAGAATCCTGAGAATGGTCTCTGATACTGCATTAATTTGGGCAATTGCAGCGGAGATCGGTGAGTCCGGATGGAAGTACACCTTAATGAGGCCAATGCCGGGAAATGACCTCGATTCAATGTGCTCAATGCCATTGACTGTGGTAGAGTAGGCACGCTCAGAAATGAGTACTACACGTCGCTCCATATCAATAGCAGACAGTCCGGGATAGCTCCATACGACCATAACAACTGGTAGGTTGATTGCCGGAAATATATCTACATTCATGCGGGTGAATGAGAGCACACCTAATACGAGCATCAATAGTGCCATTACCGCAACGAAGATCGGTCGGCGAAGCGCCATTTCAACAATCCACATCATGACCATAGCCCTCCAAAAGTGACTCTATATTTCGTCAACCTAGATTTATTATCTGGGATGTCGGGATTCCCAGATTGATATTCTATTGACAATACCTAATTTATGGTTAGAAATTGGGCAAAAAAGTAATAGACTGAGCCACAATTTTGATATAGGTGGCTGGGCAACTTTATTTGAGAAAACAACTTGTTTAAACCCGGACGGCAGTACATAATCGAGGGTTTGGTGTAGCCATCCTTGATTATACACTTGCTCAATAAACTCTCCAATTCGGATAAAACCTCCTTATGTGTATCTTGATGCCTTTTATATTATACCTTCTCCTTATTATGTGTCCTTAGGACTAATGTAATAAGATCGTGAAAAAGAACTAAAAACTTTTTCTACTAAAAATACAACTATAGTCCAATTGAACTTATAAAGTAGGAGAGGGATTCTTATTAAAAGTCATGCCGTCTTGTGTTTACATATCAATCTCTAAGCCGGGGTATATAGATGAGACATACAATTTCTATGTTGGTAGATAACGAGCCTGGGGTTCTTGCAAGGATAGCCGGACTCTTTAGCGCAAGGG
>CAYMEO010000028.1:0-27377 GCA_964389705.1 uncultured Spirochaetia bacterium
AATCTAACTGAAAAATTGACAGAGTGCAACGGTTGGATTAATATTAACTCCCTGATTTTGATGCCCCAGAGGAATCAGAAATACGACTGTATCGTAATAGGCTCAGGACCGGGAGGAGCCCCTTTTGCATGGAGGCTTGCCTCTCGTGGGATGAATGTTCTTATACTCGAGGCTGGAGGCCGTTATGACCCACAAAAGGACTATCCGCTCAATCTAAATGACTGGGAGACAAGGGGCTTTCCCCATAGAAGGAAGATGGACTATGCCTTTGGCAAAAGTCAGGTTCTAGACCCTAAATACGAACATCTCAAATCATGGAATAAGGCCTCAGGTAAGCTCAATCACTCAGATAAGAGAAAATATGCCGAGTATCAGCATGTAATCGGTGTAGGGGGAACAACACTTCATTTCCAGGGCGAGGCTCATAGGCTCCATCCAAGTGCATTTCGTATGAAGACCCTATTTGGCGTGGGCGAGGATTGGCCTATAGGTTATAAGGACATCGAGCCATATTATGCGGAGGTGGAGAAGATAATTGGGGTTGCAGGACCAAAGGAGATTCCCTCTCGCCCACGGAGCAACCCTTATCCGCTTCCTCCCCATAAGCTGAGCTTTGCGAGTCAGATAATTGATAAGGGATGTAAGAAATTGGGGCTCGAGCTTGTACCCAATTCCGTTGCCATTCTATCTCATGTCTATCGCGATACGGCTCCGTGTAATTACTGTAACGGTTGTGTTTGGGGTTGTCCGAGAAAGGATAAGGGCACAGTTGATGTTACATTTATTCCACTTGCCGAGAAGACCAGAAGGTGTCAGATTCTCACAAACGCATTTGCATCGAGGATTGAGTTAGAAAAAAAAGACGGCATAAAGAAGGCAAGAGGCGTTCTATATTACGATAGAGACGGGAAAGAGCATTTCGTGGAGGGAGACCGTATAGCCGTTGCATGCGGGGCGGTAGAGACCCCTAGATTACTCCTGAATTCAGGGATCAACGGCAATGGGATTGTAGGTAAGAATTTTATGGAAACCGTCTTTTATCAAGTTGTCGCCTTTCATCCAGAGAGGTTAGATTCCTTCCGAGGCATACCGATAGACAGCATTATATGGAGGTGGAATGAGCCGAATCCCAAAATCGGGTTTCCCGGCGGGTTTAGGCTTTTTCCTACAGCCGGAACCGCTATGGGACCTGTGAATTATGCCCTGCGTTTTCACAAAGGTTGGGGAGAGGAATTCATAAGGGATGTGGAGAGGTGGTTTGGGCATGCGATAGCCATAGGAGGAATCGGAGAATTCTTCCCCAATGCAGATACATTTGTCACTGTCAGTGGGCAGGAAAAGGATGAATTTGGGATTCCTGTGGCACAAATACAGTCCTTTCTCGGTGACACAGAGCTTAAGATCCTTGATTTTATGTCAAAGACATCAAAGGAGATCCTAAAGGCATCCGGAGCGGGAGAAATAGTAGAAGAGTTCTCTACATACGACTTTTTCTCGGCATCCCATGTGTTTGGGACATGCAGGATGGGAAAGGATCCCGGGAAATCGGTGGTCGGTCCTGATCTCAGGAGCCACGAGGTTCAGAACCTGTTTATCACAGATGCAAGCGTTTTTCCTTCTTCTGGTGGCGGCGATGCTCCATCGCTTACAATTGAGGCATTGAGCTTGAGGGCTGCCGATTTGCTAGTTGAGGGCATAAAAAAGGGCTAAACATTGACCCGCTCAAAGTGTTTTATTCTTGCCGTCTTTTGCCTTTCCCATGTAATATTTTTGGCGTCCTGTTCAAGGAGTTCAGAGGGTTCTATTGGTTTGCCGGTATTTACCAATGTCTCAGATAAATCGGGTGTAGGGAATGTAGGCGGGCTTGGACAGACGGCGGCGTGGGGGGATTTCAACGGCGATGGATGTCAGGACTTGATTGTTTCAAATACGGGTATGAGAAGAAATAGTTCTCGAAATGTTTTTTTATTTAAAAATAGGTGCAATGGGACGTTTACCGATGTAACGGCTCATTCTGGAATTGTCAATCAACCGATTAGGAGCGCGGCATGGGGGGATTTCGATAATGACGGTCTTCTCGACCTCATTGTTGGGACTATAATGGCAGGGGCACCGCCTATTCTCTATAAAAACCTAGGCCGGGGCGTTTTTCGTGATGTATCTAAAGAGGTAGGGATAACAAAAACAGGCGGTGTAATAGGTCACGTTATATGGGTTGACTATGACGGGGACGGGAGGCTTGACATCTTTCAAGTAAACTCTAATGGTCAATCCTTTCTATATCACAATGAAGGCAATGGTAAGTTTAAAGAGGTTTCGGACAGGAGCGGACTCAGGCTCAATAACCTCCGGACAAATTCAGCCCTGTGGTTTGATTTTAATAACGATGGCTTTCCGGACCTTTTTCTGGCAAACAGAGGAGGAAATAGGCTCTATAAGAACAACGGAGACGGGACTTTTACGGATGTTACAGATAGGGCTGGGATAGGTGGGAATCCAAACTGGAATTCGGTTGCCGCATGTGCTGGAGACTTCAATAACGATGGTTTCTTGGACATCTATGTTGTAAACATATCCTCATCGAGAAATGCACTTTATAGAAATAACGGAGACGGGACATTTACAGATATAACTGAGGAGACGAAGACACAAGATGTTGGAGACGGAAGGACATGCGCCTGGGTTGATTTTGATGGGGATGGGTGGATTGACCTCTTTACCACAAACCATGTACACCCAAATAGGCTTTTTAGGAACCTGGGGAACGGAAAATTCATTGACGTGGCCCCTCAGTTGGGTATTGACTCTCCTATTATTGATGTGTTTGCCGCTGCCTGGGGGGACTTCAATAGTGACGGATATATGGATGTCTTCCTAAACGGGCACATTGGAAACGGGCTTATGAAAGGTGGTAGAACACCGAACGGATTTCTCGAAATAAAACTCGTTGGTAATGGACTGGATACAAATACATCCGCCATAGGGGCAAGGGTTAGTGTATCTGCATCCGGTAGAACCCAGATAAGGGAGGTCTCAGGTGGCAGGGGGTGTTGTGAGCAGGATATGCTTCCCCTTCATTTTGGGGTTGGTAGGGAAAAGAAGGTAGATATTTTGGTCAAGTGGATGAGGGGAAAGGAGTGCTCTTTTAGAGATGTTGATGTCAATGGGGGAAGGATGTTTTCAATTTATGAGAAGGGGTGTATTATTCAGAAGTTGAATCATCTATAGAATAGCTCTGTTTTCTTAAATTCATTTAAAAATCCATGAAAAAGGACGTCTCTCTCTCCGTAGTTCTTCCCGCTTATAACGAGTCAGAGAATATTGAGAAAACCGTTAACGATGCTGTTTCTTATCTTGAAAGGACATTCCGGGATTATGAGGTTATAGTCGTAAATGATGGCTCGACCGATAGAACCCCTGAGATTGTAGGGAGACTCGCCTCTTCTAATCCAAAGATAGTTCTTGTGAATCACCCGAAAAATCTCGGCTACGGTTCTGCTCTTAGAAGCGGGTTTGAGAGGGCCTCTCTTGATTACGTATTCTTGATGGATAGCGATGGGCAGTTTGACATCAGTGACATTGATCGCCTCATCCCTTTTTTAGATACTTACGATGTAGTAGTCGGATATAGGGAAAAGAGGGCTGACCCATTCATCCGCTCACTGAATGCGTGGCTCTATCATCTATTTATACGACTTCTATTTGGTTTGAAACTGAGGGATATAGACTGTGCATTTAAGATGTTCCCTAGACGCATCTATCATGATATAAGGCCTATAGAATCGGGTGGGGCACTCTTTAGCGCAGAGTTCCTCGTTAAGTTAAGTCAAAGGGGTTTTACAATTAGAGAGGTTCCTGTAAGGCACTTTCCGCGTCGATTTGGAAGGCAGACAGGCGCAAACATTAGGGTGATAATCAGGATGTTTAAGGAGTGCTGGAGGCTCAAAAACAGGATCAGGGGTTCAAAAGGTAGTAAGAAGACTCCCCTAGAGTCAAATCGGTTTTTCCTTTTTATTCTCGCCCTTGGTTTTATAGTCAGAACTCTCCTTTCGCCTTACTGGACATATGAGGGTGATTTTGGTGTGTGGAGGTGGTGGGCAGGGGGTATTTCTAAAGCGGGATTCTCTGATTTCTATGATAGATATTGGTGTGATTATATGCCGGGGTATCTCTATATACTCTGGCTTCTCGATCATATACGTTCTGTTTTTCCCAATATACCGGATGAAATCATATTTAAGCTTCCCGCCAATCTCTCAGACCTTGGGATTTCAATTTTAATCTTTTTTGTCCTCAGGAGGATTACAGATATAAAAAGCGCGAGGATCGCGTCTCTTGCCTATCTTTTCAATCCGGCCTCCCTTTCAAATTCAACATTCTGGGGACAGGTTGACTCTGTCCATACTCTTCCCCTTCTGCTCTCAATTGCATTTGGGATTTGGGGGAATTTTATATACTCAGGGGTATTTGCGGCGATTGCGTTTATGATAAAACCTCAGAGCGTTGTAGTTTTTCCAATTATTGGATTCCTTGCACTCAGGCATGTTATTAAGCAAAAGAAGGGCATATCAAATTCAAAGACCGTTATTCTCAGCGCAGAGATCATTGCCTCTATGGTTATTACGTCGTTTATCATTGTTCTGCCTTTTATATGGGATAAATCAGCCGGACACGGCATAGAAGGGATTTTTAGAGAATCTTTTTATTTCATAAGAGAGAGATTCGATACGGCATATAATCAGTACAGGTACGCATCTCTTAATGCATTTAATCTCTGGGGAATAGTTGCTATGTGGCAGGACGATCAGACGAGGTTTTTGGGTATCACATATCAGAGTTGGGGAACTATTATTTTTGTAATCTTCTATACCCTTGTGCTTGGGTTGCTCTTTTATTTTGAGATAATGAGTGATGTAGGGGTTCAAACAAGTACACGTGCCATTTGTGCTACTGCTCTTGTTCTCTTTGCCCTTTTTCTTTTTATTACCCGTGCACATGAAAGACACTTCCTTCCTGTGATTGTGTTCTTCACACTGATTGCGTTTCGTTCGTGGATATACTGGCTCTTCTATGCTCTTATCTCGGCTGTTTATGTCTTTAACATGTTCTATTCTTATATAGAGCTGATGCCTCGCATTTCAGAGAGTGCAAAACCTTATCTAGTTGTTCCTGCATCCTCGCTTCAGCCCTTTATTTTCGGTGTGGTTCTCGTGCTCTTGATTGTTTTTTTTGCGGTTCTTATAGATTTTGTAAGAAATTCAATCGGGCTTTATAGAGGGGAGGGTTCTTAGAAGGGAATGTCGCTTAGGGCGTTTTTAGGAAAAAATAGGATTGAAATCTCACTTTTATTTTTACTCATCATAGGCCTGGGGCTTAAGTTCTATAGACTAAACAATCCAAGAAGCTACTACTTTGATGAAATCTACTTTGCATTTACGGCCGAGGAGATGGTAAAGGGAAATAGGGCGGCATGGGAGCTTGGCCACGAGGCGCCGAGTGGATTTGCATATGAGTGGACTCATCCTCAATTCGGAAAGGAGATGAGCGCTTTAGGGATTTTGATCTTTGGCGATAAGCCTTTTGGATGGCGATTCTTTCAGGCCCTTTTTGGTGGATTTGGAACGCTCGTTATTTATACTCTCGGAAAAGAGCTCTTTGAGAGCAAGAGGGCAGGGATTATTGCGGCCTTTCTATTTACATTTGAGTCTTTTATTTTTGTATTGAGCCGCATCGCTATGGTGGATATCTTCCTTATGGTTTTTATACTTCTATCTTCATTGTTTCTGGTTAAATATGTGAAGACATCAAGGGTCCTTTTTCTCATAATTAGCGGGGTTTTTGCAGGCACAGCCGTATCTACAAAGTGGAACGGTCTTTATGCCGTTGAGTTCATAGGTTTTATTGCATTTATTGTGATTCTCTATAGAGAATGGGTGGTCAATGCGCAAAGAAATATCTCCTCTATCTTAAAACTGCTCTGGGTTATACCCATTTTTATCCTAATTCCACTTGGGGTATACACTCTGGTTCATCTCCCGTTTTTCCTATATGGGAATTCCATAGGTGATTTCATATACCTCCAAAAGAGCATGTACGGTTATCATAAAGGACTCAATGCAACCCATCCATATGCGTCTTCATGGTGGGGATGGCCTCTGCTTCTTAGGCCCGTTTATTTATACTTTGAGAGCCTTGGGCAGGAGAGCGCACACATATATACAATCGGAAACCCGCTTATATGGTGGACTGGATGTGCTTTTCTCTTATGGGGCGTGATCGAGGTAATACGCAAGGAACTACCTGGTCTTGCCTTTGCGACACTTAGCGTTTTTGCATACTGGCTCCCCTGGGCGCTTTCACCGAGAAAACTCGTATTCATCTACCATTTTCTCCCTTCGCTTCCCTTTATTATTCTTATAATCGCATATTTTCTCGATCTCGCCTGGGCAAGGTCTAGGTATGGAAGGGCCTTTGTCGTTGTCTATCTTGTCGCTGCTTTGGGTATGTTTGTGTATTTCTATCCTATAATCGCGGCGATTCCGGTTTCAAACGATTCGCTCAGCCGCTTTTTCTGGTTAAAATCATGGAGATAGCCGTTAGTGGGTCTTTCTATGCGTTCTCTGCGGCTAAAATGAGAATTGGTAAACGTACTTAGAAGGTCAGATATCCTAATCAGTGTTATACTTGGAGAGATAGTTGCGCTGTTTCTAATCCTAATATCAAAGAGCCTTGAGCGAGATATTCCAGTACTTGACGTTTTTATAAGGTCTCGATGGCTCATCCTCATCCTTGTCCCTGCTCTTGTGACACTCTCAATCTACATAGCGTTCCGTTTAGGACAGAGGCGCCCTGTGTTCTTCCAGTTTGGGAAGTTCGTTGTCATTGGCGTTGCAAATACAGCCATAGATTTTGGGATACTCAATCTTCTGATATTTCTTACGGGCATAGAAAAGGGACATCTATATTCCGTTTTTAAGTCTGTCTCTTTCATGATTGGGATTATAAACAGCTATCTGTGGAATAAGTTTTGGACATTTGAGAGCACTGAAAACAGATGGCAGGGAGGTCAGTTTCTCCGTTTTATTTCGATAAGCGCAGTTGGGTTTGGAATCAATGTGGCTACTGCCTCTTTTGTCGTAAACCTTATAGGTCCTTTAGGTGGAATTTCCACAAGGCTCTGGGCAAATATAGGTGCCTGTGTGGCTATAGTGATCTCAGTTTTCTGGAATTTCCTCGGGTACAAATTCATGGTCTTTGAAATCTAAAAGCCCCGAAGCCATAATTAATATCCTACCCATCCGAACTTATTAATCCACAGAACTCCCCATAGGTTCACCAAAACCCCGATACATATGAGTATCTTGTGATGCCACCTTATCTCATCACCGATTCCTTTTACCGTCAGTAAGAACAAAAATGGGTAGAAATCCATAGCAAATCTATACCCGAATTGGGCAAAACCCCAGGTGCCGTGTGTAAACTCTACAAGCGCTATTGGAATAATTGAGAGCCAACATCCGACTGTAATCCTGTCTCTTATATCGGCAAGTAGGGCATAGATAAATGCGGGGGTTGTGATCCAGATTGCCATTCCTGTCCATGAAGGCATGATGTATGGAAATCTTGAAAGAAAGATTGGCAGACCCGCAAATATTATCTTGAGATGACGGGGTATGTAAGTAATATCAAATATGCCCTTTCTATACCAAGGTTCTTCAAGTACGCCTGGTATTAAGTAATAGGAGACATCTAGTGGAGTGCCAAATCTGAGAAAATTATATATGGAGTTTAGACAGACAAATATACCGACTCCGAGTCCTAAATAAAAAAGTGGCTTCAGATTAATCCTCTTTAAGCCATCTGTCTCACCGGGTTTTTTGAGCCATTTATCGGAGAGCATAAACACGAAGAATGGTAAAGAAAAAATGGTGGGCAGACGAGACCAGTATGAGGCTCCTATTAAAAGGCCAATTAAAAAGGGATGCCAGCCCTTGAGTGTTGAATAGATTGCGAGAAGTAAGAATGCAACCGATGTCACCTGAGAGAAAGTCCAGACACCGCCTGCAGTGGCAATCCACCAGTGTATGGTGCCGAATCCAAACATTATTGTCGCCCAGAGCTGTACGCTGCGGTTTTTTGTTATCTCCCTTGTGACCAAGAATATAAGGACGATGTTTAGGCTTCCGAGAATTATTGAGGCAAGGGTCTGGTTTGTAGATAGTCCGAAGACATATACAAATGGCATCAGAATAATTGCGGGCATTGGAGGCGGGACGATATAGTATCTGCCGTCTTTTGGGGCTAATTCGAGCCATGTTATCTTTTCTGTTAGGTAGAGCCTTCCATGGATAAACGCATCTGCGAGGCGGACGAAATTGTTATAAGGGGTTGGATGTCCATCGGTTGTAAGGTAGTAGACTAAAAGTGTAAGTGCAAAGAGAGGTATGGCAATTAATATACAAGGATGGACTCTTACGAATTGCAGGAGTTTCATATTTATCCTCCATCAAATCTTTACAGTGCTAACCCTGCGTTCAAATCTCATATGGATTAAAAAGCCCACCTCCCTTGTATGAACAGGGATAGAAACAAGCCAAGGAGTAGGAGCGAAAAAAAGGTGATTAAATAATTTACCTCTCTAATTCTACCGAACAATGAAATGGCGATAAACAGGGGAAACATAGAGAGTGTGTAACGGGGTATGCTTAGCCAAAATGAGGTTGATGTTACAACAAGCCATGTGATGAGCATATATATACCATATGAGAGGCGAAGGCGTATACTTACCCAGATGGTTAGGAGAAACCCGAAAACCCCGAATATAGCCTCAGCCCAGCCTACGAGAATTGAATCGGCTGGTGAGCGCCACCAGATGCTGCGCCAGGCACCCAGGAGTCCTTTCCACGGAAAATCAATGGTTTTTGCCCAGTGTTCTTTCTGAATTTGGAGGAACTCAAAAGGATTACCGAAGACTAGGTAATTAGTGAATAAATACAATAGAAAACCCAGTGGAATAAGAGACAGCCAAAGAATATCCATATTTATTCTCTTTATGTGGAACCCCTTTTGAAATATGTACTCCAGTATAAGGGCAGGTAGCAATATAATCCCTGTGATTCTGGTTAAAGAGGCTGGCATTCCAATAATGCCAGAGAGCCACCATTTTTCTTTTCTTCCATAATAGAAGCTCGCTATTGTAAGGGCCAGAAAAAGGCTTTCAGTATAGCTGGCATGTAAGAAGTATGATGTTGGGAATATAGAGAAGTAAAATACCGTTCTCAGAGCGGTTTCCTCTGTATAATCTAAAAGGGTCAGTTTATAAAGATAGAAAGCGGCAGAGGCGTATGCGAGGTTTGAGACTATAAGGGCAGAGAGCATATAATCCCTAAATATAACGGCAAAGAGCCTGATGAGGAGCGGATAAAACGGAAAGAAAACAATACGCAGGTATCTTTCATCTATAATTGTGTTTGAATATCCTCTTTGTGCGATGTCAAGATAATGCGCCGTATCCCACCGATTCCAGATTGTAATCAGTGACGGAGGGATTTCATTTTGTAGAATTATAAAGACTAAGTAGGAGAAGAGAAATGTTCCAATCGTCGTGATAACTATGATAGAGGCGATTTCTTTTACTGGTCTTCGGTTATTCATCTCTCTAGAAAAGTGGGCTTTTTTAATTTATCATTGACCTATACGATTTCAACAAATGCTTTCTAAAAAGGGGTTCAAACTATTTTATTGAGATGGAACGCTCGAGGTTTGTAAATTGCAGGTACTTTCCCGTTTTTGTCGCTTTTACATTTTTTATACTGGCTTCTTTGATCTACTACGCAACGGGGCCGGGCTCTCCAACTCCTTATAATTATTTCATATGGCTTGCAGATGCGTTTCTCCACGGGAGACTGGGTCTTACAGAGGCCTCTCCCTATCTCGGTGAGCTAATACCAGTCGGTGGGAGGTTCTATGTTATCTATCCGCCAATGCCCGCAATTATTCTGATGCCATTTGTCGCCATATGGGGACTTGGCTTTAATCAAACACTCGGCTCTGTAATTTTTGGGGGTCTCAATGTGTCTTTGTTTTATCTCCTTATGAGGAGATTGACCCAGGACTCAAAGATTCAAGTCTGGATGACACTACTTTTTGGTTTTGGCACTATTCACTGGTATATTGCATCTGTTGGTTCGGCTTGGTATTTTGCCCATGTAGTGTCTTTTCTATTCCTTACACTGGCTATTTATGAGACTTTTACCAAAAGACGCCCATTTTTGATTGGGCTTCTCCTCGGAGCTTCTTATTGGTCTAGACTCTCTACAATACTTAGCCTACCGTTTTTTATCATAATGCTTTCTGATATGTGGCTTCTCAGATCAAAAGAGGGCTCAATCTTAGGGAAGATTAATCTAAAACCCCTTGTCCAACTCGGCTCAGGGGTTGGGGTATTTGTTCTGATTAATTTTATATATAACCTTTTGAGATTCCACACCCCTTTTGACGTTGCCTATTTCATGTCCGGTATTGATACCCCATCACATGAGCCTTGGCTTAATAAGG
Organism: uncultured Spirochaetia bacterium; assembly: GCA_964389705.1. GTDB lineage: Bacteria > Desulfobacterota_D > UBA1144 > Nemesobacterales > CSP1-2 > PSLL01. The sequence goes on from CAYMEO010000028.1 coordinate 10,558, forward strand.
GCCCATTTAGTCTTTCATATATCCGTTACCATCTCTCAATCATTTTGGCAAAACCCCCTGTTTTTATCAATGAGCCTCCATATGTCCTTCCCTCATTAGCCGGCATGTCTATATGGATCACAACCCCCGCATTTATCTATGCCCTATTTGCTGATATAAAGAGCAAAATAACTCTGGCTTGCTGGTCTAGTATTATCCCGATTGCCTTTCTCCTTTTTACAAAAAATGGAACTGGATGGACCCAGTTTGGTTATCGCTATGCAATGGATTTTTATCCATTTTTGCTTTTGCTTGTCTTAAAGGGAATCGGCAATGGGATAAGATGGCACCACAGGCTGCTTATCTGTCTTGCGATTTTAGTGAACCTATGGGGGGTTCTGTGGATCAATGAGTTTGATTGGTTTAGGTGGAGATAGTCAAAGAATTGACCTCTCTGACTATCTTGTGTATTTTTAAGGTCTCCTCTTCTCGGGCTGATTTATGGAAAATCAGACAAGTATTGATAAGAATAAATCGAGGCTTGAATTACTAAGCCCTATCGGGGTGTATGTGTTTGTTGTATGTGCGATTACGGCACTTAGGAGGTTTCTCCCCGGATTTGTTATACCGCTCTCTGCGGTCTTACTATTTTCGGCGCCATTTGTGATGAGAACCAACTTAAAAGGGCTTAGGCCCAATCTCGACGGCGTGATTTTAGGGATTGCCGTGTCGGTTGTCGTTCTCTCTCTTTATGTGATTATTGTGGGCAAGCCACTGCAACTTGGCAGGGTCTCATATTCGCTTATCGTATTAGAGCTCTTTCTTGTTGCTTTGCCGGAAGAGGTCTTTTTTCGTGGGTACCTCCAGGAAAAGATAGGAAATGATTTATGGGGAATCTTGGCTGTGAGTCTGCTTTTTGCCGTTGGCCACTTTGTTACAGGGTGTGTCGGTGGTGGATTGAGCGGCAGCGGCTGTGCAAAAACCCTACTTACCTTTTTCCCGTCAATCGTTATGGGCTATATGTATGCCACATCGGGGACACTCTGGGGGAATATAGTGTTTCACTTTCTCTCAAATATCGTCTATGAGGCTACAGGGGGTCTGTGAAACTCAGTCCTGTATCTTTCTTGGTACGGCTTTCATAAGTATGATATTATAGAAATATGGATACCCTCAGAGTAGGACTAGGTCAGATTAACGTATGCGTTGGGGACCTGAGGGGGAATCTCAAAAAGATTCTCGAATACATAGAATCTGCAAGAAGTCTCGGCGTAGACATTCTGTGCTTTCCAGAGCTCGCCGTCACTGGGTATCCGCCCGAAGACCTATTACTGAAATCGAGTTTCATAGAGGATAATTTAGAAGTCCTCGATAAAATCCGGGCGGCTTCGGATGGGCTCACCTTAGTAGTTGGCTTTGTGGATAAAAAAGAGGACATATATAATGCTGCTGCGATAATACACAATAGAGATTTAGTAGACATTTATCATAAACGTTACCTTCCGAACTATGGGGTCTTTGATGAAAACAGGTATTTCCAATCGGGGACCCGCGCCCCTGTTTACAAATTGGGTGATGTAACTTTTGGGGTAAACATTTGTGAAGACATATGGTATCCGGGAGATCCAACAAGAGAGCAGGCAATATTGGGAGATGCTCAGGTAATTATAAATATCTCCTCTTCTCCGTATTATGCCTCAAAGGTCAGGTCAAGGGAGCAGATGCTTTCTGTGAGGGCGTCAGACTATTCAGTGGTTGTGGTTTTCTGCAACCTTGTAGGAGGACAGGATGAACTCGTATTTGATGGGCATAGCGTTGTAATAGGAGAGACCGGCAAAGTAATAGCCCGCGCCTCTGGATTCCGAGAAGAGCTTCTCATTGCGGATATATCCCCTGATAGGGTTTTCCGTTCTCGTCTTCACGATCCGAGAAGGAGAAAGGAAAAATATGCTCTTAGGGTTGAATCTAGGGAGGCCCAATTAATCACGCTTGCTCAGTCGAAATCTGAAAGAGATTCCAGACCTCAGATTATCCATAGAGTTGAGGAATTTATGTGTGTAGAAGAAGAGGTTTTTCGGGCACTCGTTCTTGGAACGAGAGACTATGTTATGAAAAACGGGTTTAAAAAGGTTTTAGTGGGTCTAAGCGGTGGAATTGATTCTTCTCTGGTTGCGGCAATTGCAGTAGAGGCCTTGGGAAATGAGAATGTTATCGGAGTGAGAATGCCATCGAGATACAGTTCTGAAGGGAGCATTAGGGATGCTGAGCAACTTTCCAAGGGCCTGGGAATTGAGCTCCTTACCATTCCTATTGAGAAGGCATTTAGCGCATACCTTGATATGCTATCTCAAGTTTTCATTGGAAAGGAACATGATGTAACTGAAGAAAATATTCAGACAAGGATTCGCGGAAATATACTTATGGCGCTCTCTAACAAGTTCGGCTGGCTCGTGCTTACCACTGGGAATAAGAGCGAAATGGGGGTTGGATACTGTACGCTCTATGGTGATATGGCTGGGGGATTTGCGGTAATAAAAGACGTGCCAAAAACACTTGTCTATCGCATTGCAGAGTTCTACAACAAGTGGAAGGGAAAGGAACTGATTCCAAAGGCCGTTTTAGAAAAGCCTCCTTCAGCAGAGCTGAGACCAAATCAGAAGGATACGGATTTTATTCCTCCTTATGACATCCTCGATCCAATACTCAAGGCCTATGTAGAAGATGATTTAAGCGTAGAGGAAATCATTGCCCTTGGATTTGATGAGGATATAGTGAAGCGGGTAATAAAGATGGTAGATTTAAACGAGTATAAGCGAAGGCAATCACCGCCAGGCATAAAAATCACCGTAAGAGCATTCGGCAAAGACCGCCGTTTTCCTATAACGAATCTCTATAGGGAATAATTTTTCTCATTTTCGTTTTCTCATCCTTGATTGTTTATCTAAACATAGTTAAAATGAAAAGGCTGAGATGTAAATTGAGGAGGCGGTACTATGGGGTCAACGGGATTTCCTCCAAAACAGGGTCTTTATGATCCGCAATTTGAGCATGACTCCTGCGGCATAGGATTTGTTGTAAACATCAAAGGAAAAAAGTCAAATGAGATTGTGCGTCAGGCCCTAACCGTCCTTGTCAACCTCAACCATCGCGGTGCATGCGGTTGTGAGCCAAACACGGGCGACGGTGCTGGGATTCTCCTGCAGACTCCCCATGCATTTCTCAAAAGGGTATGTGCCGGACTGAAGATTCCTCTCCCTTCTCCTGGAGAGTATGGTGTGGGAATGGTATTTCTGCCTCCTGATCCGGCCCTTCGTCGTGATTGCCAAAGGCGTTTTGAGGAGATTATAAAAGAAGAGGGACAGTATGTTCTTGGATGGCGCACTGTACCTACAAACAACACCACCTTAGGAAATACTGCAAAATCACATCAGCCATTTATACGTCAGGTTTTCATTGGGCGTAACTCTAAGATTGCAGACGATATGGCATTTGAGCGCAAGCTCTATGTTATTCGTAAGCGTGCTGAGAATGCCATCCGCTATTCGGGGATGGAAGGGGGTGATTATTTTTATATTCCCAGCCTTTCTTATAAGACAATCGTCTATAAAGGGATGCTTATGGCAGAGCAGGTTGCAGAGTTTTATCCGGAACTAACTGACCCAGATATGGAGACTGCTCTTGCCGTTGTCCATTCGCGCTTTAGTACAAATACATTCCCAAGTTGGGAGCGTGCCCATCCGTATCGCTATCTTATACACAATGGAGAGATCAATACCCTTCGCGGAAACATAAACTGGATGCACACACGCCAATCGATGTTTGAATCCGATCTATTTAGAGACGATATTAAGAAGATTCTACCTATAATCAATTCTGATGGAAGCGATTCGGCAATGTTTGACAACTGCCTTGAGTTTCTGATTCTCTCTGGCCGTTCATTGCCCCATGCAGTTATGATGATGATCCCTGAGCCTTGGTCAAACCACGAGGGTATGAGCGATGAGAAGAAGGCATTTTATGAGTATCACAGCTGCCTTATGGAGCCTTGGGATGGTCCTGCTTCAATTGCATTCACAGACGGCATAAGGGTCGGCGCGGTGCTTGACAGGAACGGTCTGCGTCCATCGCGCTATTATGTTACAAAAGACGGTCTTGTGATAATGGCATCCGAGGTCGGGGTGCTTGATGTTCCGCCTGAGCGCGTGCTTCATAAGGGACGTCTCCAACCAGGACGCATGTTTCTAGTAGATACACAAGAAAGGCGCATTATATCAGATGAGGAATTAAAGCTAAGGATTTCAACTGAGCATCCCTACCGGCTATGGCTAAATGAGAACCTGGTATCACTTGAGGATTTACCCGAAGCCCCTTATACCTCGAGACCGAGTGATTATATGCTTATACAGCGTCAGCAGGCGTTTGGGTATACGTTTGAGGACCTTCGCATCATCATGGCCCCTATGGCAAAGGATGGTGTTGAGCCGGTTGGGTCTATGGGTAACGATACGCCGATCGCAGTGCTCTCTGATAGGCCCCAGCTTTTATACAATTATTTTAAACAGCTATTCGCTCAGGTTACAAACCCTCCTATTGATTCTATACGCGAAGAGCTAATTACAGCAACTGAAACAACGATTGGCCCGGAGAGAAATCTTCTAAAGCCAGAGCCAGAGAGCTGTCGTCAAATCAAGCTTAAAACCCCGATACTCACAAATGAGGAACTCGAGAAGCTCCGCCATATAAATATCCCCGGCTTTAAGTCTGTTACGCTTCCGATCCTATTTAGGGTTTCTGAGGGGGGACCTGGATTAGAAAAGGCTATGGATGACCTGTGCCAAAGTGCAATCCATGCCATATCCGAAGGGGCAAACATAATAATCCTCTCTGATCGGGGAATTGACCGTGAAAATGCCCCTATACCTGCTCTCCTGGCGGTCTCAGGGCTTCATCACTATCTAATTCGCGAAGGTGCGCGTACAAAGGTTGGATTGGTTCTCGAATCGGGAGAGCCGCGTGAGGTGCATCACTTCTCGCTTTTGATTGGATACGGTGCGGGGGCGATCAATCCGTATCTTGCATACGAAACCCTAGACGACATGATACGTCAGGGATTGCTCACTGGAGTGACATATAAAGAGGCGGTAAAGAGGTATAACAAGGCCATTGTAAAAGGGGTCGTCAAGGTGATGTCAAAGATGGGTATATCCACGATTCAGAGCTACCGTGGGGCCCAGATATTTGAGGCACTGGGGCTCAACCAGAGTGTGATTGATAGGTATTTTACATGGACCCCTTCGCGTATAGGGGGTGTAGGGATTGATGTAATTGCCGATGAGGTTAGGATGCGCTATACCCACGCTTTCCCAGACCGTCAGGTTGATGGAAAAACACTCGATGTGGGCGGAAAGTATCAGTGGCGCCAGGATGGGGAATATCACATGTTTAATCCCGAAACGGTGCACAAGCTTCAATACGCATGTCGAAGCAACGATTACAAGGCCTTTAAGGAGTATACGGATCTTGTAAACAACCAGTCTAAAAAGCTCTGTACGATACGCGGGCTTCTTGAATTTAAATTTGCGCCCGAGCCTATTCCAATTGAGGAGGTGGAGCCGGTTGAATCAATCGTTAAGCGTTTCAAGACCGGGGCTATGTCCTATGGCTCTATAAGCAAAGAGGCACATGAAAGCCTGGCAATTGCCATGAATCGCATTGGAGGTAAGAGCAATACAGGTGAGGGCGGGGAAGACCCGGCAAGATACATTCTCGACTCCAATGGTGATTCAAGAAACAGTGCAATCAAGCAGGTCGCATCAGGGAGATTTGGTGTTACAAGTCTATACCTTACAATGGCAAAGGAGCTGCAGATTAAAATAGCCCAAGGTGCAAAGCCTGGGGAAGGAGGACAGCTTCCGGGGGCAAAGGTCTATCCCTGGATTGCCCGTGTGCGACACTCGATCCCTGGGGTAGGATTGATTTCACCTCCCCCGCATCACGACATCTACTCAATTGAAGACCTGGCCGAATTGATACATGATCTTAAGAACGCCAACTCTCAGGCTCGAATCAGCGTTAAGCTTGTGTCAGAGGTGGGTGTCGGCACCATAGCGGCTGGTGTGGCAAAGGGACACGCCGATGTTGTTCTGATTAGCGGTTATGAGGGGGGAACGGGTGCATCACCACAGACGAGTATCCAACACGCTGGTCTGCCTTGGGAATTGGGATTGGCTGAAACCCATCAGACCTTGCTCCTCAATAATCTGCGCAGCCGTATTGTTATAGAGACCGACGGGCAACTCAAAACCGGTCGGGATGTCGTAATAGCGGCCCTACTCGGCGCAGAGGAGTTTGGGTTTGCTACGGCTCCTCTTATTGTGCTTGGATGTATCATGATGCGTGTCTGTCATCTTGATACTTGTCCTGTAGGCGTGGCAACTCAGAATCCGGAGCTCCGCAAGAAGTTCCAGGGGAACCCTGATCATGTCGTTAACTTTATGCGGTTTATCGCCCAGGAGATGCGTGAGTTGATGGCACAGCTTGGCTTCCGCACAGTCAACGAGATGATCGGGCGTACAGACAAACTCGAGATGAAAAAAGCCATAGACCACTGGAAGGCAAAGGGGCTCGATCTCTCAAATATACTCTATCGGCCCGATGTTCCTCCTGATGTTGGGCGGTATTGTCAAATTCCCCAGGACCATGGACTCGAAAACTCGCTTGATAACCAGGTTCTATTAGAACTCTGCAAACCGGCACTTGAGAGGGGAGAACCCGTCGAGGCTGTACTCCCTATACGCAATATTAACCGTGTCGTAGGGACAATGTTAGGAAGTGAACTCACAAGACGATACGGTGCAGAGGGATTACCCGATGATACCATTCGTCTGCACTTCCAAGGCTCAGCAGGACAGAGCTTCGGGGCATTTGTGCCAAGAGGTATTACACTTATCCTTGAAGGGGATTCAAACGATTATATTGGCAAGGGGCTTTCGGGCGGCAAGATCATTGTCTATCCCCCTAGGGGCTCGACGTTTGTTCCGGAGGAGAATGTCATAATTGGTAATGTTGCGTTCTATGGGGCAACCTCTGGAGAGGCGTATATTCGCGGCATGGCTGGTGAGAGATTCTGCGTAAGAAATAGCGGTGTCCATGCCGTTGTCGAGGCGGTAGGTGATCATGGCTGTGAGTATATGACGGGCGGGCGTGTCGTTGTTCTTGGTCCGACTGGACGGAACTTTGCAGCCGGTATGTCCGGAGGCATCGCTTATGTTTTAGATGAAACCGATGATTTTCATCGCCGCTGCAATCAGGATATGGTCTACCTTGAGCGGCTTGAAGATGAGGAAGAGATTTTAGAGATAAAAGAGATGATTCGTAGACATGCCGAATATACGGGGAGTCATAGGGCGTGGGAGATTCTATCGTCGTGGGAAGATATAGTGCCAAGATTTGTCAAGGTCATGCCCAAGGACTATAAACGCATGATTCAAGCAATGAGGCGCGTCCAGCAAACGGGTCTAAGCGGGGATGAAGCCATTATGGCCGCATTTGAAGAAAACAAGCGCGATCTTGCACGTATCAGCGGGAACTAGATTGGAGTTGCTGTTTAGTAAATCCTAGCCAATAGCTCGATTTCGCTGGGGTTTTTTACTCTCGTTGTGGACTATAACGGCGTTAGGTGAAAGATTTAGGATTCTTTCCCACAATCCAAAATATACCAAGCCCGAATCACAAAGCCCAATAGGGGAGTGGTTGACAGAACACAAGGCTACGGGAAAAAATATCTAGGTGCCCTATGGGGTATTTATTCTAAGGTAGCTTTAAAGATTGATTTTTGGCTCTGAATGAAAATAGTATTTAGAAATTATAAGGTTTTGGGATTTAATCTTTGGAGATTATTTATTAATGGGTAAGCCTACAGGATTCTTAGAATACCCTCGTGAGCTTCCATCAGAGCGGCCGCCGGCTGAGCGGATTCGCGATTGGGATGAGTTTCACCTGCACTTTTCTGAGGAGAAACTCCGTATCCAGGGGGCACGCTGTATGGATTGCGGTCTGCCGTTTTGCCACACGGGGATTATACTTGGCGGCATGACATCGGGCTGTCCAGTTAACAATCTTATACCAGAGTGGAATGACCTGGTCTACAGAGGTCTCTGGAGAGAGGCGCTCAATCGTCTTCATAAGACTAACAATTTTCCTGAGTTTACGGGGAGAATCTGTCCTGCTCCGTGTGAGGCGGCATGTGTTCTGGGGATTAATGAACCGCCAGTTGCAATCAAAAGCATAGAGTGCAGTATTATTGATAGGGGATTTGAAGAGGGATGGGTGGTTCCAGAGCCGCCTGATAGGCGCACGGGTAAGAGGGTTGCCATAGTAGGCTCAGGGCCTGCCGGGCTTGCATGCGCAGCACAGCTCAATAGGGCCGGTCACTGGGTAACCGTATTTGAACGGGCCGATCGCATTGGAGGACTCCTCATGTATGGCATTCCTAATCCCCACCTTGACAAGAAGATAGTTCAGCGTCGAGTCGACATTATGGCAAGGGAAGGGGTCGAGTTTATAACAAATACTGAGGTCGGCAGGGATTATCCCGCCGATAGACTCCTTAAGGAATTTGACGCAGTCGTCCTTTGCGGCGGGGCTACCAAACCTCGAGACTTGGCCATAGAGGGGCGCAATCTCAAGGGGATTCACTTTGCAATGGAATTTCTCCATGCAAATACAAAGAGCCTTCTCGATAGTAATCTTCAGGACGGTAAATATATATCTGCTAAGGATAAGGACGTGATCATTATCGGTGGTGGTGATACAGGCACAGATTGTGTTGCTACGGCTATACGTCACGGATGCAGGAGCTTGGTCCAATTTGAGATCCTGCCTATGCCGCCCAAGGAGCGTGCTCCGGATAATCCCTGGCCTCAGTGGCCAAAAATATACCGACTTGACTATGGCCAGGAAGAGGCAGTTGCTGTATTCGGAAGGGATCCACGCAGATATAGCGTCATGACTAAGAGATTTGTCGGTGATAGAAATGGACATGTTAAAGAGCTCCATACCGTTCAGATTGAATGGCGTAAGGGCGATAACGGCAGACCCACATTCAGGGAAATTCCCGGCACAGAAAAGGTATGGCCTACACAGTTGGTGCTTCTGGCTATGGGATTTCTTGGTCCAGAAGATACCCTTTTAGATCAGCTTGGGATTGAGAGAGATGAGCGCTCAAATGTCAAGGCCGAACACGGGAAATTTTCCACAAATATAAAGGGGGTCTTTGCCGCGGGTGATATGCGTCGTGGTCAGAGTCTGGTTGTATGGGCAATCAATGAAGGGCGCGGTGCCGCACGCGAGTGTGACAGATATCTTATGGGAACGACGAACCTGCCTTGACAGTGGGTTGTAGTGCATCTTTGAGAATTCGATTGGATAGTGGGCGTTATGGGTTATTTGCTACTGATTTGGTAAATCAATATAATAAATATCTGGAAAATCCCATTGCTTACACTAGAGAAACTCATATAACCAAAAGGGGGATAATCAGGAGATGTCTAAAAAAACTGTGACTGTTGAGGTCTTTCAGTGTGACTACGTGGATGAAAAGGGCGCTTGTACTAATGATGGATCAAGGCAGGCGATAAAGGAATGCGCTGTGTGTAAAAAGGATTTGTGTAGTAGGCATTATGAAACGTTCTCACTGTCTAAACTCTCTGGCCCTACTGGTAGTGGAGTCACACTTACGTACTTTTTCTGCTGGGAGCATGCAGAGGAATTTATTAATACACTTGTAAAAACCCTGGGTGATACAAGGCCGATCTCTTATGGGGGAATGGCAAAATAACAATTCAAATTGCTAAGATTTACTATACCTCAGTAATGCTTTCCCTAATTGGTTTTGTATTATTCCTGAAGTCAAATATCCAATGAAAAAGGAACTCAAAAAGAATGAGTCCAAGTCTGGGTTTGAAGGCTTCTTTAGGATCAGAAAGAAGACGCCTAGAGCCGGAATGGTTATAAAATCAAAAAAGGATAAAGAGAAAGAAAAGAGAGTTAAGCACAGAGACCTAATAAATGAAATCGAGGAAAGTTAGGGCTAGTTGTTATATGGTTATCCCAAGTGTGTTGATTATTGTTCGTTACGGTATATGAACTATTCTTCCTACGTTGATATTCCCTAGTGTAGATGTTCTACAGGTTGTATGTAAGAATCCTTACTATTCCACTTTTTAATTCATATTTAGCACCTACTACTTTCAATTGACCTTCCTCTACAAATTTAGCAATAATCGATCTTGAGGCCTTCAGTTTCTCTACAACCATCAGCACATTAGAATCAATTGCATTCTCAAGAAGATCTCCGGGCTTACCTTTAACCTTTTCCACTGCCGGCTTTATTGAGTTTATAATACTCTCGATTTTACCTGGTATTTGACCACCTTTTTCAACAACATCCACTGCGGCTTTAACTGCCCCGCATTTTTCATGTCCAAGCACCATAATCAGTGGTACCCTAAGCTCCTCTACAGCATATTCTATGCTACCCTCAACTGCGTTGTCGACAATATTGCCGGCAACTCGAACCACAAATAAGTCCCCGAGTCCCTGATCAAAAAGAATTTCCGGTGGTACTCTAGAATCAGAACATCCCAGGATCACAGCAAAGGGCTTTTGGCCATTGGCAACCTCTAGACGGCGTGCCGATGTTTGGTGAGGATGACGAGATTTCCCAGCCACATAAAGCTTATTCCCATTCATTAGTCTGAGCAGAATCTCCTCACCACCATTTATGGAAATAGTCCGGGTAGCTTGAGCTTGAGACAGAGACCCTAGAGATGGGCCTAAATTCCAAAGTGCTACTCCAATAGTGGCCAATCCAGATAGCTTTAGTAACTCACGTCGCGTGAATTGTAAGTCAGAATACATATAGTCCCCTGATTCTAGAAAGGATGCCTTTGGTTTATCTTAATAAATAGCGGCCCCTTGTCAACACCCTTGGTTACATTTTAGCCTGCACAATACGTAGTGATGATGTAAGTTTTAGGTACCATCCTAGTCAAAAGCAACTTAAGGTAAGCCTTTAGGAAGTCCCAAATTATACTCCTCGAGTTTTCTCCTAAGTGTCAGGCGGTTTATACCGAGGAGTCTTGCTGCCTTAGAGCGGTTCCAGCCACTTGCGTTGAGCGCTTCCTGAAGGAGAATCTCCTCGGCTTCTCTCAGGATTTGGCTATATACATTCCCATTCTTTCCACGCGAGCGGAATAGGTTTCTTATGGCATCGCGGAGCGGTTCTGTAAATGAGACGGGCTCTTTTGCCCCTGTAAAAGAAACCGGCTCACCAAGATTCAAATCATAGGAGGTGAGAAAGGGGGTCTTTGCAAAGACGATTGCCTTTCTTACCGTGTTTTCTAATTCTCTTATATTTCCGGGCCATTCATATTCCATGAGTTTGTCTAAAAATTTTTTACTTACACCTTTTATATCCTTTCCCGCTTGAGCACTGTATCGGCGCGTGAAGCATTCAACCAGAAGCGGTATATCCTCTTTTCTCTCTCTTAGTGCGGGCAGGTGGATTCTCACAACATTTATACGGAAGTAAAGGTCTTCTCTAAACTTTCCCTGACGAACCATCTCTTCAAGGTCTTTATTCGTTGCAGCAATTACGCGGATATCTGTTTTAAACTCCTTGTTATCCCCAATCCTGTTGAATGTGCCGTTTTGGAGCACACGGAGCACCTTTGCCTGAAGGGAAAGCGACATATCACCAATCTCGTCAAGGAAGATTACACCGCCATCGGCTTCCCCAAACTTTCCCATGTGCGATGAATTTGCCCCAGTGAAGGCCCCCTTTTCATATCCGAATAGTTCTGCCTCAAGCAGGGTCTCAGGGATTGCCGCACAGTTTATTATGACAAACGGCTTCTCCCATCTTGTGCTTACTTTCCATATTGATTCTGCAACGAGATCCTTTCCGGTTCCGCTCTCCCCTGTAATTAGTATAGGAACATCAACCCTTCCGGCCTGTCCTATGAGCTTGCATATCTCTTGGAGCGCATGTGAGTTTCCGACTATTGCACATGTGACACTGCTGCCCTCTACCTCTCCTGGGAATTTAATCACGTTCTTTTGGATCTCAGATTTTATTCCAAGGGCACGTCCCAGGGATTCATGGAGTGTAGAGCCCTTAAGCGGTCTAAAGACGCAATCAAACGCCCCAAACGTCATTGATTCAATCAGGTATCTCGTCCCCCTTTGGGAAGTTATTATTATTACGAAGGATTCGTCTTTCAATCGGCTCAGTCCACCGATTCCTAGGCTGTCCACATCGAGGAGGACTATGTCCGCACCATGCGCCTTCTCAACCTCCCCACATGTGTATAGCTCTACGTTCTGAGGCAGGGTATTTTCTACCTCTTTTACCAGTTTTGAATCTTTGGTTAGTAAAACAACTCGACCTTTCATTTTTTATCTATTGTAGCAGAAATATACAGGGTGATTAAGAAATAATCAAGAAATTGTATTGGTGGTGTTCCTAATTATTTGAAAACAGTAGACTTTCTTTATGGCATTTTCTTTGCGATATCTATTAAGGTTTTAGATAAAAGAGACTAGGATATGAATATTGCTTTTCCAATTGCGATGGCTCTTTCTACACTTCTTGCCCTCAACATCGGGGCCAACAACTCTGCTGCATCAATGGCTACGGCTTATGGAGCTGGGGTAAGGTCTAAAAGGGAGGCTGTAATCTTAATTGCCGTGTTTGCACTCATGGGGGCATTTTTGGCAGGTGCACGTGTGATTAAAACCCTGAGCGGGGGATTGGTTCCAGAGTCTGTGCTTTCATCCCATTTCGATCTTGTTTTGATAGTTCTTATAATTGCGATATTCTTCATCTCATGGGCAAATATAATCCGCATCCCGATTGCGACAACACACGCAATTGTTTGTGCCGTTGCAGGTGTTGGACTGTATTCGCATGCCCTAAATGTGAAGAAGTTCATTGAGATCATTAGCTGGTGGATAATCACCCCATTTATCGCCTGGTCTTTGAATTATATTGCCGGGAGGTACCTATATTTTAGAGTCCTCAGATTTCTTACAGATCGGTACTCAGAAAGTAGGATAAGGAGAATCCTTGGTTTTCTTATTACCCTATCGGGATGTTCTATTGCCTTCTCTGCCGGCTCTAACCACGCCGCGACATCTATCGGTCCCCTTGTGGGCATGGGCCTTATAAGTCCATCCTTTGGGGCGGTTCTCGCCGGTTTAGGTATGGGCCTTGGTGCAATACTCCTTGGAGGCAGGGTTTTAGAGACTGTAGGAAAAGAGATTACGGAGATCTGCACACTGAGGGCTATCTCTGTTGAACTTATCGGAGCAATCCTTATACTTATTGCTTCGGTATTCGGTATACCGGTTTCTTTATCCGAGATTACTACTGCAGGGGTGATAGGGTTTTCATGTGCGAATCAGGGCTTTTCTGCGACGGCTGAAAACAGGCATGTGGTGCGGATTGCGTTATTTTGGTTTGTAATCCCGTTTTTTGCTATAGGTGCAAGTTACGCCTTATCTTCATTGTCTTTCAAATACGGTGTTACGGCAATGTTGGGTTTTTAAGGAGACTCACAGAGATGGAAAACACAATTCTGCCTCACGGCGGAAGGTTGATAAATAGGGTTGTTGAGGGTCAAGAAAGAGAGGAGCTAATAAGAAGGTCAAAAGAGATAAAAAGGATTTTTGTTTCCCCAAGGGTTGTGTCGGATCTAGAACTCATCTCCGTTGGTGCGATGAGTCCCAATGAGGGCTTTATGGGAAGAGATGACTATGAAAGTGTGGTTGAGAATATGAGATTAAAAAATGGGCTTCCCTGGAGTGTTCCGATTACGCTTCCGGTAACAAAAGATGAGGCTTTGGGTCTCAAAGAGGGGGAGGATGTGGTTCTCATTGACGGGGCGGGAAATTCTATTGCTGTATTGCATCTTCGGGAGAAGTTCTCTTATGATAAGAAAAAAGAGGCTAGGGAGGTCTATAGAACTACGGATGATGCCCATCCCGGAGTTAGGATAGTTTATTCTCAAGGTGATGTGCTTCTTGGAGGCAATATCAGTCTGATAAATCGCCCTCCAAATCCCGAGTTTCCCGAATACAGACTAGAGCCTGCGCAGACAAGGAGTCTGTTTAAAGAAAGGGGATGGCGGAGGGTGGTTGGGTTTCAAACAAGAAACCCAATACACCGGGCACACGAGTATCTCCAGAAATGTGCCCTTGAGATGTCAGACGGCCTTTTAATTCATCCGATCGTCGGTGAGACAAAAAGCGATGACGTTCCAGCCAATGTAAGGATGGAGTGCTACAAGGTGTTGATTGAAAATTACTATCCGAAAGATAGAGTGGTGCTATCTGTGCTTCCTGCTGCAATGAGGTATGCAGGCCCAAGGGAGGCGGTCTTTCACGCGCTTATAAGGAAGAACTACGGCTGCACCCATTTCATCGTGGGGCGTGACCATGCAGGTGTGGGGAATTATTATGGAACCTATGATGCCCATAGGATTTTTGATGAATTCAAGCCGGAGGAGATAGGAATCACGCCTCTGTTTTTTGACCATGCCTTTTATTGTAAGAGATGTGCCTCAATGGTTACAACAAAGACATGTCCCCACACGCAGGAGTTTCACGTTATTTTAAGCGGGACTAAGGTAAGGGAATTGCTAAAGGAGAAAAAGGAACTGCCTCTTGAATTTACAAGGCCAGAGGTGGGAAGGATTTTGATGGAGGCCTATGAGAGTCTTTAGATCTCTGTAGGGGAATTTGTCTCTATAACAGATGAATGGAGATAATAAACACAAATACAAAAATTATGGAGGGTAAGATGGAACTCGAGGAGATAAAGAGGTTAAATCGAGAGTATGCGAGTAAAAGCCCACAGGAGGTTCTCAGTTGGGCGCTCAATAATCTTCATCCAAAGGTTGCCCTTGCATCTAGCTTTGGGGCGGAGGACGTAGTTGTAATTGATATGATGATGAAGATAAATCCGGAGGCGAGGGTCTTTACATTGGATACGGGCAGACTTAATCAGGAAACATACGATGTGATGGATGAGATAAGAAATAGGTATGGAATTAATATAGAGGTCCTGTTTCCAAATCATGAGGAAGTCGAGCAGATGGTTCGGGCTCATGGAATGAACCTGTTTTATAAAAGCATAGAGAACAGAAAGCTCTGCTGTGGAGTAAGAAAGGTTAATCCATTAAACAGGATATTGGCAACACTAGACGGTTGGATAACCGGACTGAGGAGCGACCAAACCCAGACCCGGGCGGTAGCAAGCAAGATCGAGATTGATGTCCAGCACGGCGGCATAGTGAAGATAAATCCAATCATTGATTGGACCTGGAATCAGGTTTTGGATTATATCAAAAAGAATAATGTCCCGTATAATAAATTGCATGATAGGGGTTATCCGAGCATCGGATGTGCTCCCTGCACTCGCCCGATAAAACCGGGTGAAGACCTAAGGGCAGGCCGTTGGTGGTGGGAAACAGACCCACAAAAGGAATGCGGTCTCCATGCAGACCACGGTATCAGTAGGCTGACAACTCATGTGTTGAATTCCCCTTTAAATACCGGAAATTAGGTCAGTAGCTATTAACTCTAATAATTGTGCCTGGCACCTGATCGGGCGCCTATTGTTCATATAGCCTTTTTATACCCAGGGGATGGGTAAGGGGTATTCTTTTGCATTCTCTATACTTAATCATGCCAATACAACCGCTAGTATTCCAGTTACAAAAATCCCGTCAAATGTTCCGGCTCCGCCTATAGAGGCAACAGGGGCACCGAGCTCTTGAATCCTACCGAG
Organism: uncultured Spirochaetia bacterium; assembly: GCA_964389705.1. Taxonomy (GTDB): domain Bacteria; phylum Desulfobacterota_D; class UBA1144; order Nemesobacterales; family CSP1-2; genus PSLL01. The sequence continues at coordinate 26,390 of CAYMEO010000028.1, forward strand.
ATTCAATAGGTCTGCACCAATTAGGGTTCCCATACTCCCTGATATATAGGCCAGAGGCGGGGCAAATCGCTGAGAGAGAAGAAGGGCTGTACCAGCTGCAACCAAAGGGGGAATAAATACCGGTATAGCAATTCCCACACCAGGAACAGGCTCAGCCATTGAGTGTACTATAAATGCCACAATGGCTGAGCCTATAAGACCCCGGCCATAAATCCTATTTTTCAAAAGAAGGTAGACAGAGAGTAATGCCGGTATAATTGCCCCTCCGAGATTGGCTGCAATAACCGTTCTCTGCCAGTGGTAGACCCGTGGAATAATATATTGCATACCAAAATAGGTTACCACTTGATCCGAGACTATACGCCTTGCCGGTAATTCCACAATAGGGATATTCACATAGCTTCCAATTAGTGACAGGAGCAGTAAGATAAATATATACCGCCGATTAATTCCTATCTTTTCATATGCGTATTCTAGAATGCCAATCTCAATTAAACCGATTAGGATTGCAATGAGGAAAAATAGGATAAGGAAAAAGGGCAAAGCAAGTGGGAAGAATTGGAGGTCTGAAAATGGCATTGTTCTTTACCTCTTTATATAGACTTAACCTCTACGATAATCTCTTGGGAAAACCTTTGCCCGAAGCCCGCTTTGCTGCTTTAAGGACAGGAAAAACTGCGTTGCTTTCCTAAATCTAGGCATCTAATCCGAGAAGTCAAGTATGTCTACATCTCAGGCATACACTGGGCATTTGCCGAAGGTTGAGCAGATGGAATCGCACTTAGATATTCATAGATTGCTCTAAGATCATCGCCAGTCATGTTTTTAAATGTAGGCCACGGCATTACCTGGAGCAATTGACCCGGATGGGCCATATCGGCACCAGTTCGCATAACATTAATGAAGGTCTGTAGGTCCATGCCCGCGGGTTTGCCTGCTTCATCTGGGGTGATATTTCGTGAACAAAATGGTCCAAATGCCATACCTC